>DASRIZ010000051.1:0-19810 GCA_035649735.1 Blastocatellia bacterium | reverse complement strand
AGCCCGGCGATCTGGTTGCGATTATCCGGACCGGCGCCGGGATGGGTGCGCTCCAGCAATTCACCGCGGACAAGCGGCTGCTTTATGCCGCAATCGAGCGGGTGCGCTATAACTTGATGTTTGGCAGCGGTCTCGGAGCCTTCAAGCCCATGACCAGCGCGCCTTTTGCCGGAGCCGGCGGTTTGGGCGCGGCGCAAATGCGAACTTTTATTTCTTCAAGCGCAACTTCTCGCGAAGAGATGTTTACAACCGGCACGCTGAGTACGGTCGGATTGATCGTGCGTGGGCTGAAGGATTTGCCGGGTCGGAAATCAGTTGTGCTGATGTCCGATGGCATTCAGCTTCTAAGATCGACGGACTATCGGGTCCTTGAGGCGATGCGACGGCTTGTTGATGCAGCGAATCGCGCATCGGTGGTGGTCTATACAATGGATGTTCGAGGGCTCCAACCGACTGGGCTGACCGCGGCGGACAACACCGCTTTTAATTCCACGGCTGATGTGGCTCAAGTTTCGTCGGACCGCAGCAACCAGCTTTTCGCGTCGCAAGGCGGTCTGAACTACCTGGCGAATCAAACCGGCGGATTCTTTGTCCGAAACACAAACAACATACCGGAAGGTTTCGGCCGCGTCCTGGATGATCAAAAAGGCTACTATCTGGTCGGCTATATCCCGGAACATTCGAGCTTCAAGGCGGAGCAGGGAAAACGAACTTTTCACAATTTGAGTTTGAGAGTAAAGCGAGCCGGTTTGCGGGTACGGTCGCGGACCGGTTTCTATGGCCTCTCGGATGAAGAGGCGAGCCCCAGTAACACCGGAGCTCAACAAATAGTGAAGGCGATTACGTCGCCGTTTACGTCGGGGGACATTCACCTAAAACTAACATCACTCTTTGGACACGAACCAACGGCCGGCTCTTTCATGCGCTCGATTATGCATATCGACGCGCGCGATATCCAATTTAGCGACGAAGAGGACGGCGTGCGCAAAGCCACGATCGAGGTGGTTGCATTCACCTTCGGAAGCAACGGTGAGATCGTGGATCGCGAGGCCCGCGGTTACAACTTGAGCGTGAGCGCCGGCGGTTTTCAGAAGCTGTTGGATCAGGGGTTCACGTATGCGCTGAACGTGCCGATCAAGAAACCCGGGGGATACCAGTTGCGGGTTGCGGTGCGCGACCCGCGCGCCGAGCGAGTAGGCTCAGCCAGTCAGTTCATTGATGTTCCTGACATTGGTAAGAACCGGCTGACGCTCTCGGGGCTGGTTGTTTCAGGCTATGATCCGGCTACCGCCAAAAAAGCTACGGCGCCGGGATCTGGTGAACCAACCGCGGGCAGCACCGAAGGGGTTGTCGAGGCGATCGATCCAGCGAGCACCCCGGCGGTGCGTGCGCTCAAGCGCGGAACGTTTCTGGATTACGGATTTCTGATCTATAACGCTCAACTTGACCCCACGACAAAAAGGCCACAACTCGAGACACAACTTATCTTGCTTAAGGACGGCAAGCCAGTGTTCGAGGGAAAGCTCATCCCTCTCACGGTCGGTGAGGAGCCCGATTGGAAACATATTCCCGCCTCGGGCCGGTTGCGGCTTGGCGACGATCTTGCGCCAGGCGAGTACGTGCTGCAGATCATCGTAGGAGACAGGCTCGCAAAGGAGAAGGAACGTTGGACGACTCAGTGGATGGATTTCGAACTCGTTAAATAGGACGAAACAAGGTGGTGTGGCCAACCCTTCGCCGACCTCGTGAGTCTGCTGCGAAAGTCCAAAGAATACCCCCAACTTCAGTTGGGGGTTCTTTAGTTTTTGCCTAGGTTGCTAAACAGGTTCTCCATTCACCGGTCCCGCGGCGCCACTCGCGCCGCGAGTGGCGCCGCGGGACCGGAGCCTCGCGTGACGAAGGTGAGTACGTCAGGCCGTCCGTAGGCTGAAACTAAAGAACCCACAACTGAAGTTGTGGGTGTTGGGGAGTTTTCGTACCGTCTCCGCGCCGCCGCTTGCACCCACACAAGCCGCGATGGTTTGATGTATGAAGTATTGAAATCCAGGAGATCCAGGGGTTTCGTTTCGATGACCGCAACAGACCGACTTCCCGATGATCCTCTTTGGTTTAAGGATGCAATTTTCTACGAGATCTATGTTCGCGGTTTCTGCGATTCCAACGCCGATGGCATTGGCGATTTCCGAGGACTGATCGAGAAGCTCGACTACGTCGAGTGGCTTGGCGTTGATTGCATATGGCTATTGCCAATATACCCGTCGCCGCTTCGTGACGGCGGGTACGACATCTCCGACTATTTTTCGATCCTCACCCAATACGGCACTTTGGACGACTTCAAGAACTTTCTCGATGCCGCGCATTCTCGCGGCATTCGAGTCATAGCCGATCTTGTGCTCAACCACACCTCCGACCAGCATCCATGGTTTCAGGAAGCCCGCGAGTCGCCCGACTCGCCAAAACGCGACTGGTATGTATGGAGCGACACGGATTTGAAGTACCTGGATGCCCGAGTGATCTTTGTAGACACCGAGCGTTCGAATTGGACATGGGACGAGGAAGCCGGCGCGTTTTATTGGCATCGATTCTTCGCGCATCAACCTGATCTCAACTACCAAAACCCCGAAGTCCAGCAAGCAGTCATCGATGTAGTCTCGTTCTGGATGGATCAGGGAATCGATGGGTTGAGGCTCGACGCCGTTCCGTACCTGTTCGAGCGCGAGGGGACCAATTGCGAAAACCTTCAGGAGACTCACGAGTTTCTCCGACGCTTGCGTGCGCACGTCGACAGTCAATACAGCGGCCGAGTTTTGCTGGCGGAAGCGAATCAATGGCCAGCGGACGTTGTCGCCTACTTCGGTGATGGCGATGAATGCCAGATGGCGTATCACTTCCCGATCATGCCCCGGCTGTTCATGGCTTTGCGTCAAGAGGACCGAAGACCCATAGTCGAGGTGCTGGAGAAGACACCGGCGATTCCCGAGAACTGCCAGTGGGGCATGTTTTTGCGAAACCACGACGAGCTTACGCTGGAGATGGTGACCGACGAGGAACGCGACTACCTGTACAACGAATACGCGAAAGATCCTCGGATGCGTCTAAACGTGGGGATCAGGCGAAGGCTCGCGCCGCTGTTTGACAACGGCCGCAGACGAATTGAGTTGATGCACGGGCTGTTGTTTAGTTTGCCGGGAAGCCCGTTTCTTTATTACGGCGACGAGATCGGGATGGGAGAGAACATCTATCTAGGTGATCGCGACGGAGTGCGAACCCCGATGCAATGGTCATCGGATCGCAATGCGGGGTTCTCGAAAGCTGATTTTGCCATGTTGTATTTCCCGGTGATTATGGATCCGGTTTACGGGTATCAGTCGGTTAATGTCGAGGCGCAGCAGCGTCATTCAACTTCTCTTTTGCACTGGATGCACAACGCAATCCACCTGCGAAAGCAGCATCCGGTCTTTGGGCGAGGTTCGCTCGAGTTCGTAAAGCCTGATAACCGGACAATCTTTGCGTTTGTCCGCAGGCACGAAGATGACATCGTGCTGTGTGTATTTAATCTCTCGCGGTTCGCGCAACCGACCGAGTTGGATTTGAGGGGGTACGAGGGACGGGTGCCGGTTGAAATGTCCGGAGGCGTCCGCTTCCCGAGGATTGGGGAATGGCCTTATCAGCTGTCGTTGAATGGATATGGATTCTTCTGGTTTTTGCTAAAGGAAGATCTGCAGCCTGAGTGACAAGTTGAGCGGAGCTTAGAGCAGGCTGGTGAGAAAGGCTCGCGCGGCGGTCGGGTCGGCAAGCCGGTAGTGAGCGCGGCTTGCGCGCGAGCCAACGTGAACTGAGACCCCGTATCCAGGGAGTGCCGCAAATAGTTCTTCATCAGTTTGATCGTCGCCCATTGCCAGCACGGTCAACGGGCCGGGCTGGGCTAAGATGATCGACGTGGCCACAATTCCCTTGTTGATCCCTTGCGTGCGAATCTCCACAACCTTGTCGCCGGATAGAATGTCGACCGGGAGGCCTTCGAGTTCTCGCTCCAATCGCAGGACCAGCTTGCGGGCGTGGAGCGCTCCAAAGTCGGGATCTACCATTCGATAATGCCAGGCAAAACCCGCGCTTTTTTCTTCAAGCAGCGAACCCGGTGTAGCGGACACAAACTGTTCCAAAGTCGTTATCACCTTTGGCTTCCACTCCAACGGTTTCTCGTTAAGCGGCTCCCACGAGCCGGTCGGATGCAGTCGAGACCAATAACCGTGTTCGGCGTGAAGTCCTATTGGCAGCCCCCCAAGCCACCTCTGAAGCGTCTCGCGAGTTCGCCCGCTCACCACGTGAACCATCGTGCCGGGACGTTCTGCGAGCGCGGTCAGCAGCTTTTTCACCTCGGCGTCCGGCGCTGCCAGATCGGGCGTGCTCGCAAACGGAACAAGCGTGCCGTCGTAATCCAACAGTAAGAGCAATCGCGGAGCGCTTCGAAGCCGGCGTGTTAGATCTGCGATCTCCTCCTGAGATGAGATTGAATGTATCAGAACGCTACCGGTATCCGGGGACGATCTCAGCTCATCGATGAAAGTTTCGGCCCACCGATAGGAGTCATATGCGCGAACCCGTTGACGCAGCGCGCGGATTCGCGCTCGACGCTCCTCGTGGGGCATCGACAACGCATTCTTTATTACTTGGGCGACGCCATCCAGATCGTAAGGATTCACGTGAAGCGCTTCCGCCAGCTCGGCCGCCGCGCCGGCAAATTCGCTTAGTACCAGGACTCCGTCTTCGTCGGTGCGCGAGGCTACGAACTCCTTCGACACTAAATTCATTCCATCGCGCAAAGGGGTAACAAGCATCACATCCACAGCCTTATAAAGAGCTACGAGTTGTCGTGGTTCAATCGAGCGATACAGATAGTGAATCGGGACCGAGTTAACCGTAGCGAACTGCCCGTTGATGCGCCCGACGATCTCATCCAATTCTCTGCGAGATTGCTGGTAGGACCCGACTTTTGTGCGAGACGGAACTACGATCTGCACCAGGCGGATCTTTCTCCGCAGCGATGGTTCGAGCTCAAAGAGTCTTTCGATTGCGAGCATTCGACGGGCGATACCCTTGGTGTAATCCAGCCGGTCTACGCCAAGGAGCAGCTTTCGGCCTCCACCTTTCTCTTTGATCGACGCAACCTCTGCAAGAACGCCGTCTTCATCGGCCATCCGGCTGAACTCGGCGGCATCGATACCCATCGGGAACACGCCTAGTCGCACATCCAGTTCACCCGACCGGACTCTTGCGTTTTGCGCTTCGAGATGCAAAACGTGAAGAATCGCGCGGGTGAAGTGCGTTAAGTACGAATATGTGTGGAAACCAATCAGGTTTGACCCGAGCATACCTTCGAGGATTTGGGCGCGCCACGGCAGGATGCGAAATACTTCAGAAGAAGGAAACGGTATGTGAAGGAAAAAGCCTATTCGCGCATCGGGTATTAAACCGCGCAACATTTTTGGAACAAGCGTTAGTTGATAGTCGTGAACCCAGACGATGTCGCCGGCGCGATAATGCTCGGCGACCGTTTCGGCAAATCTTTGGTTTACGTTTGCGTATACCTTCCAGTTGCTCCACGCGTCCCCCTGTACCTTGTCGGTCGAGTAGTGAAAAAGAGGCCACAATACCCCGTTGGAAAACCCTTCATAGTAGCGGGTGATTTCCGCCGGCGTGAGGTGAATGGGGACGCAACGAAGGTCGGACAACTTGCGTTCAATCCGAGCGCGCTGGTTGCCATCGAACCGGGAAACGTCTCCGGGCCAACCGATCCACAACGAATCCGATTGCTCGTGCGGACCGAACAACCCGGTCGCCAATCCGCCGGAAGACCTGTTGATTGCGAAATCACCTCGATCCAGCTTTACCGTAACCGGTAGACGATTCGAAACGATCAGTAACCGACTCATTGTTTAGGAAGAAGACTCCTGTCGGTATCTCGCGCGTCCACGAACTAAATCTTGGTGACGCCCTTTTTAACGGATGGTCACCTGCAGTTCTGAATCATACTCGCTTGGTTGGCTGGTTGGGGGTTCGGCGGCGAACGCCAGCTTTATGAACGGCGGAGCCGCCAGCGTCGTGATCACCGACATCGCAAGCACGACTCCGTAGATCACGTCGCTCACCGCCGCCATCGCCAATCCAATCTGCGCCACAACAATCCCGACCTCGCCTCTTGGAATCATACCCACGCCAACCTGGATCGCGCGACGCCGGCCCATCCCCAGGGCGCCAAGCCCGCAACCGACCAGCTTGGTTATGATCGCCAGAACTATGACAACACCAGTGAGCAAGATCACCGGCGCCGACAGGAACACCGCGAGATTGAGCTTCATTCCGATGGCTACCAGGAAAAAAGGCGTGGTGAACTCAGTCAGCGCCTGGGATTGTTGGTGCAATTTCGTGCCGTCCGTCGCTTCCGAAAGGGCAACTCCGGCAAGAAACGCACCGATTATTCCGGCAATCCCAATCAGGTTGGCGACGGCGGCTAACCCAAAACAGAGAACCAGCGCGAACATCAACAGCGAATGGTCTATTTTCAAGTTGTTGACCGGTTGCTTAACTCGATTGACGACGCGCGAGCCGAACGTAATAACCAGGATGGTGAAAGCAATTGCCAGCAGCGCAATGAGTCCGATATTCAGGTAGTTCACCTGGCCGGTGACCATATTGCTGACGACCGCAAGCACCAGAAGCCCGATCACGTCGTCGATCACCGCAGCGGCCAGAATCACCCTGCTCGCTTCGGCGGTGATCAATCCCATCCCGGATAGAACCCGAGCGGTTATCCCCACCGAGGTTGCGACCATCGCCGCTCCGAGAAAGGTGGCCTCTATCCAGGAATGCCCGGGCCACAATGAGAGCAGTCCCCAACCGGCAACAAACGGCACCACCACTCCCAATATCGCCACGATAGTCGCGGTCCGTCCGACCTTGAAAATATCGCTTGGCCGGGTCTCGAGCCCGACCGTAAAAAGAAGGAAGATCACTCCGATCTCGGCCAGCGCATCGAGAACCTGCGTAGGCTGTACAATGTTGAACACCGCGGGGCCGATAACGATGCCGGCTATTATCTCGCCAACCACCGCAGGCTGACGAATGCGCTCGAACAGCTCAGCGGCGAGCTTTGCTGCAAGGAGCGCAATGAACAGCGCCAGCAAAACCCTTCCGTGATCCCCCGTTCCCAACAACAGCGCCTGAAATCCCGTTGTGACCATTCGTCGCTCCGAGACAAAATTCTATCGTGTTACACAAGTCTATATCGACGCAAGGGACAGAAGGGACGGAAAGGACAAAAAGGACAGAGATCGGAAGTCAGAGTCAGAAGTCAGAGGCCAGAAGTCAGAAGTCCGGTTCAACTTCAGACCTCTGACTTCCGACCTCCGACCTCTGTACTTTCGGTCCCTTCCGTCCTTTCTGACCCTTCGCTGTATAATCCATGCGCATGCTTTACCCGGCTCGTTCAATACTAGCAATTGACTCGTCGCCCTTCGGACAGTCGCTGGCATTGCTCCCGGTCGTAAGAGCGCTCCGGGCGTCCTATCCCGACTCTTTGCTCGTTGGTGCGGCGCCATGCGGAACATCCGAGCTCTTGACGGCACAAGGCCTGGTCGACGAAACCATTTCACTAGGCGTAGTCAGACCGTCGGACCAGGGCCGGTCGCGAGGCTTGAAGAACGTGTTCGGATTTGCTGGACGCGCGCGACGCTACAACTTCGATGTGGTCCTCGATTTCTCGCCGAATCTGGAAACGCTTCTGGTTTCCCGACTGGCGATGCGCGCTCGAGTGTTCACTCCTTCCAGGCTTCCGCGAGTGATAAGCATTTTGCTGGACCTTCGCGGCACGTCACCGTCAGCCGGCCAGCCGTCTCATTCGGACCACCAAAATGTCCTGCAACAGCTCGGCGTAGAGATGTGTGACAAGCGGTTTGCAATCGTGCCGTCGGTCGACGAGGACGCGCGATTCGAGCGTCGCCTCGCAAGCAGCGGCTCGCGCGGCGGCGAGTTGATAGTTTTGCTCTATGGCGCAAATCCGGGGAGCCATAGCTTTTGGCCGGTTGAAGCTTTTGTGGAGATTGGAATCAGACTCTCCAACAATTTCGGTGCACGGGTAATCGCTGCCGATGAGCCGTCGGATGATTCATTCAGCCGGGCCGTCGGCTCTCTTCTTCCACCTGGCGCAATCCGGCTCACTGAGCCGCGAGCATTGGAATTGATAGCGGCAATCGCGCGCGCGAGCCTTGTGATCACCGATGAGCCCGCAATAGCCCAGATCGCCACGGAGCTAAGGACCCCGGTAGTCGAAATCGCAGACGCTGGTTCTTCCACAGCTCCGTCCTCAGCTACGCACAGATTGGCAAAGGGCTCATCAAGGAGTCGGGTGTCGGCGGAGTCGGTCTATGAAATGGCGGGTGAGCTGATTCAGGAAAACCGGAGCCCGTCGCTGTTTCAGCGTCCCTAACTCTCGAGGGTGCGAATTCAAAAACCTGACGGTTCGGGCTCTTGACACGATTGGTTTTCGTGTATAATCGGACTCGCAGAGCGGTAGAAATCCACACGGCGCAGTTTTGAAAACCTAAATCTGAGGCTTTATCTCTGACTGGAGGGCCCATGAAGAATGTGCTTTTGCTTGTAGGAGTAGTCGGCCTTGGGGCAGGGGCTTGGTTTATCTATCAATACATGTACACGGCCGAGGCCGCGGCCAAAAGAACAGACCTGGTAGTCGGTGGGATCTTTTTGTTTGTAGCGCTAATCTGCTTTGCGGTCTTCTTCTTCAAGAAGTTCAGAGAAGAAGGCGACCAGGATATAAGCATCACGAAGTTCTGATTCGGTAAGCCAGCGAGCGTGAAGGCGGCCGTTTTTTGACGGGTGCCTTCGCTTTGGATGTGCGAGCGCCGACGGGCTTATCCCTCTTCCCGCGCTGGAGGGCCAGACTGCCTTGCTGTTAAATAGCGTCTGCGTTGGTGATTCTGAGAAAAGACAGCGCGGGCGTTGCAGTGTTCAGCCTTCGAGCAGCATTTTTGCGACCTTTTCGATCCGCCGGATACCCTCCTGGATCGCTTCCAAGGAGTTTGCGTACGAAATCCTTATGTAGCCTTCCATCCCAAAGGCGGAACCCGCTGTCACAACCACCCGCGCCTCATCCAGCAGCAACCTTGAGAACTCGATGGAGTCGCGCACTTTTCCGCCGAGCAATCGCTTTACGTTCGGCATCACATAGAACGCGCCTTCAGGCATTGAACACTCGATGCCCTCCACCTGATTCAATGCCGGTACAACCCAATCGCGCCGCCGTAGGTATTCGCCGATCATCGAGCGCACCGAGTCTTGTGGGCCGATCGCCGCTTCTACGGCCGCTTTCTGGGTCATTGAATTTGCGTTGGATGTCGAATGACTCTGGATTTTGAGCATCGACTGAATCCAGGGCTTTGGTCCAAGGCCAAAACCAAGGCGCCAACCGGTCATCGCATGAGTTTTGGAGAACGATCCGCAGATCATCACCCGCGAACGCAGGTCTTCTGGCAATTGACCCGCGGTGTACGGCTCGGCCGGAGGATATGCGAAATACAGGTAACATTCGTCGCTGATCACCCAGACATCGCGTTCGGCGGCCGCTTCGACGATTCTTTGAAACTCAGCGGGCGGAATGATGCGACCGGTAGGATTGTTCGGTGAGTTGACGATCAGCAATCGCGTCCGCGGTCCGATTGAATCGCTGACCGAGCGGGCGGTTAACAGGAAGCCGGTCGGTTCGGTGTCGATCGTTACCGGGCGAGCGCCCAGGAACTTCGCGATCTCCGGAAACGTGACCCAGTAAGGCGAAGGTATCAGGACTTCATCACCGGGATTTAGCAGTGTGGCCATTGCATTGAAAATGGCTTGCTTGCCACCCATCGTGACGAGGACTTCTGAGGGATCATAGCTCGCGCCAAAATCCCGCATCATCATATCGGTAATTGCTTTTCGCAACGGAGCTATGCCGCTTGTTGCGGTGTAACGCGTAAAGTTGTTCTCGATGGCTTGCTCGGCGGCGTCTTTTACGTTGCGCGGGGTATGGAAGTCAGGCTCACCTGCGCCAAGATCGATCAGATCGATGCCTTCGGCTCTCAGCCGCTCGGCTTCCATCAAGACGGCCAGCGTTGAAGATACTTCCATGCCGGCAACGTTGTCGGACTCTGTGAATTTGGACCTTGTTGTCGTCAACCCTGGCTCCCGGATTCGTTTTATGGTTTATGGTTTCTAGTTTCTGGTTTGTAGTTTTCTGGGTTTCAACAAGAAACTACAAACCAGAAACTACAAACCAGAAACTTGAAAGCGTTTGTTGTGAAGCTAACTGTGTTTACCGTTGCTGAAATACCGCTCAACTACCTCGATAAGCGCGTTGATACGCGAATCGGCGTCCTTTTGACGCGCATCGGATTCCTCGCGCAGTTCGGCAATTCGATTGTCGGTTTGCTTGCCGTGTTCGATCAAGTCGGCTATCTGCCGGGTGTTCTCCTCAACGTGGAGCGTTAGGTTCATCACTGCTCCGACTAGCCTTGTTATGTCTTCCGTATTCTGCCTGGTCTTCTCTTCGAGCTTGATCATTTCCTCATTGAACCGGGCGTGCTGCTCATTGAACCGGGCTTGCTGCGCGAGGATGAAGTCCATTTGCCTTTGACTCTTATCGCCGCTCATACCTTCATCTCAAATTGCCCCAGTGATCCGTCACTCGCCGATAGTTGTGACCGCTTTAACCAGCTTTCATCTTATCGCGCATTCGGTTTTCAACCAATTCCGGAACTAGCTCTTTGATCGACCCACCAAGTTTGAACACTTCCTTGATGAGTCGCGAGCTGATGTAGGAGTAGGCTTCGCCGGCCATCAAAAAGACCGTCTCGACATTTGGTTCGAGCCGCCGGTTCATCAACGCCATCTGTAGTTCGTATTCGTAGTCCGAGATAGCTCGAATGCCGCGAACGACGAACTGCGCCTTTTGTTGTTTCGCATAATGAACCAGCAATCCTTCGAATGTCCCCACACGCACATTGCTCAGAGGGATGACCTCTCGGATCATTTCGACTCGCTCTTCGGTTGTGAACATGGGTTGCTTTTCTATGTTTAACAGGAGAGCGACAACGACTTCATCGAAGAGCTGTGCTGAGCGCTCGATGATGTCCAGGTGACCCATGGTGATGGGGTCGAATGATCCCGGGTAGATTGCACGGCGCATCAGCTCTTATCTCCTCGAGAACCAATTTGTGTGCAGAGTCGCGTTGCGGCGGCGATACTAGCATGGACCCAAAGCACCTAGCCATAGCGAGATATGAAAAGGCGCCCTTCGGGGCCGCCTTTTTTCGTCAGCCGATGCAACCCGGTTCAAAGTAATCTTCTTTGCGGCCCAAGCTAGCTTTGCTGCTCTCAGTTAAATCTCGGCATCGCTTAACTCCTCTTTTTCTTTACGTCCCAGTAAAAGAAATTACTGACCTTCAGCCTTCGAGGCGGCATACAGTGTGCATTGTTCTGATTGCCTCCAGATTCTAAGGGAGGTTGTGGACTCGCCTAGGCAGTTCAACTCCCCAGGCTTTAAACGAACGAACAAAGGGTAAAGGAGAATCACCAAATGAAAGTACGACAATCCCTGCTTGCGCTGTTGTTATGCGCCTCGCTGTTAACACCAATGGCGGCAATGTCCGCCCCGATACGGCCTGAGCCAGCTCCCAGTGGCATCAGCGTGCCCGTAGTTGGAACAGTCGTTGGCGGCACTCTCAATGCCGTTTTCAATCTTACGAGGTTTGCTGTTCAGAATGGCCAGCTTGTCGCAGTTGGTACGCTGACGGGCACCTTAACGAATGCTGCTGGGGTTATCTCGTCATTTGTCACCAATATAGTGCTGCCCATCACGGCGCGGGCTACATGTGACATTCTGCACTTAGAGCTTGGTCCCGTGGATCTTAATCTGCTAGGTCTGGTGGTCCATCTAGATAAGATTGTTCTTGATATAGATGCGCAATCCGGTCCTGGAAACCTGCTTGGAAACCTCCTATGCGCAGTAGCGAATCTGCTTAATGGTACTGGCCCATTAGGTACGATCGCCAACTTGCTGAATCAGATACTCGGACAGTTGTGATCGTGAATTGACTCGCCTTTCGGAGGGTCCTCACCGCCCTCCCGTAATTAAGCACTCTCACTCCATTCGATTTCTCCATCATTTTTATCGGCCGCCTACCCGAGAATGAGATAAGCGCTAATTTGATCGGTGATACAGAATCTCGGCGGATCCTCTCGACGGCTTGTGGCTTAGCTGCACCGGCTCGTCACCGTCGATCGGTCCATTCCCTAAGTTTCTGTTTGGGAGTAGTACTCGGTGCGCCTTTTGAGTACACCACCCACGTCCAGCCAGCGTACAAACAGGTCTTAAGTAACATGTGTTTAACGGGCGGACATGCCTGCATGCCAGCCGCTATCAATCTCAGAGCACTTCATAAAACGCGAGCGCTGAGTCGCCCTGCTTCACCTCACGAAAGAGCCTTAACTTTCCGTACTCTGGTTCGGGCGGAGTCTTTGCCCGGTGCTCGACGATTACAATCACCCCGGCCTCAAGAACGCCGCCGAGCCCCAACTGCCTAAGCACCTGACTATAAACTCCCGAAGAATAAGGCGGATCAAAGAAGACAATGTCGAAGCGCTCAGATTCCTTCTCGAGACGCCTCAGCGCTGACACAGCTTCGCCGTTGACGATTGTTGTGCTGCTTTGCGCGCCGAGTACTTGCAGGTTTGCTTTAATGATCCTGCACGCGGCGCGCGAAAGTTCGACAAATGTCACCGCTGCAGCGCCGCGGCTCAATGCTTCGATGCCGACGGCACCTGATCCCGCGCAAATGTCCAAGAAGCGGCTGCCAGCTATCTTGGGTGCCAGGATATTGAACAGCGTCTCGCGCAATCGGTCTGAAGTCGGGCGCACCGCGAGCCCCCCCACCGTGCGCAATCTTCTGCCGCGATGGATTCCGCCAATTACCCTCATTAGAGCGATGATAGCATTAAGGGTTCAGAGTTTAGGGTTTCTGGTTTCTAGTTCCTGGTTTCTGGTTCGGCTCATGGCACGTAGGCTGAATCAGGAAAACACAAACCGCAACCAGAAACCAGAAACTAGAAACTCTGACCTTAAACCTAACTGACTTCAGTTGACTTTTCTCAGAGCGAAACCGCAAAATCAAACTCACTTAGACGAACACCACAGCATCGGATGTTAATGAAAGCGTGATAAACCGGATACTAATAAGCACTCTTGCTCTGGTCTGGCTGCCGTTCCTCGCGTTTGCCGCGGAACAGGGCACGGGCACACTAAAAGGCAAAATCGAAAACGAGAAGGGCAAACCGATCGCCGGCGCCGAAGTGCGCGCGATGCGAAGCCGTGACCGCTCGCTCAAGGAAACAAAGACCGATGAAGCGGGAAGTTTTTCGTTCGAACTTGTGCCGGATGACTACACCGTCAGCTTTGACGCCGAAGGTTATCAGGGCGGAACGCTTGTTGAAATGCAACAGGTTGAGGAAGGCAAAGAGACTACCGTAAAAACAATCCGGCTCTCGAAAGCGGGTCAACGCACATCGCTCATTAGGGGAGCGGTCTTCGATTCGCAGGGGGCTTCGCTGCCAGGCGTGCACCTCAAGCTCGAGCGAGTGCCCAACGAAGATGAGCAAAAGGATGGTAAGCGAGTTAAGAAGCTTTCGTTGAGCTATACCAGCAACAATCGCGGCGAATTCGCTTTTCGCGTGCCCGCCGCGCGCGCCAGGTATCAGATACTCGCCACGCTTGACGGGTACAAAGCTGACAAGAAGTTCGTCGATGTAAACGAGTCCGAATCTGTTCCTTTATCTTTCTCACTCGAACCGGTGAAGAAATAATTGGCAGCCGAACGACAAAAACCTCACCCGAAGACTGGCGATACCGAAACGCCGGACCAGCCAAAAGACAAGCGTGCTGACTACCTGACCGCCCGCCAACTCTCCGAAGTCTTGCAGATCAGCGAAGCGACCGTGCACAGGCTTCGACGTGCCGGCCGAATACCGGCGGTTCTTCTCACCGACAGATTGATCCGCTTTAACCTGCGAGATGTACAGAAGGCGCTCCGGCCACATTCGGCGTCTCATTTTCCTGACGGTAGAGACGCTGATCAGGGACAGGAGCCAAGCCCGCAGTTGTCGTTTGAGGATTTACTTAACGGTTCCGATGAGACGTAGACGGGCCCAACCTCTTAACACGCTGACGTGATTCGCACTATGTCATCGAGTATTGTCTGCGAAATTGCATCACGTCCAGATCGCGCTTGCGTCAATATTGTTCCCTGACGTTCTGTCCGGAAAACCGCTGCCTTGGAGGTCCCGGACACCGAATAGAATGGTGAATCTTCCTCAACAAGTTTTGGCGCGACGCTGACACGCACTCGCCCCTGCCAGATCCGCGCCCGGCCAACCAGACGCACAACTCTGCCACTTTCACGCGCGATGCTGATCAGCGATTCGGTCTCCGGGCCGATGCCAATCCGCGAGACCTCGGCGAGTCCGGCGTTCGCGCCCATCAGCGACTTCGCGAGAATCAGTATCTTTGCCGCAGTGTCCCAGCCCAGCACATCGAGAGAAGGATCAGGCTCGGCAATCCCGTTAGCCTGAGCTGTTGCGAGAGCTTCATCAAAGCGCTTGCCTTCCTGCATCTCCGTCAAAATGTAGTTTGTAGTTCCGTTCAGGACACCTCGAATCTCCAGCACTCGATCGTCTGCAAGCTCATCCGGAATGCTCACACCGGTTGTGCCGCTGAAGCCGAGCCGTGCGCCGCTTCTCAGCGCAGATGCCGTGAGCGCGTCCAAACCGTGCACGAGTGGCCCCTTGTCCACTGTGACTACGTTTGTGCCTTGCCCCAGTGCGGTTGCGATCAACTCGAGCGCGGGTTGTCCGTCGGCTATGTTTGTGGGGAGTGACTCAACAAGCAACGGGATTCCTGCCGGATAAAGCTCTCGAACAAAGTCTGCGGGATCGCGGATGATTTCAAAACCCGACTCCCGCAACCTCAGCCCAGCATCCTTGTACTCAATCGCGCGATCGATTTGCGAATCGCTATCCAGGAATATGCCGCCGCTGCTGTCGGCGACCGCCCGGATTTGTATCTCGATCTGGTTCGCAGGTAACGACCGCACGTGTCGGGTGAATGCACGACCTACGTTCCCGAATCCGAGGAGCGCGACGCTAACTTGAGGGCGTGGGGGTAGCATTGCCTTTAGTCTGTGGAGAGGTTAGATAGCTGCAGACGAATTGGTCTCCGCCCCAAGGTTAATCTGCGTTGCTTGCGTTCTGCGCGTCGAAATGCAGACTGGTGTCTATGCTACTACTTCCGCGGGGAGAAGGCCTTTGATGTCGCGTACGACTCGGGCAACATCTTCCTGGTCTGCCAGCGCCATCATGAAGAACTTATAGCCGTTGTAAAAACAGACCAAACCATTGCCGAAAAGCCATATGCTGGACAACAGCGGGTTTCCTCCAAGCACTATGTTGATCGGAAAACCGGCTACGGCGCCGCCTGAAACTGCCTCGAAGACGAGCCCCGCGCCGGCGGCAACGCTGAATGCCCCCAGCAGCGGCGCCCCCACGTATTTAGCTGCGTCGCGCTGAAACTTTATTCGGGCGCGTTCAGCTTCCGTGAGTTTGCCATCGCGTATCAGCTCTTCCTGACGCTTCAAATGCGTTTCGTACTTCTCTGAGAGTTTCCTCAGACCATAAGGTACGAGTGCGGAATGAAACATCCAGTTTCCAGCGCCGCCCGCGCCGAGCAGCACCACGTCAAGCGAGGAGAAAGCTGAACCCGCGCGCGTGCCGGCGATAAACGCGAGTGAGACAACGGCCGCCTTCCCCGGGTTTTTCTTCGCCCATCGACGGGCGCTGGCGATGGTGTTGAGAAGCGAGGACGGTAGTCGCGCCGCCGACGCGCTTGCGCGAGCGGCTCCGGTTGCGTTGTCGTAGTACCGCCGCGCATCGCCAAAGAGGTCGGATGCTTTTTCCTTTGCATCGTCGAACACCTCGCCGGCCTTTTTGGAAGCGCCGCTTGCAGCGTCAGTGGCTTTGTCTTTGATACCGGAGCGTCGGAGAACGTCGTCGGCGGCATCAGCAGCCCGGCGAGCGCTGTCGCTAACC
This sequence comes from Blastocatellia bacterium, assembly GCA_035649735.1. Taxonomy (GTDB): domain Bacteria; phylum Acidobacteriota; class Blastocatellia; order UBA7656; family UBA7656; genus Onstottus_A. Next base: position 3,625 of record DASRIZ010000051.1, on the reverse strand, counting down.
CGCGCGCTTACTTTGTGTTCGCGGTCTATTCGAGAGACTTCGTCGCGCGCGGCATCGATCGTCGACGAAGCGACTTCGGCGCCTTTGCGAAGGGCGTCGGTCGTCGCGCGCGCTCCTTTGTCGAGCTTCGTTTTGATTTCGAACTTCTCGTCAAGCTGGCGCGCGGCTTCTTCCGCTCTTCGTCTCAGTTCATCAAGCTTACTGGGCATCGGCTACTACTCCTTGGTTGAATCTTATCTCAGTGCGACTCTCCCAGCCACTATTCAAGGATACGCCGAGAAATCATTGCCGGTTCCTCCCGATAAATGAACGCGCGTTCGTCTCTAGGAAGCGAATCGAGGAAACAGATTTCAGATGCATTGTATGAGTTGCAGGAGGAGCGGTCGGGAAGGCGTTAGAGCTGAAAACCTTTGGATCACGTTTAATCGCGAACCGGGATAGGTCTCCGATTCTCATCGACCGCGACGTAGACCACTTCGGCTTCGGTGACTCGGGCGCACGTGCCGGGTTGCTTAGCGCGATCCGCTTCAACCAGCACCTTGACGGTGATCGACGTCCGGCCGATGCGTACAAGTTCGGTGTAAAAACTGACGATGTCGCCAACAAACACCGGAGCAACGAAAACAACCTCGTGCATCGCTTTGGTGACGATTTGTTTAGTTGTGTGTTTACGCGCCTCAATAGCCGCGGCGATATCGATGTAGCTTAAAATCACCCCGCCGAATATTGTGCCGTGGGCGTTCGTATCCTTTGGCATCAAGACGACCCTTATTGCGGGATCGGCGAAGTTGGCGCTCATAGTCAACAGACTAGACTTCGGGTTCTGAGACTGTCAAAGGAAGCGGTCTATTTACTATTTTTTATCTGCTATTTTCTATTTGCTATTGACTACGCACGCGGACGCGACCCAAATAGCAAATAGGAAATTGCAAATAGAAATAGAAAATACGAATGACTAAAGAAATTGTAGCTGCCGGCGGAATCGTGATTGATACCTCCACTGGTACCCGACGCATCCTTCTCGTGCATCGCCCGCGTTACAACGATTGGTCTTTTCCCAAGGGTAAACTGGATCCCGGCGAGACTGTCGAACGCGGCGCGTTGCGCGAAGTAGAAGAGGAGACGGGGCTGGTATGCCGCATCATCCGCGAGGTCGGGACGATGCATTACACCTATCGCGCAAATAAGAACGGCGCGCCCCGACCCAAGGTAGTCCATTATTTCCTGATGGAGCGCGTCAGCGGAGAGATTCACGTTCCAGGACAGGAAGTAGATCAAGCGGTCTGGGTCGACGTTGACAAGGCCTTTCTCAAACTCAGCTACGAGCGGGACAGAAAGCTTCTCACGACTCTGTAGCGAGTTGCTGAGAGCGGCGAGGGTTATCCCGAACCAGCTGCCACCTCCGAGACTATTGCCTGCCGTTATAGAATGGGTCAGCCCTCAAACGATCCACCTTGGAGCAAAAATGTCAGAAAAGAGACCTTTGATAACTTTGACCACCGACTTTGGCGAGGCCGATTACTTTGTTGCCGCAATGAAGGGCGCTATTAATTGCGTCAACCCTGCTGCCGAAATCGTTGATATCACGCATCTGATTCCTGCTCACGATGTTTATACCGCAGCCTTCACGCTAATGTGCTGCTACAGGGATTTTCCCAAGAATACGATTCATGTAGTAGTTGTAGATCCGGGCGTCGGATCGTCTCGGCGGCCGATTATGGCGATGACTGATGACTATAACTTTATTGGCCCCGACAACGGCGTGTTCAGCTACGTTTATCAGCGCGAGCAGATCAACCGAGTGGTCTGTTTTACCGCCGAGCATTATTTTCGTCAGCCGGTTTCCAACACTTTTCATGGCCGCGATGTCTTTGCTCCGTGCGCCGGCTACGTGTCGAAGCTGATCGATTGGCGGATGATGGGCAACGAGGTTAGCGATCCGGTCAGGTTTAATACGCCCACCCCGACCGTCGTTTCTGAAAAACTGATTCGTGGAACTGTAATTCACGTAGACCGGTTCGGGAATCTTATAACAAACATCACATCAAATGAGCTTACGGAACAGCTTGTTCGCGCCGGAGCGCGAGTGAAAGTCGGCACGCACGAAGCGGCTAGAGTGCTGACACACTTCGCCGAAGCCAATCAGAACGAACTCTTTGCTTACTTTGGTAGCGCGGGATTTCTGGAAGTAGCAGTACCGCGTCAGTCTGCGGCGCGAGTGGTTGAGGGTCGTCGAGGCACCGAGATTGAGGTAGTCGTTCCCTAAAAACTGGCCATCGTTGACATGGTTGCGCCCGTATTCTATTCTTCGATGTTGGATACCACCCACGAGAGTCACCGGTAGCGCCCTGGCGTCAACCGCGACCGAAAGGAACGAAGCATAACCATGTCGAGTGAAGCAAACGTCGCCAAAGCCGGGCTTGAAGGAATCGTCGCCGCGCAATCCTCAATAAGCGACGTCAACGGAGAAGAAGGCAAACTCATCTATGGCGGCTATGACATTCATGACCTGGCGCAACACGCGACTTTCGAAGAAGTGATATATCTCCTGTGGAACGGCAAGCTTCCGACCTCGGCGGAACTGGCCGCGCTCAAGTCGCAGCTCAACGCAGAGGCCGGGCTTCCCGCTGAGACCATTGAATTGATCCGAGCGCTTCCGAAAACAGCTAATCCGATGGACATGCTGCGGACTGTGGTTTCGGCTCTTGGCATCGCCGATCCGGATGGAGCGGACAATTCGATCGAAGCAAATGAGCGAAAGGCTGTGCGGCTCACCGCAAAGTTTCCGATAATCGTCACCACCTTCCAACGGGTTCGTAACGGGCAGCAACCGGTTCATCCGCGTAGCGATCTCTCGATCGCCGGCAACTTCTTGTATACCCTCACGGGTGAAGCCGCCGACGAGATTGCTACCCGTACGATGGATGTCGCATTCATCCTTCACGCCGACCACGAATTGAATGCTTCGACTTTTGCAGCACGCGTGACTGCAGCCACATTGTCAGATATGTATTCGGCAGTCGTGTCGGCGATTGGCACGCTGAAAGGACCGCTTCACGGCGGCGCAAACGAGGGTGTGATAAAGAACCTGCTCGAGATTGGCAGCGTCGATGCGGTCGAGGCCTGGGTCAAGGATGCATTCGCGAAGAAAAAGAAGATCATGGGGTTCGGCCACCGGGTTTACCGTACCGTTGATCCGCGAGCAACTCACCTGGTCGAGATGTCGCGGAAACTGGGCGAGCGCACCGGCGAAACCAAATGGTACGAGATGTCGAGGAAGATGGAAGAGGTCGTTGGGCGCGAGAAGCACTTGAACGCAAACGTGGATTTTTACTCGGCATCCACTTATTACGCACTCGGTATCCCGACCGATCTGTTTACGCCTATCTTTGCTTGCAGTCGAATTTCGGGATGGACTGCACACGTGCTCGAGCAGTATCGGAACAACCGCTTGATTCGACCGCGGGCTGAGTACATCGGACCCCGCGGGTTGAAGTACGTCCCGATCGAAGAGCGTGGTTAGCCTCAGTCCAACGGTGTCGCAGGTTGTTCCAGTCTTGAAGCCGCTCTCCCTCAACCCAACCCGAAGGCCGTTAATGCTCGATCGTTTCATGACAAATGAGCA
>DASRIZ010000050.1:0-2932 GCA_035649735.1 Blastocatellia bacterium | reverse complement strand
AGCTTACTTTCTTCAATCTTGACCGACTTAACCTTGCCCTTCAGCCCGGCGTGTTCGAGGTCTGTTTTCTTTTGTTGAGCGCCGGCGTCGGCGGCTAATGCGACAGCAAACATAAACGGAACGATCAGTCTTCTCATTAGTTCTCCTAGGTTCATAATGACGTGTTCTAAGTCACCCAGTACTGTTGTAAACTCTCACCGAAAGGAAGCAAAGTATGACGCTCGTGCTAGATAAAAAAGAAATCGAAGGACTTCCCATCACCGTCGATCCCGATATCGTCAGCGGCACCCCTGTATTTACTGGCACCCGTGTTCCCGTCGATGCCCTGATCACCAACCTTGAAGCCGGCCTCACGCTCGATGAATTTCTGGACAACTTCCCAAGCGTGACACGCGAGCAGGCCCTTCAGGTCTTGGAGTTTTCAAAAAACACTTTGATACGCTTAAGCAACTAGCCACCGCCAACAACTTCCATCACCAACTCAACCGTACTCGCATTGTGCGCGAAATCCTCAGCGGTCACTTGAATCGTATACGTGCCCGACGGCAAACCTGACGGTATCCTCAAATGCCCGATGTTTGCCTTAGCCCCAGCATCCCACACCACCGGTACCGGCAGCGATCCAAAGACCCGAGCCGCGATCACCCGCGTATCGCTGTCCGCTCTTACGGTTATCAGCAAATCTTCACCAGGGCGCGCCATAGTCTGGTTCAAAGACGCCTGGAGCTTCGGCGGCCGGCTGTCGATAACGAAGCTCTTCTGTTCTTGATAGGCGCGGCCCTGCCGGTCTACCAATACCAGCCGGCAATAATAAACTCCGTCAGCCATCTCGCGCGGCGCAAGAAATCTGGTCTCCCAGACATCGTCGCTCTTGAGATAAGTCAGCCGTTTCGTCAAACCGAACGGGAAGACTGCGGTGACTTCGGTAATCGACGGGTCCGTGCGAACCTTGAGCACAGGATCGCCGGGCCGGATCACCCGCGGACGAAGAAGCGAGCGCGGCGCTGCCAGGAAGGAAGTGTAGGGCGTCACAAACTTGTACTTCTTCGATAGCGCGATGATCTCGTCGATAGCTTCTTTTGTCTCGCCGTTGAGGGCTATCTGCCGAAGCAACGCGTCGACACGGGCCCGCGCCCACATTCTGGGGACGTGCGGATGTGAATCATCGCGCTCCGGTAGCTCAACCTGTTTCGACAAACGAACCGGTTTGCCGCCTTCGCTCCCGGTCAACGTCAATGAGGCTGAGCCCGGCCGTTTGTAGCGCCCGACAAAAGAGAGTCTGGCTCCGTCATAAGCAGTCGCTTCATAGTCGGGATACACGTGATAGAAGTTGGCGGCGTCCGCATTTTGAAGCTTCAACGAATCGATAGGATCGCGGCCGACTTTGCTTACAAACGCCTTCAGCTTGAAGGAGAGATCATCGGTCTCGCGAGTCCAGTCAAAGTAACCCCGCGAGGCCCGCGCCAGCTCACCGAGCAATCGAATGTTGGTGTCCGAGCCGATGCCAAAAACATACAGCCTGGCCTTTGCACCTGAATCGTTCGCTTTTTGAAAGCGATCGACTATCGCTTTAGTCCGAGTCGTTGTGAGCGTCGAGTTCCCATCGGTGATCATCACAATCGAGCGCTCTTTGCTGGAGGGCATCGACTTCGCCAGGGTCGCGGCGCGATCCAGCGCCGCCCCGGTGTCGGTTCCGCCCGACAGATAACTCGACTTGATGTAAGACAGGGCACGCTCGATCTGGTCCGGGCGGGCATCGACCGGGTTGCTGCTGAAGACTCCGACTTCGTCGTTGAACAGCATCAAGTTGAAGGTGTCTTGAGGCGTGAGCGAACGCAGCAGCCCTTCGGCCGCCTCGTAGGCTCGGTCCAGCTTTTCAAACTGCATCGAGAGCGACGTATCCAGCATAACCAGAATCGAACGAGGCGGCGGCGGCGATGTGACGCCTGGCGCGCGGCCAGCCTGGTTGAATACCGCGCCTGCTTCGAAGTATCCGTCGGGCTCGCGCTCGGCCAATCGCGGGTCGCGAAGTTCATCGGCGGTAATGCGCTCGGGCGCCCGATATGCGAGAAACTCAAACGCTGTACCTTTGACATCCAGCCCGTAGCTGAACGCGAAGTCTTCGGTTAGCTGAACATCGTTCGCCGCAAACGAGGCCGATTTGTATTGTGGAGTGTTTTCGATGAAGTTCAGCGCATAGGCTTTGCTCTTGACCGACAGATCGCCCATCGCCAGCCGAGAACTCATTTGCAGCCGGATCTCCAGATGACCAACCGATTGAGTACCGTACTCGCTGGGTTTCAACGGAAACGAAAAATACGATTCAAGATTGTCGACCGAAAGCAGCTCGGTGTATTCAAGCTCGAGCCGCTTCGTGCCGTATGCGGGGATTGGCGCGACCTGAACCTTAAAGGCGGTAGCGGCGGAGTCTTCATCTTCCTGGCTTAACAAACCAGGATCGATCGATTGCAACGCGAGATCGTTGTAGATCTCTTCGGCCCGTCGATGCTCGAGGATCACCCCGGGGATCCGCACATCGCCATCCCACACGGCGAAGTCCGATATAGAGGCGGTCGTCGGAATAAGAAAAACGTAGCGGCCTTCTTGAATGCGGTCGGTTCGGTTGCCAAAGATTTGAGTCACTCGCACCCGAGCGTACTGGTTGTCGATCACCACATTGACGGTCATTTCGTCGAGTGACAGCACAGCCGGGTCGGGTCTTTCGGTGCTCGATGGTATGAGCACCCCGGACTGGGCGCGAGAAATTCCCGGTGCCAAAAGCACAAAGGCAATAACGATCAGTATGTGTACAGACAGGATAGACCACTGATTGCGCGGATCGGACGGATATCCACAGATCCGCGTAGATCCGCTCAATCCGAAGGATCCGTGGTCTATCCCCGTCTCATTTAATGACTCGTTTTTCAATTCT
>DASRIZ010000049.1:0-3410 GCA_035649735.1 Blastocatellia bacterium | reverse complement strand
CGCCAGCACATTCGGCGGGATTGTTAGACCGATCTGCTTGGCTGTTTTCAGGTTGATGACAAACTCAAACTTTGTCGGCCGCTCGACTGGAAGATCCGCCGGCTTGGCACCCTTAAGAATCTTGTCCACATAAGTTGCGGCACGCCTGAAATTCTCAGTATCGCTCGTCATATAGGACATGAGACAACCGGCCTCCACATACTCAGTGGCTTCGCACATGGATGGCAGCCGACTTTTCATCGCCACCTCTGCCAGTTGTCTTGCGTAACGCCGGATCAGCGGGTCGGTAATTACGACGAGACCGTTCACGCGCGCCTTGGTGGCGGCTTGAGTCACGCTCTCAATAGTAGGCGTTGGGCCGCGGACTTCGAAAGACTGGATCCGTATCTTGAGAGCGCGAGCCGCAGTCTCGTATTTTCTGATGCTGATCGCTTGTGCCTCTCTGCCCCCGGCTCGAAAGATTCCAACTGAAGACGTTTCGGGAACCACTTCCTTTAGTAATTCCAGCCGTTTTCCACTCAAATCCCGCCCGAGCCGAGTGAGCCCGGTAATATTTCCTCCAGGACGAGCCAAACTTTCGATTAGACCACTTGCCACGGGATCTACTGAAGTCACCATTACTATGGGAATCGTTTGGGTTGCCTCCTTGGCGGCGCGAATCGCTGTCAGAGGCGCAGCGACAATCACGTCGGGCTTGAGATCCACAAATTCCGCTACGATTTGTGGAAGCTTGTCGAGCTTCCCCTCAGCATAGCGGTGCTCCACCAGAATCGTCTTTCCGTCCACGTAACCGAGAGTCCGTAGACCGTGCTGAAAAGCGGCAAGACGATCCTTCTCCGCCTGGGGCGTGCTGCCCCAAAGTACAACGATGCGCGAAACCTTTGCCGGCTGCTGCCCATGCGCGGACGCGCAAAGAGCAAGGAGCATGGGGCAAAGTGCAGCGCAGAAAACCCTCTTGCTGATCACTGACCACTGACGACCAACTACTTTCATCGAATTCTTCGCTTCCGTCTTAAACGGGACGCCTTAGCCCTGACCATTCTCGCCTTACCGAATTACTCTGTCCGCTCGCGCCAACACATTCGGCGGAATCGTCAGGCCGATTTGCTTCGCTGCTCTTAAATTGATGACGAACTCAAATTTTGTTGGCTGTTCGATAGGCAATTCGGCTGGTTTGGCACCTTTTAAAATTTTGTCCACATAGGTAGCGGCACGACGCGCCAAGTCAGTACGATTCGCCCCATAGGTCATCAGGCCCCCATCTTCGACAAATTCGGTCGCGTAGTATATTGCGGGGAGACGGCTCGCGACCGCGAGGGCTGCAAGCTGTGGTCGCCGTGAAGTAAAGACGCCACCTGCCAGGACATGGACTGCGTGAACAGCCCCCCGGCGTGCAGCTCGAAACGCAGTCTCAATATCCTTCTGATCTGGTACGTCGACGTATTGAAGCTGAACTTTGAGTGCGTTTGCGGCGAGTTCCGTCTCTCTTAATATTTGTGCGTTGCCCACGAAGGTCGAACTTCCAAACACAGCCACGCGTGTGATCCTGGGAACTACTTCTTTCAGTAGCTCTAGTCGTTTCCCGCTAAGCTCAGGGCCAAGATTTGATAATCCAGTAACGTTTCCGTCAGGGCGCGCAAGGCTGGCGACGAATCCGTTACCTATAGGATCAGGATCCTGCGTCATGACAATTGGAATCGTCGTAGTTGCTTCTTTGGCAGCGCGAGTCGTGATCGACCCTCCAGTTACTATCACATCTACCTTCATGCCAACTAGTTCTGCCGCGAGCGCTCGCTCGCGGTCTAGCTTTCCCTCGGTAAAACGTGACTCGATGAGTATGTTTTTCCCCTCCACGTACCCCGATTCGCGTAAGCCCTGGCGGAATGCTTCGGTGCGGGCAACGTTAGAGGAGGAAGAGGTTCCGATTAAATACCCTATCCGCGGGACTTTCCTCGGCTGCTGCGCGTGAGCAGGAACGCTAAGCGGCAGGAGCAAAGCGCCAAGAGCCAAAGCAAAAATTCGTTTCATCATTTCTTCTTCTGACGCCTCACGCTTTGCGTCTATCGAATCACCTTATCCGCCCGCGCCAGCACATTCGGCGGAATCGTCAGACCAATCTGCTTGGCGGCTTTCAGACTGATGATGAATTCAAACTTCTTTGGCTGCTCCACAGGCAAGTCTGCGGGCTTAGTCCCTTGGAGAATTTTGTCCACGTAAGTTGCCGCGCGACGCCACATGTCGGCAAGGCTTGCTCCATAGAACATGAGCCCGCCAGCATCTATGTATTCTAAATGTGCGTACATCGCCGGTAGCCGACTCTTCGCCGCCAGGGCCACGATTCGTCCTCGCTGACTTACGAACATCGGGTCTGGCAGCACCATGAGTGCCCCCGCTCGCTCGCGGGTTGTAGCCTCGAAAGCCTTATCGAACTCCGTGGGGTCGCGGACCTCGTGGACCCGAAACTGCACTCCCAATGCTTGGGCTGCAGCTTCTACGCCTTTGAGCGACAATGGACTATCTGGATTCGTTGGATTCGAGAGCACAGCCACCCGGGTGACGTTGGGGACAGCTTCCTTGAGCACCTCCAAGCGTTTTCCGGCTAACTCTTGCCCGAGAGCGGTCAGCCCAGTGACGTTTCTCGCAGGGCGCGCAAGGCTGGCGACGAGTCCGCTCGCGACAGGATCGCCGGTTGTCACCATAACAATTGGTATCGCACTGGTGGCGTTCTTTGCGGCGATGACTCCCGGCGTAGACCCGGCGACGATCACGTCTACCTTTGAGCGGACAAGCTCGGCGGCCAAATCTGCGAAGCGTTCGACCTCGCCTTCAGCGTACCGAATGTCAAGGGTGCAGTTCTGTCCCGCCACATAACCGTGCTTCTGTAACCCTTCCCTAAATGCCTCAACCAGCTGAGCTGTTGCAGCCGCACTGGCGGGAAGAAAAGCACCTATCCGGGGCATCTTCTTCGCTTGCTGCGCCCGGGCAGATGAGTAAAGCGCAAAGAGCATGGCGCAAAGCAGGAGAGTAAAAAATTTTTGGTTCATCCTGTCCTCACACCTAGCCACTTAACTCCTCACCGTATTACCCGGTCCGCTCTCGCCAGCACATTCGGCGGTACCGTTAACCCGATTTGTTTCGCAGCCTTCAGATTGATGATGAACTCGAACTTTGTCGGTTGTTCGACCGGCAAGTCGGCAGGTTTGGACCCCTTTAGGATTTTATCCACATAGGCAGCTGCTCGGCGACCCAAGTCTGGCAGGCTGACGCCGTAAGACATGAGCCCACCGGCTTCTACCGATTCTGCCGAGTTGTAGATCACCGGGAGCTGACTCTTTACGGCCAGTTCTAGAATCTGGGTTCGATGCGGTCTGAAGATCGAGCCAGACACCGCCCACAGAATTGCCTCAGCT
>DASRIZ010000048.1:0-7583 GCA_035649735.1 Blastocatellia bacterium | reverse complement strand
GCTGCTGGTTTATCGAATTGTTCAGGAAGCGTTAAACAATATCTCCAAACACGCATCGGCGCGGTTCGTCGAGATCGTGATCATCCGCGAAAGCGACGGTCTGCTGATCCGAGTCAGCGATGATGGGAAAGGCATGACGGTATCGGGTGATCTGCGTCGCGCGCGCGGAATCGATAACATGCGATACAGGGCGCGGTTGATCGGCGCGGAGCTGACGTGGTTGAGAGCTACCGGCAGACGCGGTACCGTAGTGGAGCTGCGGTTGCCGATCGAGACCGAGGATTATTAGCGACCGTCTTGCGGGAAGTAGCATAGACTTTAGTCTGTGGGTGATAGCGGGACCTCCAGACACAGACCAAAGTCTATGCTACCTCGAACATATGACCATACTGATTGCCGAAGACATGGCCTTTCAGCGCGATTATCTTCGCGCCATTATCACCGACAACTTCGCCGACGCAGGCCCGGTGATCGAGGCCTCTGACGGCAACAGCGCGCTTGAGCTTGCCCTTGAACACCAACCGGCACTTGCCGTGCTGGATATCAAGCTGCCAGGATTATCCGGTGTAAAAGCTGCCCGCCAAATATGGGCTGAGTTGAAACTGGCGCGGATCATCTTTTGGTCGCAATACAAGGACGAAATCTACATACGCGAGCTTGCCCGCATCGTTCCCGGTGAGACGGTCTATGGTTATGTGCTCAAGTCATCTCCGGACGAAAAGCTGATCGCGGCGCTGCGAGCGGTGCTGGTTGACGAGCAGTGCTGGATCGATCCTGAGATTCGCACCGTTCAATCACGAGCGACCAGCCGAATATCCGGACTGACCGACATCGAGTACGAAGCGCTCATCGACATTTCGCTTGGTCTGACCGACAAAGCCATCGCGCGCCGGCGCTATTTGAGCGAGCGCGGCGTGCAGAACCGGCTGCGCGAGGTCTACGCCAAGCTGTCGATTGATCTCGAGCAAATCATCGACGACAGATGGGGCAGCACCTACAGCCCGCGTTCGCGAGCGATCTCGATTGCAATGCAGCGGGGCCTGATCAATGCCGAAGAGCTCGCGCGCGAAAATGAAGCGCTTCAACACTGGCTTCAACGCGAAAACGCGATGCCCGCCTGAGAATAATCTTGGCTTAACGAGGTGTGTGTGCGGGAAAGTGTTTCACGCGTGGCGTCTTAGTTGCCGCACTGGTTCCGAGAACGGGCGTTTCAACTCCCAAACGGCTCATTGGGGTCGCGCTGTTATTATGTTGGATAATTATAGTCTTCCTTTTCGAGTCAACGGAAAACCGAATCAAATTGCTTTAATGACCAACTGGAGTTCTTGTTGACGCAAGAAATGGCCGTGTGGTAAACGTTGCCACCATGTCAGTTAGGACAGGGCTTCGGGAGCCAAACCGCTGGTTCAACAATTTCAGATTCTCATCCTTTCTATTTCCTAATACAGGGCTATCATCGTTATTGAGACTGAGGACTGATCTCTCGTCTTACTCTGCGACTCTGAGCAAACAAGACAAGAAAGGGTGCCATGGCTTCCACAAACGTCTCGTTGAAACGACCGGCTTTTGGCAGCACTATGCGTCCGGGCGCGTGGTGGCTTCAGCCGCTGCTGGTGTTCCTGGGCCTCTCTGCATTCGTCGCGTATTCGACCTGGGCCGCGTTCCAGGGTGAGCACTATCGGTTTGGTCCTTACCTTTCGCCGTTTTATTCGCCGGAGCTGTTCGGTGATCCGATCCATAGTTGGTTTGGACCGAAGCCGGCGTGGTTTCCGGCGTGGCTCCCCTGGTCGCCCGCGCTGATTATCCTCTGGGCGCCCGGCGGCTTCCGGCTTACTTGCTATTATTATCGGGGAGCCTATTACAAGTCGTTTTGGGCTGATCCTCCATCGTGCGCAGTAGGCGAACCTCGAAAGCGATATCTCGGCGAGCGCTCCTTTCCACTGATCCTCCAGAACGTACACCGGTATTTTCTTTACCTCGCGTTGCTGTTCATCGTTATCCTGTTACACGATGCGTGGAAAGCCCTGTGGTTCACTGACGCCGCGGGCCGAGTCTCGTTTGGCATCGGCCTTGGCACAATCGTTCTTACGATCAACGCTGTTCTGCTTGGCGGCTATACATTGAGTTGCCATTCGCTGAGACACCTCGTTGGCGGGGGCTGCGACCAGCTCTCGAAGATGCCAATCCGCCAGAAGACTTACAACTGCGTCAGCTGTCTCAATCGGCGTCACATGGTCTGGGCGTGGATGAGCCTGTTCTGGGTCGCATTCTCGGATATCTTTGTCCGGCTGTGTTCGATGGGAATCTGGTCAGACTGGAGAATCCTCTGATGGCCGAATACCAGACATTCGAACACGACGTCCTGGTGATCGGCGCCGGCGGCGCGGGGCTGCGAGCCGCAATTGAAGCTTCCGCCGCGGGCGTTTCCGTCGGTCTTGTTTGCAAATCGCTGCTCGGCAAGGCTCACACCGTGATGGCTGAGGGCGGGATAGCTGCCGCGCTCGCAAACGTAGACGAGCGCGACAACTGGAAGGTCCACTTCGCCGACACGATGCGCGGCGGCCAGTACGTAAACAACTGGCGCATGGCCGAGCTGCACGCCAGGGAAGCACCGGATCGAGTCCGTGAGCTGGAAGCCTGGGGCGCCGTGTTTGATCGCACAGCAGACGGCCGGATACTTCAGCGAAATTTTGGCGGTCACAAATATCCAAGACTCGCGCACGTGGGTGATCGCACCGGGCTCGAGATGATTCGCACGCTCCAGGACCATGGCATTCATCAAGGCATCGACGTGCATATGGAGGTCACCGTACTGACCCTGCTAAAAGACGGCGACCGAGTCGTTGGTGCGTTTGCTTACGATCGCGAGCGCGGGCGATTCCGCTTGTTCAAGGCTAAAGCAATCGTGCTTGCAACCGGCGGAATCGGCCGGGCCTTCAGAATCACCAGCAACAGTTGGGAGTACACCGGAGACGGTCACGCGCTTGCGTATCAAGCCGGCGCGGAGCTGATCGATATGGAATTTGTTCAATTCCATCCAACCGGGATGGTGTGGCCTCCAAGCGTGCGCGGAATCCTGGTGACCGAAGGGGTTCGCGGCGAAGGCGGCGTGTTGTTGAACAGCCTTAACAAACGCTTCATGTTCGATGAGATCCCGGACAACTACAAAAACCAGACCGCCGACAACCCGGAAGAAGGCTGGCGCTACACTCAAGGAGATAAGACAGCGCGCCGCCCGCCGGAGCTTCTCACCCGTGATCACGTGGCTCGCTGCATCGTGCGCGAAGTAAAGGAAGGCCGCGGCAGCCCGCACAACGGCGTCTACCTGGACATTTCCTGGATCAAGGAAAAGCTTCCAAAAGCCGAAGAGCACATCAAACGCAAGCTGCCGAGCATGTATCACCAGTTTAAACAACTGGCCGATATTGATATCACCCAGCAACCGATGGAAGTAGGACCGACCACTCACTACATCATGGGCGGGATCCGAGTAGAGGCCGATACACAGATGTCGTGCGTGCCCGGGCTGTTTGCCGCCGGCGAATGCGCGGCGGGCATAAACGGGGCGAATCGGCTTGGCGGTAACTCGCTTTCGGACCTGCTGGTTTTTGGGAAACGGGCCGGCGAGTTCGCCGCGAAGTTTGCGAACGATCACGGGCACGGGAATGTTGACAGCGGCAAAGTGGACGAATCGGCCAGGCGCGCCGTCGAGCCGTTTGAACGAGCAGACAGCTCTGATCCGAGTGCCCACGGTCCTTACAAAATCCAGCTCGAGCTCCAGGAGATGATGCAGGAGCTGGTTGGCATCGTGCGCAAAGAAGACGAAATGCAGCGAGCGCTCGAAGGAATCCAGAGGTTATGGCAACGCGCTTCAGGGGTCGCGGTCACCGGCAATCGAGAATACAACCCTGGCTGGCACACCGCGCTCGACCTGTCGAATCTTTTGACCGTTTCTGAAGCGGTAACCCGTTCGGCGATTGAACGAAAAGAGAGTCGCGGCGCGCAGTTTCGCGATGATTATCCGGAAAAGGATCCGGCGTTCGGAAGGATTAACGTAATGGTAAGGAGAGACGGCGACGGCACGATGAAGGTCAGCCGCGAGCCGATCCCCGATATGCGGCCGGAACTCAAACAGGTCATAGAGGAGATGGGATGAGCACAGCCACATTCAGCGTATGGCGGGGCGACGCCAGCGGCGGCAAATTCGTCAACTACACTATCGAGACGGCGCCGGGGATGGTTGTGCTGGATGCCGTCAGACGGATTCAAGCCGATCAAGCAAACGATCTCGCGTTGCGATGGAACTGCAAGGCGGGCAAGTGCGGTTCGTGCTCAGCCGAAGTAAACGGAATGCCGCGGCTTATGTGCATGACCCGGCTCAGTCAGCTACCGATTGAAAAGCCGGTGACGGTAGAGCCGATGAAGGCATTCCCTCACGTCAAGGATTTGATCACCGATGTCTCGTGGAACTACGAAGTCAAGAAGCGAATCAAGAAGTTTAAGCCGCGAAAGCCCGACGCGCAGGACGGAACATGGCGAATGCAACAGGAAGACATCGACCGAGTGCAGGAGTTTCGCAAGTGCATTGAATGTTACCTCTGCCAGGACGTCTGTCACGTGCTGCGCGAACATAACCTGCATGACAAGTTTATCGGTCCGCGATTTCTCGTCTATGTCGCAGCGCTGGAGATGAATCCGTTGGATACGGAGGACCGGCTTGAAGAGTTGAAGGAGACGATGGGGGTCGGCTACTGCAACATAACAAAATGCTGTACGAAGGTCTGTCCCGAGAGCATCACGATAACCGACAACGCGATCATCCCGCTAAAGGAACGAGTGGTTGGCAAGTTTTTTGACCCGGTCGCGAAGCTGGTTCAGTTGTTCCGGGGAAAGTAGTTCGAATATAGGACCTATAGGACGTATAGGACCTATATTCGGACTACGGACTTCCCAAGGAGTTAGCCATGTTCGATCTCAAACCGCTAAACCGAGACGCGATCGCCGCGGCACTCGAGAAAGCAATGCGTTATCGCTTGCTCAACGAGCCCGGCGCCGCCGAAAGCATTTGCCTGGATGTCCTACGCATCGACCCTGATAACCAGCAAGCGCTGGTGACTCTGTTGCTGGCGATGACCGACAGGCTCGCCAAGGGCTATTCGATCGGCGACACGCAGATTCAGGAAGTGCTCGAGCGGCTTCGCGATGAGTATCAACGGACTTACTACACGGGTATCGTTTGGGAACGTCGCGCCAAAGCGAGGCTCGCCAAAGGCTCGCCTGGGGCTAACTATGCAGCCTACGACTGGTTCCGCGAGGCTATGGAATGGTTCGAGAAGGCGGAGGCGGTTCGTCCGGCGGGCAACGACGATGCGATTCTCCGATGGAACTCCTGCGCGCGGGTGATAATGAGCAACAATCTGGTTCCCAGGTCTGAGGAGTACGCGGAACAGTTTTTGGAATAATCAGCTAAGGCTCAACGACCCAATGTAGTCAATCGCACTGAACGACGTTGACATCAAAGGCTCGTAGATATATCTTCCACCGAGGCAATAGCCGGACCGATACTTGAATCCCTTCACGTGGTCCAATATGCTCGAACCCGGGACAACAAATCGGCACACAGATCTTTCCATTAGGAGAATCAGAATGAGAAAGAGAACGCTGCGCCTATCCATACTCACCATCGCCTTTCTGCTGATGTTTGGTCCGAATATATCCAACAGTATGTTCGTGACATCTGCACAACGACCAATTGATCCTGCTTGCGTGGAGTTTTGTCGGCAAAGGCTGTACGAGTGCATTCTCGATGCTATCCTGAACGGTGATAAAGATGAGAGGTGTATTGCCGTTTACCGCAGTTGCATAGCACGTTGTAAGTAAGTTCGTACACTCAAGCTCAGCAGCAATAAGAAAAGGCAATCGAACATATGTCTCGAACGGTGCGCGTCAGGTTGTTGTGCTTCGCCTTAGTTCGTTTTCGACCAGGCACCTTAAGGGACACAAGACGCCAATATTTCACAGGAAGGAAATGAAGCGTGAGCGAGAAAGATCTTCGGCCTCCGGTCTGGATAGGGCACGTTGTCCTTGAGACGGACCGATTGGAAGAATCCGCCAGGTTTATGAACACGATCGGGATGCGGCCCGTGTATCAAGGTCCGGATGTGGCCATCTTTGAGCTACGCGGCGGGACGCACCTGGTCCTGACCCCTAAGAGCGTCGTGGTTCCTGGCGATGCGCCGTTTGATCTCATGGTCGAAGATCTACACACAACTCATCAGCGTTTCACGTCGTTGGGGCTCGCTCCTACGCCAATCGAGGCGATGTCGTCTATCGATCACGAGCTTTTCCGAATTCGAGAACCGGCCGGCCATCTCATCACCTTCTTCTCAAATCATGTCTCGGACAACCCCGTGTGAGCTTCCGGCTGATTGCAAAGGGTTGCAGGGCTCGTCGAATCTATGACGACGATTCGGGGGTCAGCCGATTTGAGAAGGTAAACTGATCAGCCTAGCGCTCGCAACGTGGTAATAGCCTAGCGTAGTCGTGTAAAATCAATGTCGATGACTTCCGACGAAGAACCCATGACAAAGGAGCAGGCGCAAGCCTATATGGCAGGATTCGAAGCGGCAAATGCTGTCGAACTTGAGGAGCTTCGGTCTATGAGCGACACGGAGAAACTAACTGACATTGCCGCTTTGATGGCTTCCGTCGATCAGATGGGCTGGCGCGACGCGTTGGCTGCTGAGGAAGCGCCAGTGAGAGAGTTATGGGTTCGTCTCAAACGGGCCTATCAACGTGTCTAGCTCAAAGTACTTGGAGCCGTTGCTTGACGTCATTCGGGATTTTGTCGCCTGGATAAAGGACCAGAATGTTCCGTCAGCGATCATCGGCGGCGTGGCGGCTGGGATTTTGGGACGCCCGAGGGTAACTCGGGATATGGACGCGGTGCTTCTCCTGGACATCTCAGATGCTGTATCGTTTCTAGCAGCAGGTTCGCGCTTCGGATTTTCACCACGTTTCGCCGACACTCTTGATTTCGCAGCTCGACGACGAGTCCTGCTTGTAGTTCACGACGCGACTGGTCTCAACGTTGACCTTTCGCTTGGTGCGACCCCGTTCGAGACACAGAGCGTCTCACGAGCAACGTTGAGGACCGTCGGCGGCGTTTCGTTTCCCGTTGTGACAGCCGAAGATTTGGTCGTCATGAAGGCTCTTGCCCGCCGGGCTCGCGACGTGGCAGACATAGAAGGTGTCCTCGACACTCATCCGGATATTGATCTCGAGAGAGTTCGGTATTGGGTCGCACAGTTCGCATCCGTTCTTGAAGCGCCCGAAATTCTTGAAGATCTGGATAAGATACTCAGCCGAAAGCCGCGCCAGGGATGAAGTATACCGCCATCGAAGCCCGATGGATCAGTAGCGTTCTTTTGAGAGGGAAGCAACAATGAGCTACGCGCATCGACTCGAGGGAGACCGCCGGATCAAGCTCGACGAGTTTGATACTTCAGACCACGCGGGACTCAAGCGAGAGCAGGCTGAAAAGAAAACAGCCAAGCTCATCGAAGAGTTGATCGAGCTGCAGG
>DASRIZ010000047.1:0-3063 GCA_035649735.1 Blastocatellia bacterium | reverse complement strand
GAACTTACCGGCTGCAAGGCGCCTTCAAAGCTGCTTCCTGAGTGAAACGTGATGCGTGATGCGTGAAGCGTCCGTAGTCCGTAGTCCGTGGTCCGTAGCAAGTACTCGGTCGTCGTAGTTGGATCTGCTTAAAGAATGCGCGCTCAATAGGCCGGCGATGGAGTACTACGGAAGACGGACTACTACGGAAGACGGACTACGGACCACGGACTGCTGCTTCACGCATCACGCATCTTCCTTAGTTGAATGTAAGAGAATCAAGCTTGAGCAGCGTGTGAAGAAGCACATTCGCTCCGTTGGCTATGTCTTCCGGACGCGAATACTCTTTCGGCGAGTGGCTGATGCCCGCCACGCTCGGAACGAATATCATTCCAACCGGGCAAAGCCGAGCGATCTCCTGCGCGTCGTGACCCGCACCGCTTGGCAACCATTTTGTCGATAGACCGAGCGACCTGGCTGTCTCATCAATCACCTTTCGGATCCGCTCGTCTGTTGGCGCGGGAACGATGCTGTTAGTTTCAGTGAAGTCGAAACTTGTGCCGGTCAACTTCGCGATCTGAGCCACCTCATCGTGGATCTTCTGATACAGCATCTGAATCTTTGCCGAATCAAGATCGCGAAGCTCGAGACCAACAATCACTTTGCCTGGAATTACATTGT
The DNA here is from genome assembly GCA_035649735.1 of Blastocatellia bacterium. Taxonomy (GTDB): domain Bacteria; phylum Acidobacteriota; class Blastocatellia; order UBA7656; family UBA7656; genus Onstottus_A. The sequence goes on along the minus strand of DASRIZ010000047.1, from coordinate 2,403 downwards.
AAGCGCCCGGCCACGCTTGAAGCTTGCCGACCGTGCCAACCTGCCGGCCCGGTACGCTGGTTACGATTCGATTGACCGCTTCGATGAACCTGGCCGCGGCGAGCATCGCATCGCGACGCTGATTCATCGGCGTCGTTCCGGCGTGATTGGCGAAGCCTTCGATTTTTACTTCCCATTGGGTGATGCCGACGATCCCTTCGACCACTCCGATATTGATCTTTTCGTTATCCAGGATCCCGCCCTGCTCTATATGCAGCTCGAGATAGGCGTGGATGTCGCCGCGGCCTCGGCGAATGGTTGCCAGCTTATCGGGATCGCCGCCGATGAATTTGATTCCGTCGCGGATCGTCTTGCCGCTGGAGCTAACCAGACCGAGTTGCTTTTCAGTGATCTCACCGCTCAAAGCGTGACTTCCGATAGTTCCGCCTTCTTCATCTGCGAAGATGATGACTTCCAGCGGATGTCGAGTGGTGAGCTTCTTTTCGCTCAGCGTCTGGGCAACCTCGATTGCGCTAAGCGAGCCAACGTCGCCGTCATAATTGCCGCCTTCCGGCACCGAGTCGATGTGCGAGCCCATCACCAGAGGCTTCAGTGTCGAAGAACTCCCCTTACGCCGGCCCACTAGGTTACCGGCCGCATCAACGCTGACCTCGAGCGCGGCTGCGCGCATAAGACCCATGACGTAGTCGCGTCCCTGTCGATCGGCTTCGCTGAAGGCTACGCGGCTGACTCCACCCTGAGGGTTCTTGCCAAATTGAGATAGTCCGGTCAGATGTTCGACAATTCGCTGGCCATTGACCTTCAGATTCGATGCGGCTTGTTGAGGAGCGATAACATAACCACCCGCCGCCGCCAGCATCGCGCGATTGAACTCCCGTCTATCCATATCACCTCCGAGAAGTAGCTTAGACTTTAGTCTGTGAGCGGTACGCTGTGACTCAGACTGAAGTCTATGCTACTCAAAATTGCGACACTTCGTAGAAAGAGTTGTCAGGCCTGAAATCCGATCGCGCGAGTTTATAAGAAACCGTGTCGAGCCCATTAATCGTTTCGCGGTGATCGAAGGTCATGCCGGCTTTTTCCATCACAACCAGCGACGCGTGATTCGGCGCGTCAGCGCTAGCGACCACACATTCAAAACCGAGCCGCTCAAACCCGAATCGTATCATCGCCCGCGCTGCCTCGGTTGCGAGTCCCTTCGACCAGTGATCAGGGTGAAAGCCGTAGAGGAGTTGGTGCCGAGGTGGATCGTGAAACGGGCGGTATCCGCAAAAACCTATGATCTTGGCGTCTTGCCGAAGCGAGGCTCCCCAGAGTCCACACCCATCAGTCTCAAACCGCTCGATGCTTTGAACGATTTCATCGACCGCCTGATCGCGAGAGATTATCTGATCATCAAACAGGAATCGTCTCACACCTGGTTCGGTCCACAGCGCGTGCACCGCGGTGAGATCAGCAAGCCTTAACGGTCGCAGGCTTAGTCTGGCGGTTGTAATCGTAGTTTTAGTCAGCATGGAAGCGAATAACGGCGACACCCGCTACTTGAAAATAACGCGCAGGAACTTTCGATTTCCAACCTGTATCAAGGCTTCATCTCCGGTTTGCGATCCGAGCTCGAGCTTGACGTCGGAGACTCTCTCGCCGTTAACTCGAACGCCGCCCTGAGCGACCAGTCTTTGCGCTTCCGATACTGAAGGCGCGAGTCCCTCGGAGGCCAGCAGCTTGACCAGACGAACCGCGCCAGCAGGTTTCTCGATGGTTGGAACATCAGACGGCGCCTGGTGATCGCGAAAGGTCCGGTCGAACTCGCGATTCGCTTCCTCGGCGTCGTTTTGGGAGTGAAAATCGGTCACGATGCGACGAGCAAGCTCAACTTTCAAATCGCGAGGGTGTCGATCGCCCCGCTCGGCGGCGGCTTTCATTTCGCCGATTTCGTTTACTGACAAATCGGTGAGCAACTCGTAGTAGCGCCACATCAAATCGTCGCTGATCGACATTATCTTTCCAAAAACATCGCGAGGAGATTCGGTTATGGCGATGTAGTTCCCGAGGCTCTTTGACATCTTTCGCACACCGTCGAGTCCCTCGAGCAGCGGCGTAGTCATGATTAGTTGTGGTTCTTTGATACCGTAGGCCTGTTGAATTTGCCTGGCCATCAACAGATTGAGCTTCTGGTCGGTGCCACCGAGCTCGACATCGGCTTCCAGCGCCACGGAATCGTAACCTTGAGCCAGCGCGTAGAGCAGTTCGTGCATGCTAATCGGTGCTTGAGCCTGAAAGCGTTTTTTGAAATCGTCGCGTTCGAGGATCTGAGCGACCGTGGCTCGTCCGGCCAGTCGAACAAAATCATCGGCGCCAAACTTGCCAAACCATTCGTTGTTGAATCGAATCTCGGTGCGCTCC
>DASRIZ010000046.1:0-3307 GCA_035649735.1 Blastocatellia bacterium | reverse complement strand
GCTTTCTGCCGCAGTGTGTTCGGCTTCCAAAAAGCGATGCTTTGGGACAAGGAGCCCACGGTTTACACTCCGGGCTACTTCTTTGAAATGTATAAGAACCCTGGTGAATACGAGATCAAGGTACTGCAAAACGGGAAGCTCGCACGCTCAGCAAAATTCACGATGGGTTCCGATTACAAAATCGTCGACAGTGGTGTCGGTAAGCAGAATAATCTGGGCACCGGCCGGGTGGTGATCCCCGTGCAAATCATTGGCGATCAGGATGGGCAGTGGGACCGCAATGCATACAAAGCGGATGCCTTTTACGGGAATCCCTTAAGCGGATTCATTGGTCCCTAGGTCGCATCACCAGAGGCGACCGGAAATTGGGTGGTAGCGTTAATACGATGTTTGTTTGGGTCAGCCCGTGGGTCTTCAGGGGCGGAAGTTTGTCGCTCGCGCTGTTGGCTACCGTCGGTTTGGCCGCCTGTCATAAGCCGGAGACGGTTGACGAAATCCGGCGCGGGCGGCTTCGTTGCACCGAGAGGGTCGAGCGCCGGCGCGTCAACAACTACTGGTGGGAAATTTTCATTGACGAAAAACCCTTCGTTCCCGCAGGGCGGGAGACCAACAAGGTCGGTCAATGCCAGGCCAGCCGCAATCCCGACGTAGAAGTGATGGTGGTGCTGCTGGGAGATAACTGCTGGACACTGCGTTTGGATGGAGAGAAACCCGTGTTCACACCCATCGATAAGCCGGAGGCCATGAATTCAATTGAACAGTTCAAAATCGCCAAATGGTCTTGTAACGGGCATTGCCTGGTCTGGCCGACCCAGATGAGCTTTGTGGACAGAAACGAAGTCAGAAAGTTTTCACGTCTTCCTTCTGATTTCATAGCTTTGTCGCCCGACTTAAAAACCGCGGTGACCGAAGGCGTGAATGAACCCGAACACAATAGGCTCTCTGTCCAGCTGGTTGATTTGGAAACCTCTGAAGTTAAGGAAAGAACTTTGACCAGGGACAATCACCTCTGGCTGCTTGACTACACAGATGGCGTCGAAGGGATCGCGGCGCGCTTCAAATGGGAGCGCGGCGCGGATGGCAAAGATCATTTGATTTATCCGGCAGAAAAATCCCCCGAGTAGCGGGTAAATAGGAGAATTTGAGGTTGATGTATGTGTCAGAAGCGCGACCGTTAGGGAGGGTCAGTTTCGCAGGCGGTGCCTTTCATGCGCGAGCGACCCTCCCTGACGCTCGGGCTTCTGACACGCCTGGAAGCGATGACTACCGCCTGGTTTACGCAGGTAAGAGATGAGCGCCGGAACCATCATCATCATCGTAGCGATCACTGCCTATCTGATCTGGCTGTTGATCTATCTGTTCTTGATCGATCGAGTGCTGCGGTACTGCGTGGGCTGTCTCTTCGGAGTCACGATCGAGTCCAGGTTCGAACGCCCCGTGGGGCAGCCTAACCTGCTGGATGCTCTGGCCATGTTCAGTTGGCATGTGATTGAGCCGTCCGGCTGGCCGCTGCGCCTCACGGTCGGTTGCATCCGGGTCACGCTCTGGCTGGCAGCGCTGATCGGACCGATCGTATTCGCGTTTCTGTTGTTCGTCTGGCTCAAAGACCACGTGCCGAAATAATTCAACGATGAACAAAGGGTTCGCCCAAAAAAGATTTCTGAACTTTAACAACAAGATCAGAGGTGAAGCACAATGTTCCAGAGGATTTTGACCACAGGATTGCTTTGCGGGGTAGCAATTGTCTTCGGAGCTTGCGGCCGGGGATCTTCCTCTCAGTCTGCGGCCGCAAAGCCGCAAGCGAGCCCGGCTTCTTCGCCCAAGGCCGAAGCTCCATCATCCGCTGCGTCGCAAACAACAACTGGTGCGCCGGTTGAATTGATCTATAGCGGAATCACGGATGACAAGGTGAATCTCGCTTACCGGATTAAGGTGAACACCGATCAGCCAATCGATGAGGTACACCTTGCGCTCAAAGAGATGGACGCCAAAGGAAAAGTCGTGGAAGCTACAACCATCATCTGGCAGAACATGCCGGGCTCCAGTCGACGACCAATCGAAAACGGCAAGACCTACGAAGATCAGACTCCGCTGGATCCGAGAGTGGTAAAAGCCGAGTGCTCGCTGAAAGAGGTGATCTTCAAGGACGGCACCCGCTGGACCGTTAAATGAGAGTAGTGGCACGGGCGTCCCGCCCGTGAATCACGCGCAAGATGCGCGTGCCACATTCAAACATGGGGGTGAACGAATGACCAGATCAATCGTAACGTTGCTGGGAATGACCCTGTTGCTGACGAGCGCGGTGTTGGCCCAGAAAATCGCAAAGGATCTTGACGATGCGATCACCGAGGCTTCCACCTGGGTAGATTGGAAACCGGAAGACAGCATGTATCCCAAAGAGGATGGCAAGAAGGCGCTCGAAGACGGCAAGAAGTGCATTGACAAGATAGATGAGGCGCTGTCGAAGGGGCTGGCCAAATCCACTGAGGTCGAGACCCCGAAGGGGAAAATGACTATCAGTGAAGCCCGGGAGATGTGTGTCAAGGCTCGCGATGCAGGGCAGAAGGTCTTCGGCGACTTAGCAGCCGCGGAAGAAGCGCAATATGAACCGTTCAGAAAAATCCTGAGCGGCGACAAGCTGGGCCTTTACAACGATCGCCTGAAGAAATACAAACTTTATGGCGCCGAAGGCAAAGTGCTGAAGACGCCTGAGGACTATCGTGATTCGACTTTGTGGTGCACGACGGGTGTCGACCGCGAGGGCGTCTTGCCGGTCTGGAGCGTAGACTGCTGGCACTTCAAAGGCATGGCCAGGGTCGGCTCGGTCGAGACCAGAACGGGGACCGGCGATCAGGCGCCGTCAACCGCTTTTCGCTGACCAATTTCAAATACGTTTACAACCTCGCGAGCTGGTCTTCACCTCGCGCGGACTCTTTGCGTTACAATCCGGCGGTGCATATTCTGAAGGTCCGCTCACACCAACGCGAAGAACTCGTTGAATTTACCGAACAGGTTCAGCAGCAGCTGACTGAGTCAGGTGCCAGGGAAGGCATCGCCGTCCTCTACGTGCAACACACCACGGCGGGATTGACGGTCAACGAGAATGCCGACCCTGATGTGCCGCGCGACATGCTGCATGCGCTGCGGACTCTAATACCGCAACACGGCATGGGCTTTCACCACGGTGAAGAGAATTCAGACGCGCACATAAAAGCGAGCGTCGTCGGGTCCAGCGTCACCATTCCATTTGCAGATGGAAAACTCTTGCTGGGGCGTTGGCAGGGAATTTTTCTTTGCGAGTTTGACG
>DASRIZ010000045.1:0-17623 GCA_035649735.1 Blastocatellia bacterium | reverse complement strand
CGCCAACTTCGACGTGCGCCATCGGTTTGTATACAGTTTGATCTGGGACTTGCCGTTTTTCGAGCAGAATAAGATTCTCGGGGGTTGGCAAATCGGGAGCATCGGTACGTTCCAGAAGGGCCAGCCTTATTCGGTTCTGTTCTGTTGCGACGAGAACCTGGATGGCAATCTAACCGACAGAGTCGACCCGGGACCGGCTAATCCAAGCCGTGGCAGGCGAAACGCCTTTAGAGCGCCGGGCGTGGCGACAGTCGACATGTCTGTGAACAAGTTCTTCAGATTCACCGAGAAGCACAAGATCGAGTTCCGAACCGAGTTTTTCAACCTGTTCAACAGGGCAAACTTTGGAATCCCGGTGCATCAGCTCTTCTTCGGAGGCTACACCCTCGAACCCGGCAACGAAGACAACCGCCTGTTTGTCGACACCCGAGTTCCAGCGCGCACGATTCAATTTGCGCTGAAGTATTCGTTCTAGGCGTTAGACTCAACCGCCGAGCGGACTGACCTTGCGAGGCCGGCCGCTCGGCGACTAACACGAGTCGCGTAAATGGTTGAGTGCTTGCGGCTCAATTTCACATTCGCTATACTGCCGCGCGAAAGCGCAACCGCGCCAAACAGCAGGATTACGTTCTGACGAATCGTGGTTTGAATTGAAATCGCTTCGGGAGGATAGGATGGCACGACGGGATCTGATTCGTAAGCATCGTCTCAGCAGAACTATCATTGTGCTCGTCGCAATCGTGACTGTTTGTCTGAGCGGAAACTCTATCGCCTGGCTAAGCCAATCCGGTCCGGTCCCGCAAATCACATCCGATACGGCCGTTTACGACCCGGACGGAGGCAGGCTCGTCATCAAGGGCCGGAATTTCCAGAAGGGCGCAACCGTAAACGTCAGCAACGCTCAAGGCCCGATCACCTTTGGCTCGGCAAAAATAAAAGGGTCAAAAAAAGTCATCCTCAACGAAGTTCCAGCGGCGGAGATCAAGGAAGGGATCGACGTATCGATAACAAACCCCGATGGCGTCACCTCGTCGATGGTTCACATCACCGTCGAGATCTTCGCCGACGAGAGCAAGCTGACGGCTGACGACGTCAGGAAGATCATCTCCCAAGCCGTGGCTCAGGCTGACGCGAGTGGATTAAAAGTTACCATCGCAGTCACCGATAAAGAAGGAAATGTTCTTGGCGTTTTCAAGATGAACGGCGCCCGCAATGACATAACGATAGGCATCGGGACCAGGTGCGCGGCAGGCAATAGCATTAACAATCCAACATGTGGACTTGAAGGAATCAGACTTCCGAACCCTCAAGCTCCAATAGACGGAACCGTGCCGGCGGCAATCTCTAAGGCAGGCACTGCAGGCGTGCTCAGCACCGCGGGCGGAGCCTTCTGTCCGCGCATCGCGAATTTCCTCTTGCAGGAGCACATTCCGCCGGGGATCGAAGGCGCTTCAAGCGGCCCGCTTTTCGGCGTGCAGTTCTCACAGCTTTTGTGCAGCGACGTCAATCCTTCTCTTCCTCTCGGTCTTGCGGCTGATCCGGGCGGTATTCCGCTCTACAAAAACGGCCAACCGGTCGGCGGCGTCGGCGTGGAAGGCGATGGAAAATACGCTCTTGCAAACCGACGTGAAGAGCGAATAGACAAGCCGGTTGAAGAACTAATCGCTCTCGCGGCCGGACGCGGGTTCGAACCATCCCCGGAAATAGTAGACACTCTGTTTCCCGGTGGTCTCAGACTTCCTTACGCCAATCAGCAGGTCCCGCCCGCGCTTCCGACAACCGCTTTCGGCAGCCTAAACGGCAGCGTCGTCGCGCCTTTTGGGATCCGAGATACTCCGGCGTCTAAATTCAAGATCGTCAATATCGGCGGCAGCATTCCGGTTAGGATGAAGATCGATGTCCCGATAATCGCGAGTCCAACTGCAGGCGGTCTCACTGCAGCCGAAGTTGAAAAGATTCTTGTTCAGGGGATACAGCAGGCGTTGATCACTCGAGCCCTGATACATCAACCGGTCGGCAGCCACATCGAAGTCAGCGTCGGGGTCTGTGACCAGAACGGGGTAGTGATTGGTGCCGCCAGCACTCTTGACGCGCCAATTTCAAGCTACGATATCGCCGTTCAAAAAGGACGCTCGGCGGCTTTCTTTAGCAATTCAGCTGCCGGGTCCAGGCTGCGCAACGGCGGGCTCGGCAAGTATGTCGATGCTGCAAACAAAGAAGGATTGAACCTCGACGGCAGCGTTGCGATAAGCGGGCGTTGTCTGATTTTTCTGAGCCGCCCGTTTCTACCTGATGGCATCGACGGAACCGAAAACGGTCCGTTCTCGAACCCGATCGAAGACAACAGCGCTTTCAACACCGGCTTGCAGCTGGACACCGTCCTGGCAGGAATAGTCGGGGCGCTCGGTCCGTACTTGACTACTGGTGTGGTTGCTCCGCGGGCGGGAGGCTGTTCACCAATCATTGGCGCCGGGAACGGATTCCAGGTGCGCCAGGCAAGCGTTCCGCTCTACAAGAACGGCCGGCTGGTTGGCGGAGTCGGGTGCAGCGGAGACGGCGATCAGCAGGAAGATATCGTAGTGGGCTTTGCCAGCGCGGGCTTTGAAGCTGAACCGGGGATCCGCTCCGACCGAGTGTTGCTGCGGGGGAATATCAGACTCCCCTGGCTAAAGTACCCACGACATCCAAACCTCTAAAAACATTCGGTAGCTCAGAATATCGACGCCTGCGGAGCCTTTCGGTCTTTGCAGGCGTTTTGATTTTTATTTGTCACCGGCCACGTAGTAACGAATTTATTCGTTTCCCCATTGATGATTCGGAATGCCAGTTAAAGGAAAACGAATAAGTTCGTTACTACGTGGCCGAGCTACTGGCGACTCTCTCTCGATTTACTGACCGACAATATCGCCTTTCATCGGGCCCAGCGCTCCAAGGAGCTCGTTCTTCTCGGTTGCTCCCACATTGAATTTGTCGAGCGCCTTTACCAGATCCTCAACCAGTGCGTTGAAATCCGCGTCGGTTATGCCCATGCCTTTATGCGCATCTTTCATGTTCTTGCCGCCGTACTTGCAGGGCCCGCCGGAGGCCTGGCAAATCTGGTTGACCAGGTTGGTCTTGAACTTCGCTAGCCTTTTGGGGTCCTTGGCCGTGTCGGCAAAGAACCTGTTGATGCGGGTATCCGCGGCACAGTTGTTGACGAATTCATCCACGACGGCGGTTATGGCCTTCTTACCTCCCAGCCGGGAGTAGAGAGATTTAGCTTTCTCATCCATCCTCTCCGCGGATGCAATACTCAAACATCCCATTGCCACTGCCGCCGCGATCGCGACTACCATCAAACTCTTACGCATACTCTTGTTTTCTCCTTCTGTTTGATTAATAACCAGCGGCCTCCCAGCCGCAGCTCTCTGAAGGTGCTCGGTCTGCTGTCCCTGGTGCAATTCGATAGCCGAGCTACGCACTATCAAACATACAGATAATGCCGTTTGCGATTAATATTCCCGATCAGCCGATGCGGTTTGCTGAACATCATTCGGGTTCAAAACTAGTTTACGCCCAATCGAGCCGAAACGGATTCAAGCAGGGTCAACAAAAGAGCTTGGCCACGTGGTAACGAATTTATTCGTTTTCCGCGATTCGACTGCTTGGTACGAGAAAAACGAATAAATTCGTTACTACGTGGGCGGCGTTTCCCGGTTAATCGAGTTTGCTGATATCAAACAGCCTCCAGGCTCGCTCACTGGCCGGCGCGCGGCTGAAAAAGAAAGAAATCATGAACGGCGCGAGCGATCTCGGCTATCGCTCTTTCACGCTCAGCGCCATCCTTCTCCGAAGCCTTTACGAATGCGGCGATCGCAACATGACCGGCGTTATCGGGAAGTGTAATGATACCAACATCGTTTGTAGTGCCGCCAATCGTCCCGGTCTTGTGCGCCACCTCGGTCCCCTGCGGAAGCAGTCCCTTGAGTCGCGCGTCTCCGGTCCTGCAGCGGCGCATAATATCCAGCAGCAGCTCGGAGCTCCCCGGTTTCAAGATATCCTTGCGGTAGATGCGCTCAAGTAAAGCAGCCATGCCGTCCGGCGTCGCGGTATCGCGAGGATCCGAATCAAATCGTTTACCCGCGGCTTTTTGTTCTTCTGGCGTGACCGCGCGATAAGCCGAAGTAAACAAAGCGGGGCTCCATTGATCTTCGGGCGGCAGACCGGTCGCGCCTATCCAGTCGGAAATCAGTTGTGCGGTTGAGCGATTCACGTTGATGCCGTCGATGCCCAGGGCGCGCATCCGCGTAGTTACCGCTTCGGCTCCGCCGGCAGTGCGCAACATTACATCCGTCGCGCTGTTGTCGCTGATCAGCAACATCAGCTCCATCAGGTTGCGCACCGACAGGGCAAGCCCGCCCTTGTTGAAGAGATCTGAGAGCGTTCCGCTGCCGGGATGCAAATCGCTCTGCTTGATCTCGATCATCTGATCGAGTTTCACCTCGCCTTTGTCGATTCGCGTAAAGAGCTGGACCGCGATCGGAACTTTGAAGGTGCTGGCCATCGGAAAGCGTTCGGTACCGTTGAGAGAGACGCGGCGGCCCGTTTCGAGATGGATCGCGGTTACACCGACGACTCCGCCGGATACCTTAGCAAGGCGCGCGATCTCCCGTTCGAGTCTCTGAAGCCCCGGCTCGGTGGCCGGCTGTGAGGCTGCAGCCGCAGATGTTTGTGCGGCAACAATCCCGTTCAAACTAACCGTCAGGAACAGGCTGATGATCGTTCGACGCGCTATTCTAAGTGTCTTCCTCATATAACTTCCTTTCCGCCTTCCGCCTCATCAATCGGATAACCAGCACCAAGAATAACAACAGACCGAGATTCTCTCCACATCCGTTCTACCTTGACAAGGTGCGGCGCTGATTCCATATTTCGGCTTCAATGAGGTTCCCCGAGTTAACCCTGAACGGAGATCGCTATGAATCACCGAGCCTTTAAGCTCAGTCATCTAGTCGCACTATTATTGAGTTGCGTTTCGTGTGCCATCGGTCCGCTTACTCATGTCGGAGTCGCCGCTCTGCCCCCTCCCGAATACGACGTCGTTGTTCTCAACGGCCGGGTGATCGACCCCGAGTCCAAACTCGACGCCATCCGAAACATCGGGATCACTAACGGCACAATTCAAGCCATCAGCGCGACAAGCATGCGCGGGCGCACCACTGTCCTTGCAACCGGTCTGATTGTATCTCCGGGTTTCATAGATTTGCACTCACACGGCCAGGACGAGGAGAACTATCGCTTCAAGGCGATGGATGGCGTCACAACCGCTCTGGAGCTCGAGGTCGGCACAGGCAACGCTGAGCAGTGGTATGCGCAGCGAGAAGGCAAAGCGCTGATTAATTACGGCGCGAGTATTGGCCACATTCCGGCGCGGATGGCGGTGATGCGCGACCCGGGCACATTTCTCCCGAGCGGGGACGGCGCGCACAAAGCGGCCACTGAGTCGGAGATCGAGGGTATTAAACAGCGTATCGAGACTGGGCTAAAGCAGGGCGCACTGGGTGTTGGGTTTGGCATAAATTACACGGCTGCCGCCTCGCATTGGGAGATCCTCGAGATGTTTCGGCTTGCCGCAAAACGCCGCGCGCCTTGCTTCGTCCATATGCGTTACGCAGGTTTGAAAGAACCGACAAACAGCATTAGGGCGCTCGAAGAAGTGCTGTCCGCCAGCGCGATCACCGGCGCGCCGCTGCACGTAGTTCACATCAGCAGCATGGGTTTGCGAGCAACCCCGCTCCTGCTTCAGATGATTGGAGAAGCGCAATCACGCGGCCTCGATGTGACAACCGAGTGTTACCCTTACACCGCGACGCAGACTATGATCCAATCCGCAATCTATGACGAGGGATGGAAGGAAGCGTTAGGTATCGATTACAAAGACCTTCAGTGGGTTGCGACCGGCGAGCGGCTTACCGCTGAGAGCTTCGCCGCCTATCGAAAAACCGGAGGCAGTGTCATCGGCCACGCCATTCCCGAGGAGATAGCAAGAATCGCGGTTGCGAGCCCGCTGACGATGATTGCAAGCGACGGTCTTCTCGACAACGGCAAAGGCCATCCTCGCGCGTCCGGTTCATACGCGCGGGTTCTCGGGCAGTACGTGCGCGACCAGAAAGCGCTTACGCTTACCGATGCGCTGCGAAAGATGACCTTGATGCCCGCTCAACGGTTAGAGAGGTACGCTCCGATGATGAAGAACAAGGGACGCATTCGAGTCGGGGCAGATGCCGACCTAACCGTATTCAATCCAGGATTGGTGATCGATCGATCCACCTTTGAAGACCCGGCGAAGTATTCGGAGGGGATCGTTCACGTGTTGGTTGGCGGCGCCTTTGTTGTAAAGGATGCCAAGCTACAATCGGGTGTTAATCCGGGGAAGGCTATCCGGGCGCCGGTCAGCCGTTAAAGTTCAGGGTTCCGGGTTCGTGGTTCGAAGTTTCTGGTGTATGGTTTCTGGTTTCTGGTTTGTGGTTTCTGGTTTGTGGTTTCTGGTTTGTGGTTTCTGGTTTCTGGTTTCTGGTTTCGTTTTCTGCTTCGTGGTTTGCTTGACTCGGCCCTGGGAATTCCTCATGCAAGTTGAACCAGAAACCACAAACCAGAAACCACAAACCACAAACCAGAAACCACAAACCAGAAACCACAAACCAGAAACCACAAACCAGAAACCACAACCAGAAACTTTGAACTCTGAACCCTGAAACTCTGAACCCTGAACCAGCCCTTATCAAGGAGGAATAGAGTTGCCGAAGAGTCGAAAACGAAAAACGGGGAAAGGCGGCGTATCATCCCGCAGCACTTATTCTTCGAAGAACAAACCCTCCAATAAAATGACAAAGGCGGTTGTTTTCCTGATCATCGCAGCTTTCGCCGTCGCCGCGGTTTTCTTCGTTGTTCTCAAGAGCGGGGGCGGGGGCGGCGGCAGCCCCGGCGCCGAAGTGACTACCCCATCCGGTCTCAAATACATCGACGAGGTCGTCGGGGTTGGAGTTAGCCCGGTTACCGGGAAGAGCGTGACCGTGCACTATACCGGTACTCTCGAGAACGGAACCGAGTTTGATAGCTCGGTCAATAAGGGCAAACCTTACACATTCCGTCTCGGCGTTGATCCGGTGATCCAGGGCTGGGTTGAGGGACTGTCAACGATGAAGGTCGGCGGTAAGCGCCACCTCATCATTCCTGCAAAACTTGCCTACGGAGCTGCGGGCCGCCCGCCGAGCATTCCACCTAATGCAACGCTTCTATTCGACATCGAGTTGCTCGGCGTCAACTAAGCGTTGCTCTTCGCCGGTATCTACGTGAAACATTCATTACTGTTGATCGGCGCCTCTACGCGTTCCCTGCTTCGCTGGGCGCGGCAACACGTCTACGCCTGGTTGATCCTGGCGCCGGTGGTGCTGGGGATTAGCTACTTTACGATAATCAGGCTCGCGGAGAATCTTCCGGATTGGGAGTTTTCCCTGCCGCTCGCGTTGACGCTGGCGAGCTTGTTCAACCTCGGCCTCATTGGACTGAGCCTTTCACGCGCGAGCGCCGAGATCTATCATCCGCGGCGCCCGGAATCATACTTCGATGTGCTTCCGATTTCAGCCACAACCCATCTGCATTCGGCTCTTGTCACGCGGGTCGCGCGCACCGCGGCAGTCTCAGCGGCAGTGTTAATCGCTCGCGCTGCTTTCGGCGATACCGGCTTGTTGCGCGCTCGGGATATTCCGCTGTTTCTTTGCTTCACCCTCCTCACCTCGCTTTGCGAGATGCTTGGCGCTCTCAATTGGATTCATTGGGGACACACCAGAAACCCGAGAACTGCAGTACCCGCGTTTCTAGTGCTACTGGTCAACGGAGCCCTGGGCGGACTATTTCTGACGATGATCTTTAGGCCGTCGAGTTTCTCAAGCCGCTTTGTTCTTCTGCTATGCGCTGGCAGCGTCATTTGGATTTTTCTAGTCTACGCTGTAGTTCATAAACTGAACGCCCGCTGGCGCAGATCCGATCTGGAATATGCGAGGCGGCTGCAGTCAGCAACTCGCTCGACGTTCAGGATCGAACTTGCGCTTGAACGGCGACTCGCTCCGGTGGTGGCGGCTCAGTTTGCCCGCGACGTTCGACTTACCATCCGGGCGTTTTCGTCCGCGGTATACGTGGTGTTTGCAATCGCAGCGCTATGCTGTACCGCCCTGATTGCTGCGTTAACTACCGACTGGTTGCCTGTGGTGTTACACAAGACGGCGTGGCTTGATGTGACGTGGCTTCCGCAAATTATTACTCTCAAAGTTGCGTGCGTCTTTGCGCTCGTTTCGCTGACATCGTTGCTGCCGGTATTGATTGCCTATGAGCTGCCTCATATGTGGCTCGAGCGCGCGGCTGGAACCTCGGGTCTCGATCTCTTACGCGCAAAAATCTGTTACGCACGGTTTCTTACGTCGCCGATCCCGATAATCTTTTGGTGTGCCGGCTTGCTAACAGGATCGGTTCCGTTCTTGTACGCGGTGCCGCTGTTGGCTGAGTGTCTTTGGTTGTGGTGGCTTGTGAGTTCGTTGATCGGAGCGTTGTCGTTTGAAATGCCGTTACGACCGGACCTGGCGATCATCGTAAACGGCACGCTCGGGTTGGCATTGGGTCTGGTCGCGGCGGCACTCTGGCCAGTCGGTCTGATAGTTTATCCGCAGGCGATGCACTCTCTGACAGCCCGTGGCCGTCAAAGAGCCCGTTACTACATGATCACGGAGGCCGAGTGACCGATAGGTATGCAGCGATCGACGGGGCGACAAAGCGATACGGGGAAATCGTAGCCGTCGACAACGTAAGTCTCTCTTTGATGAGCGGCGAAGTATATTCGCTGGTTGGGGCAAACGGGGCTGGAAAATCGACGCTGATGCGGATGCTGGTCGGCATTACAGAACCGGACGCGGGTCGGTTGTCGATCTGCGGCGAGGACCTTTCGAGCGGCGGGCCGTCTACGCGAAGACACCTGGGTTATCTGCCTGAGGAATTGGTGTTGTATGAACGGCTGACGGGGAAGGAATACCTGGAGTTGGTAGCGGGCTTGAAGGACGCAGACACGGCCAGGATTACAGAAGAGCTAAACTTCTTTGAGTTGCTACCGGCTCAGAATAAGCTTGTCGGCGGCTACTCTTTGGGCATGCGCAAAAAGCTCGGGCTGGCGGCAGCTATGATAGGTTCGCCGAAAGTGCTTGTTTTGGATGAACCATTAAATGGGTTAGATGTCGAAATGATGCGCAAGCTGAGACACCGCATCGAAGACGAACGAAGCAACGGGAAGGCGTTGTTGGTGGCATCGCACGTGATGAGCTTTGTGGAGCGCATCAGCGATCGAGTCGGGATAATGCGGCTCGGAAAACTGGTTGCCGAGGGCTCACCTTCCGAGTTGCGAGTCCTTGCCGGAATGAACGACGCTCAATTCGAAGATGTGTTTTTTCATTTCGCGGGTTAAGGGAGGGCGTTTTCTCCGACGGGCAGGCGTGCGTTTATGCAGACCAGTATTGGTAACCGAGTCCCGAGCAACAACGTTAATTGTGGTGGCGCTGGGTAGTGGGTCAGTCTGGATTCAGAGCCCCTTTTTGGACTGCGCCGCCCTTTTCCGCATTCGGTGACTTTTGCATGCGTGGCGGCGCTTTCGTAGTGTGACGGGAAAACACTGGAACACGAAGGTAAGAGGACAGCGCCGCCACGCATGCGAGAATCGTCAAATGCGGAAAAGGGCGGCGCACTCCAAGTAAGTGGCGAGCAGTCCAAGTAGCCGACCCTCGAACTGACGCACTACGTGGCGCTGAATCTCCAAGACTGTTACTCGATATCGTGCGATAATTCTGACGCCAAACCAAAACAGATCTCAAAGCGAGTTACCATGACAGCCAAAACTATTTTTGTCTTACTCATATTAGTCGGCATCGGCGGCGTCACCGCGCAGACGGGCAACGCTCCGTCGATCACCTGGTCCGATTCGACCCGCGATGTTTACGTAGACACCGAACTCGATCGTAGCGCCCAGGTGCTCACCGCGGAGTCGCCGTCGCGGCTTGTGCTCATCTCCTCGAAGCTCGAATCCGCCGTCGTGATCAATGTTCCAGAGCATACCGTCAGCACAACTCCTAAAGAGTCTTTTCAGTTCAATGCTGATCGAACTTCCGCCACTTCTGATTCAGCGGCTGCGATGAAAACTGCGGGAAAGTTCACTCGGATCGACGGTCCAATTTACGTCTTTGTAGTCGACGACAGACCGGTGATAATTCGCGCTCATCCGGGCGTTACCGGCGAAATGAGCATGGACAAACTATGGGACACGGTCCCGGTCTGGCGCTCGGTCATGAAGACCTATGAACCGAACGCGGGCGCGGTGGCGCAGATAAAAGCCAGCAATGAGACCACCGTTACGATCGCATACGGGACGTGGTGCCCCGACAGCAAAAACTATGTTCCCAGATTGATCAAGGCGCTGAGCGTCGCCGCCAATGACAAGATTCAACTAAAGCTGGTCGGCATCGACAATCAGTTCCGAGAACCCGTCACCGCCGTTCAACCGCGCCGAATCACAAACGTGCCAACTGTGATAGTCGAACGCGCCGGTCGCGAGATCGGTCGGATAGTTGAGACACCGGCCGGTTCCACTATGGAAGAAGACCTGGCGGCGATACTCAACGGAAAACCACCGGTTCACAACGGCCGCTGGGAGCGCGGGCCAAAGATCGCCAACGGCGAGTATTCCTATCGTGATCGAAGCGGCAAGCAGCTAGGCACCGAATCATGGGAGTTGTTTAGCACTTCCGAAGGCGGCTATCTGATCCACAGCCGGATTTCCACGAGCGATCTTACAACCGATGTCTTTCATCGAGTCGATTCAAAACGACGACCCTCATTCACCGAGGTGACGAAATTTCACGGGGACGATCAAACGCGCACAAGATTCACTATCGAGAAAAACACGTTGACTGCTCGAATGCGAGGAAGCGCGTCAGGCGTCGTGTCGCAGACGCTCGAAGTACCTGAACGTCTGTTCCTGTCTTCGCCGGCGATCGCCGGCCAGGGGTTTATCCAGGCTCAGGAAAGCGATCGCTATCAGATACCCAGCTACCTCGCGCCTCAGGAATTCGACCGCGCGATGGGTGTGCTGGCAACGGCGAGCTGCGAAACAAAGGGCGAAGAAACCGTCAAGGTTCCTGCAGGAGAGTTCCGAGCCCGGCATATCGTTCGGAAGACGGATAGAGAAACATCCGAATTCTGGCTTCACTCTCAGCTGGCCGTACCGCTGAAAGCGCAAATCGGCGGCCTGGAATGCGTGCTGACTTCGCTCGAGGTGAAAAAGCAATAGCCGAATCTGATGGAGAGCCCAAAACCGATCCTCGTCACCGCACTGTTCCCCGAAGTGCATGAATCACTGCTTGTCCTCCTGTCAGGTTTATCACCACAAGACTGGCACAGGCCGACCGTCTGCGCTCGATGGTCAGTCAAGGACATCGCGACTCATCTTTTGGGCGGACAGCTTGGAATTCTCTCCCGCAAGCGTGATGGTTACGCGTTCTCTGGAAGCCCAATCATAGAATGGAACGACCTTGTCACCCTGATCAACGAGTTGAACGATGTCTGGGTAAGGGCCGCGAGCAGGCTCAGTCCGCGACTGCTATGCGATCTTTTGGCGCTCAGCGGCGATGAAGTCTGTGCCTACTTCAAGTCGCTCGATCCATACGCGATCGGCAGCCCGGTTGATTGGGCAGGTCCCGATCCGGCTCCGGTGTGGCTCGACCTCGCCCGCGAGTACACCGAGTGGTGGCATCACCAGCAGCAAATCAGAGACGCAGTGGGCAAGCCCGGTCTAAAAGAACCGAGATTCTTTTCGCCGGTGCTGGATGCGTTCGTGCGCGCGCTCCCGCATACCTACCGACACGTCGAAGCGAAAGATGGAACCGTAGTGGCGCTTACGATCTCAGGCGACTCTGGGGGCCGATGGATTCTCGTCAGAGAGAACGAAGACTGGCGGCTCTACACCGATGCTGCGACCGCTGCGGCGGCGGAGATAGCCATCGATCAGGAAATCGCCTGGCGATTGTTCACCAAAGGAGTGAGCCCGGATAAAGCTCTCTCCGAAGCCACGTTGTTCGGCGATCAGCTGCTTGCGTCGAAAGCGCTTGAGATGATCTCGGTGATCGCTTGAGCCTTTGCTTGACAACCACAACCGCAATCGCTTATTCGATTAGTTTGGCTCGCGCGGTCAATTCCGTGGAGTGAGCCAGCGCTTCATTTTAAGACGGGAGATTCCAATGACGACGAAGTATGTTTATCTGTTTGCTAACGGAAAAGCAGATGGTCGCGGAGATATGAAAGATCTGCTCGGCGGAAAAGGAGCCGGGCTGGCTGAGATGACCAACGCTGGTTTGCCGGTGCCGCCAGGTCTCACCATTACCACCGCAGCTTGCAACGCATATTATGGCGCGGGGGCAAAGTTTCCCGAAGGGATGTGGGACCAGGTGCTCGAGTCGATGAACCAGGTCGAGCGCACCACCGGGAAGAAGTTCGGCGATCCAACGAACCCGCTTCTTGTCTCGGTGCGGTCCGGCGCCAAGTTTTCCATGCCGGGAATGATGGACACGGTTCTAAACCTCGGCCTCAATGACGAAACCCTAAAGGGTCTGTCCCGTCTCACGTCAAACGAGCGCTTTGCATACGACGCTTATCGCCGCTTTATCCAGATGTTTGGCAAGATTGTGCTGGGCATTGACGGCGAGTTATTCGACGAAGTCCTGGAGGCCGCTAAACGAAAGGCGAAAGCTAAGCTTGATACGGATCTGACCGCGGCCGATCTGAAGCGTCTGACAAAAGAGTTCAAAAAGATTGTCCGCGGGCGTACCGGCAAGCCATTCCCAACCGATCCCTATCGCCAGCTCGAGGCGGCAATACAAGCGGTGTTTCGATCCTGGAACGGCGACCGCGCTAAAGCCTATCGGCGACGCGAGCGGATTCCCGATGATCTCGGAACCGCCGTTAACATTCAAACTATGGTCTTCGGGAACATGGGCAACGATTCGGGGACCGGCGTGGCATTTACGCGAAATCCTGCTAGCGGTGAGAAAAAACTCTTCGGCGATTATCTTGTTAATGCCCAGGGCGAGGACGTAGTCGCCGGGATCCGGACTCCCAAACACATCGATGAGCTTAAACAAGATATGCCGAAGATCTACAACGAGTTTGTCGAAGTGGCCAACCGTCTGGAGCGGCACTACAAAGACATGCAGGATCTCGAATTCACCATCGAGCGCGGCAAGCTCTGGATGCTTCAGACTCGCAACGGTAAGCGCACCGGTCCCGCAGCCGTTAAGGTCGCCGTCGATATGGTGCGCGAAGGCCTGGTCGATGAACGCACTGCGGTTCTGCGTGTGCCCGCCGGTGACATCGATCAGTTGCTTCACAAGATGATCGACCCGAAGGCCGACGTCCAGGTGCTGACAAAGGGCATAAATGCCAGCCCCGGCGCGGCTAGCGGCCGCGTCGTGTTCACACCGGAAGAAGCCGAAGCGTGGGCAGCTGAAGGTAAGCCGGTCATCCTTGTTCGCCGCGAAACCTCGCCCGAAGACGTGCGGGGCATGGATGCGGCGCAAGCCATCCTTACATCAACAGGCGGCCCGACGAGTCACGCGGCGGTCGTCGCCCGTGGCTGGGGCAAGCCATGCGTGGTAGGCGCGGGTGAAATTGCGATCAACTACGGCAAGAACGAGTTCTCGGTCAACGGCACGCGCATTCGCCGCGGCGACTGGCTGACTGTAGATGGAACCAGCGGCCGTGTAATCATAGGCGTCGCTCCGGTTATCGATCCCGAGCTTGGCGATGATTTCAAAACCTTGATGACCTGGGCGGATAAGTTTCGAACGATGCGGGTCCGCGCCAACGCGGATACGCCGGATGACGCAACAGTTGCCCGCGAGTTCGGCGCGGAAGGGATCGGACTGTGCCGCACCGAACATATGTTCTTCGAAGGCGAGCGCATCGATGCTGTGCGCGAGATGATCCTCGGTTCCCTGGACTATAAGAAACTCGAGCGGGAGCTCGCTGTCCTGGAAAGCGAACTGCGACGAGCTAGCTCACCCAAGAAAATCGAAGAGATGAGCCGCGCGCGCAGAACACGTAAGCAGGAAATCGAAGAACCGAGACGTATGTACAAAGGCGGGCTTGCGCGGCTGCTCAAGCTTCAGCGCAGGGACTTCGAGGGAATCTTTAAGGCAATGGACGGGCTGCCGGTAACCATTCGCACGCTCGATCCGCCGCTTCACGAGTTCCTGCCTCACGATGAGATCGAAACACGCAAGCTTGCGCGAAAACTCAAGGTGAAGCCGCAGCATCTGTGGGAACGAGTTCAATCGCTTCACGAAGCGAACCCGATGCTCGGTCATCGCGGCTGCCGGCTGGGGATCGTTTTTCCCGAGATAACCGAGATGCAGGCGCGCGCGATTTTCGAAGCGGCGGCTCGGGTCCAGAACAAGGGCGTTAAGGTGCTCCCGGAAATCATGATTCCGCTGGTTAGCGATGTAAGCGAGTTGAAGCTGCAAGCTGACATCGTGCGCCGGGTAGCCCAGGAAGTAATGGACGAAACCAAACAGGACATCGAGTATCTGGTTGGTACGATGATCGAGCTTCCGCGGGCGGCGTTGACCGCGGACAAGATCGCCCAGGAAGCCGAGTTCTTCTCGTTCGGCACCAACGATTTGACGCAGACGACTTATGGAATCTCGCGAGATGACTCACCAAAGTTCCTGCTGCATTACATTGAGAATCGGGTGTTCACCGAAGACCCATTCCAGGTTTTGGACCAGGAAGGCGTGGGTCAGTTGGTGAAGATGGGAACGGAGCTAGGCCGAAAAACTCGCCCGGATTTGAAAGTGGGGATCTGCGGCGAACACGGCGGAGAGCCCTCGTCGGTGGCGTTCTGCCATCGAGCCGGGTTGAGTTATGTGTCGTGTTCACCGTATCGAGTTCCGATAGCTCGGCTGGCGGCGGCTCAGGCAGCATTGGGGAGCGAGCAGGCTATTTCACACACCGCGTAGGAGCACGATTACCGACGGGGCGGCGTCCAGCAGACCGAATAGGACCCGCCCCCGCGGCAATCGCAGTCCTCCATCGTCCCACCAACGTAGAGACAGTGAAAACTTCAGTAACACCCCCAACTTCAGTTGGGGGTTCTTTAGTTTTCACCTACGGACGGCCACCGGCTCTTTTGTTCGTTTTCGATGGCTCCGGTCCCGCGCCGCCACTAGCGGCGCGAGTGGCGGCGCGGGACCGGAGCAGAATCGGGAAGCCTGATAACGCAGCACCTAGGCTAAAACTAAAGGACCCCCAACTGAAGTTGGGGGTGTTTCTGAAGTTTTCAACATAGCCTCTGCGTTGGTGGGATTAAGGGAAGAAGGTATACTCGCTTTAACGACCTTTCAGTGAGGTAGAACATTGAAAAAGCGATTATCCGCGAAGCGAAAGTCCGAGCTATGTCTCATCTGCGGCAAGTGCTGCATGGCCATGACGTTCTCCGGTGGCGAGGTCGATGAAGAAGCTCGCGATGAGATTCACTGGATGGAGCTTCACGGTCTGAAGATCGAGTACTTCGAGGTGCAAGGGCACACCGAATACTTCTTTACAATTCCAAAACGCTGCGACGCGCTCCAGGAAATCACGACCCCAACCGGCGTGACTAATTATGTCTGCGGCGTGTATGAAACCCGCCCGCAGATGTGCCGCGACTACGACGGCCGAATGGAAGGACCCCAAGGAGTGGCGGATTGTTTGTGGAGACTGGAGGAGCACGGGCTGGTTCAGCTGCAAACAATGCCGCGCTAGCGACTTATTTACTATTTGCTATTTTTCTATTTGGCGTTTGTTTATTCGTAAATCTCCATTTTCCATTTGTCATTGAACTAGTGTCGCGAGAACTAAACGGGAATAGCAAATAGAAAATAGAAAACGAGCGAGCCTTAACTAATATCTCAGGGAATCCAATGACGAACTCGAAATACGGCGATGTTACTGTTCATTTAGAAAGCTACGTCGCTCTAATTGAGATTCATCGTCCGCCTCATAATCATTTCGACGCGCAGCTCATCAACGATCTCGCCGACGCATTCGAGGCGATGGATAATGACCACGAGTGCCGGTCAATAGTCCTCGCTTCCGAAGGAAAGTCCTTTTGCGCCGGGGCTGACTTTCACGCAGCCGCGGCAAAGGCCGGCGATGAAGTTGCGGCCACCACCAGCCGCCTTTATCACAACGCTGTTCGCCTGTTCGCTTGTTCGAAGCCGGTTGTTGCTGCAATCCAAGGCGCCGCGATTGGCGGAGGTTTGGGTCTTGCCCTGGTTGCAGATTTTCGAGTGGTCTCGCCTGATGCGCGCTTTGGAGCGAACTTTGTAAAGCTCGGCATTCATCCGGGGTTTGGGCTTACATACACGCTCCCACGAATAATCGGCGTTCAGAAGGCGAGTTTGATGTTTTACACCGGACGGCGCATCTCGGGAGAAGAAGCGGTCCAGTGGGGGCTAGGCGATGTGCTGGTTGAGGCGGAACGCTTGCGCGATGAAGCGATAAAACTCGCAACCGAGATATCGGAGTGTGCGCCGCTCGCGGTTCAATCGACACGGGCGACCCTGCGTCGCGGTCTTGCGGATGCTGTGAGAGCTCAGACCGATCACGAGCACGCGGAACAGAGCCTGCTTTTTGAAACCGAGGATCACAAAGAAGGCGTTCGCGCGGTCAGTGAGCGGCGCCCGGGTCGCTTCAAAGGGCGATAAAGAAGAACGTAGCGTAGACTGTCCAGTCTGCGCATGGGCCCAGCGTAGCGTAGACTTTTCAGTCTGCGCGTGCCCAGCGTAGCGTAGACTGTCCGGTCTGCGCATGGGACCAGCGTAGCGTAGACTTTCCAGTCTGCGTGCCAACACCCCGCGCACTCTCCGCTCCACCCTCTTCAATCAGCGCAGACTGGACAGTCTACGCTACAATCTCGGCTAATGATAAGAGCAATCTTCTTCGACGCAGGCGGGACCCTGCTCCATCTCGATTCATCGTGCATTCGTGGTCTGTTGAGGCGAGAACTGGGCATGGAGATTTCACTCGAGAAGTTCCCAAGGGCGCAGTCGCTAGCTATGTCTCGCGTGGCCGAGCTTGTCGCAGCGGGAGCGGGTTCGACCGAACAGCTCAAGCGAGAGTTCTACACGACTCTGCTACCCGAAACTGGCGTCTCGGAAGAAAAGCTGGCTGAGGCGGTTGATTGTGCTTTCAAGCTTGCTCGCCAGGAGATGCTTTGGCGAAAAACGGACGACGGAACCGCACGGGTGCTCGAGGAATTGAAGAACCGCGGCTACATTCTTGCCGTCGTGTCGAACAGCGACGGCCGGATCGAGAACGCGTTTAACGATCTGGGACTCGCGGGCTATTTTGATTTCTTTATCGACTCATTTCACGTCGGAGTTGAGAAGCCAGATCCCGCGATCTTTCTCTTGGCCACCGAGCGAGCACAGGTCGCTCCTGAAGAGGCGGCTTACGTTGGGGATCTCTATTTGGTCGACGTAGTGGGTGCTCGCGAGGCAGGTCTGGTTCCGATCCT
>DASRIZ010000044.1:0-11301 GCA_035649735.1 Blastocatellia bacterium | reverse complement strand
CCCTTCTCCATCGCTATCGGCGCTATCAACTCGATCGTCAACTGCGAGTTGTCTCCTGGCATCACCATCTCCACTCCTTCGTTCAACGTCGCTACCCCCGTCACATCCGTCGTCCGAAAGTAAAACTGCGGCCGGTACCCGCTGAAAAACGGCGTGTGTCTTCCACCTTCCTCCTTCGTCAGCACGTACACCTCCGCTTTGAACTTCGTGTGCGGCGTGATCGACCCCGGCTTCGCTATCACCTGGCCTCGCTCGATCTCTTTTCTCTCCACTCCTCTCAGCAACAGCCCCACATTGTCCCCTGCCATCCCCGAGTCCAGCAGCTTCTTGAACATCTCCACGCCCGTCACCACCGACTTCCTCGTGTCCTTGATCCCGATTATCTCTACTTCCTCTCCTACCTTTACCTGGCCCCTCTCGATTCGCCCCGTCGCTACCGTTCCTCTTCCCGATATCGAAAAGATATCCTCTACCGGCATCAAAAACGGCTTGTCGATCTCTCGCGCAGGCTGCGGGATGTAGCTGTCCACCGCTTCCATCAGCTCATCTACTCCCTTCTCTCCATCTCCCTCCCCGTTCAACGCCTGCAACGCGCTCCCTCTTACGATCGGTATCTCATCTCCAGGAAACCCGTAGCTCGTCAGCAGCTCTCTCACTTCCAGCTCCACCAGATCCAACAGCTCCGCATCATCCACCGCGTCTACCTTATTCATGAACACCACCATCGCCGGCACTCCCACCTGTCTCGCCAGCAGGATGTGCTCTCGCGTCTGCGGCATCGGCCCGTCCGTAGCCGCCACCACCAGGATCGCTCCGTCCATCTGCGCCGCCCCGGTGATCATGTTCTTGATGTAATCCGCGTGCCCTGGACAATCCACGTGCGCGTAGTGCCGATTCTTTGTCTCGTATTCCACGTGCGCTGTCGCGATCGTGATCCCTCGCGCCTTCTCTTCCGGCGCATTGTCGATCGAATCAAATGATCGAAACTGGATCTTCGGGTTGTTCTTTGCCAGTACTTTCGTGATCGCCGCTGTCAACGTCGTCTTCCCGTGGTCGATGTGTCCGATCGTTCCCACGTTTACGTGCGGTTTTGAACGGTCAAATTTTTCCTTTGCCATTTCTCTCCTATGAAATAGGGCCTATATGTCCTATGGGTCCTATATCCTTTCCTCTGGAGCCGGCGATGGGGATTGAACCCATGACCTCATCCTTACCAAGGATGCGCTCTACCACTGAGCTACGCCGGCATCTCAGTCGGGCGCAGGGAAAAGGTGGAGCGGGCGACGGGATTCGAACCCGCAACATCTAGCTTGGAAGGCTAGTGCGCTACCATTGCGCTACGCCCGCCCGGTATCAATGACGCGACGGGATTCGGGTTCATCCCTGTTCCGCGTCGCCCGTCTATTTTTCAAATCCTGGTGCTGGGGGAAGGATTCGAACCTTCGTAGAGCCTAAGCCCGCCGGGTTTACAGCCCGGTGCCATTAACCACTCGACCACCCCAGCACTCCACCAGGCCCGGCTCAAACCCGCGCGAATGAGCCGCGGCTGCTTTCAAATAACAACGTGATAGCGTTCGGAGATACTCCTGTCCCGCACAAAGCAGGAATCGAAAACGGTCATTGTAGCTGAGCGGCGCTACGCGTGCAAGCGGTTACGTAAATATGACGAACCAAATCGTCGCGAGAGAAGCGGCGCAGACAAAAGTCTATGCTACGCAACTCATTTTGCAACGAATGCATCCTCGATTGCACTTACATCGTTACAGGTCATTAGTGACCGAGGCGACATCGTGGCGGAACGCGCTCTAAGGGCGTATATTAGCCCGCTATCACCGGGAGGTGTTGATGGAGACCCTGCTTCAAGACTTGCGGTACGGCGCGAGGATGCTGCTCAAGCAACCTGGCTTTACAGTGGTGGCTGTGATCGCTTTGGCGTTGGGCATCGGCGCCAACACTGCGATCTTCAGCGTGGTAAATGCGATCTTGCTTCGTCCTTTCAATTATAAGGACTCAGAGCGGCTCGTTCAGATCAATCACAATTACCCAAAGCTCGATCTAAAGGCTTCGGTGTCCGCTAGCGGCTACACCCACTACCGCGAACACGCCGATTCTTTCGAAGAAGTTACGGCCGGCACGGGCTGGCCGGTTAATCTCACCGAGTCAGGGGATCCCGAACGATTGCAGGGCATGGCCGTGACCCATACCTTTTTTCCCACCCTGGGTGTAGATGCCGTGCGCGGGAGAATATTCACGGCCGACGAGGATCAGCCCGGGCGCAATCGCGTGGTCGTACTTACCGACGCCTTGTGGAAGCGACGGTTCGGAAGCGATCCAAACCTCGTTGGAAACACGATCCGTCTGAACGGCGAGAATTACACGGTCCTCGGAATCATGCCGCCGGACTTTCAGTTCGGTCGCGAGATGGGTCAGGCTCCGGACCTCTATTCGCCGATAGCTTTCACTCCCGAACAATTGAACCCGAATCGTTGGCGAAATGAATTCCTCTTTACAATAGCCAGGCTCAAACCGAACGTGACTATTGTCCAGGCTCAGGCCGAGTTGGACACCATCGCCGCTAACGTGCGTGAACAATTCTTTGGCGGAGGCGACGCGAACGACCCGAGTAGTTGGGGCTTGCTGGTCCGCTCGATGCGCGAGATTACGGTTGGTGAGATTCGGCCCGCATTGATGATGCTGCTAGTAGCAGTCGGGTTTGTATTGCTGATTGCCTGCGCGAATGTAGCAAACTTGCTGCTGGCGCGTGCCGCGCTGCGGCATAAAGAGATCGCGATTCGATCGGCGCTTGGCGCAGCGCGCGGCCGGGTGATCAGGCAGTTGCTGACCGAGAGCGTTCTGCTGGCAATCATCGGCGGAGCAATCGGACTGGCGTTGGCTTACTGGGGGATCGGCGCGCTGCTCTCGCTAAACGAAGCCGGCATCCCGCGCTCCAACGAAATCGGGATCGATGCTCGAGTGTTACTCTTCACAGTCGGAGTCTCGCTGCTGACCGGTGTGCTGTTCGGACTCTTTCCGGCGTGGCAGACCTCGAAGACCGACCTCCACGCGGTGCTCAAAGAAGGAGGCCGCAGCGGCTCAGCACAACGCAGCGTGCGCGGTCTTTTTGTTGTTGTGGAAGTGGCAGCGGCTCTGGTCCTGTTGGTTGGAGCCGGACTGCTATTGAAGAGTTTTCAAAAGCTTCAAGAGGTCAACCCCGGATTCAGACCGGACCATCTGCTCACGATGCAAGTTGCATTGCCCAATAACCGGTATCGAGATCCACAACAGATCGACGCATTCTTTGCGCAGGCGTTAGAAAAGATAAGAGCCACACCCGGGATCGAAGCTGCGGGGGTGAGCACGAGTCTGCCAATGAGCGGATCAGGCTCGAGCGGCAGCTTCTCAATTGAAGGACGAACCGTTGCGCCAGGCGAAATGTCTCCGTGGGGAAATCGCTGGTTCGCCGGCTCGTCTTATTTTCAGACGATGGGAATTCGGCTTGTGAAGGGACGTTTCTTTGATGATCGCGACGTGAGGGAGGCTCCACAGGTTGCAATCATCGACGAAACGATGGAGCGCAAATTCTGGGCTGATGAAGATCCGATCGGTAAGCGCATAAGTTTTCAGCGCGATCCGCAGGGCAATCCAATCTGGCGAGAAGTTGTCGGAGTAGTCGGCCACGTAAAGCAAAGAGGACTGGAAGGAGAGTCGCCTGTTCAGTACTACGTGCCGCATCGCCAGTTGCCGGTACCCGGTGTCTTTCTTGCCGCGCGAACTGCAGCCGAGCCGGCTAGTCTCGCCGGCGCCGTTCGCAGTTCGATTCAATCGATAGATCCCGAGCTGCCTGTGTTCCGGGTCATGACGATGGAGCGGATGGTTGCCGATTCGATGACCCAGCGCCGCTTCGTGATGACTCTGGTGGGCGTCTTTGCTTTTGTCGCGTTGACTCTTGCGTCGGTCGGCTTGTACGGCGTGATGTCATACTCGGTGACGCACCGCACCAACGAAATCGGCATACGGATGGCGCTGGGTGCGAGGGTGACGGACGTGCTTGCAATGGTGATTCGCCAGGGGATGATTCTGTCACTCGTGGGCGTTGGTATCGGGGTTGTGGGCGCCTTAGTTCTGACCTGGTTTATGCGGAGCTTGTTGTTCGGCGTTAGCGCCGCCGATCCATTGACCTATGCCGCGGTTGGGATGACGCTTGCTTTAGTGTCGTTGCTGGCTTGCTATGTTCCAGCTCGAAGGGCGACTAAGGTAGATCCGATGGTAGCACTGAGATATGAGTAGCAATGTCTCACAAGCAACAAAGGTAACCGCGCAGCGGTGTCCTATCGATAGCCGTGCGATATTGGCAAGGTCGGTGCGCCGGTAGCGGTTACCGGCTAGTTTCCAGAATCGATAGGTAACCGCTAAGCGGCCCAGAGAGCGTCCCCCAACGTCCACACTATCGAGAGGACACCGCTACGCGGCGAGGAAAATGCCAAACACGCTGTCCACATTCAGTTCGCGAACTCTATCATCGAGGGGCCGGCGCAAGTCAAAAAGAACTCCGATCTGTTTGCCACTTCCGGGAATCTCAATCGATATTCTTCAGCCCATCGGATTCTGAAATCCTCCGCACGATCGGCTTTCAACAAAGCCCAAACGCTGCCGCCAAAGCCCGCGCCAAAGGCAGACGCAGCGACCGCCCCCAGCTTGCGCGCGGATTCAGCAAGCGCAATCGTTTCAGGAACCTGATTGCCCAGGCAGCGCGTGGCGCCCTCCTGAGAGCGGTCGACGAGCACTCCTACTTTAGCCATGTCCCCGGCAATCAGGGCCTTTGTCACACCAGGAATGAGTTCAGTGCTTTCGACAAAGCACTGCTCGAGGCGATTGAGCAAGTCGTCGGTCGCAAACTTGGAGTCGCTTGACGCAATTATCGCTTGTCGAATCAGGTCCGGAGCGCCAGGCGAGCTGACAGCCGCAGCCATCAAAGTCGCGTCCGCTCGGCCGCTGGACCGCCGCCAGATTGAGAGCGCTTCGGCCGCGATGAGTGATACCCGATTATATTTCTCAAGAGCCGAGCCGGTCTTATCCGCCGAAACACCGCTGACCCCGATCACGAAAACCAAATCGGCGGGCAGCGGCACAGAGCATTCGTACCGCACGGGACAAAAGGAATACAGGCTTAACTGACCCGGATGGCAGCAAAGAATCGCTGTGTGATCCTGGCTTCCGCCAAAAGTGCCGACGCCTTTCCTGCCTGCGAGCGATCCGAAGCTCTGGCCGTTCTCTATCGTGCCAAGATACCCCGCAAGGTCTTCAAGACTGTTGATCTCGCGTTTGTACTCATCTCTCCGATCCAGTGAATTGACGCGTGCAAGCACAGCGAAGATCCCGATCATCAACGCGCTTGAGCTGCTAAGCCCGGCAGCCGGGGGCAAGTCGCTTATAAACGCTATGTCCGCTCCTCGCAACGTTCCAGGAAAGTTTTGAGCGACCCGGCTTGCCACTGTCATCGGATAGTTCGACCAATCGCCGGCTGGTGGGTTTAACGCGGGGCTCATGCCGAACTCAATACTCTCGGACCGGGCTGTGTCGGTTATGCGAACATTCCCGTCATCGCGAGCTGAGGCTGTGACGCAGAAGCCGCGTTCGAGCGCACAGATCAAGCTTCGGCCTCCGGCATAATCGGTGTGTTTGCCCAGAAACTCGATCCGCCCCGGAACAAAACAACAAAGAGTGTTCGCGCTCGACGCCCCGCCGTCACGCAAATAAGAACCAGCTTTGACAAACAAGCGGGCCTTAACCTTCGCCTGAGCTGCGCTCAAACCCGATGACACTAACCTTTGTCGAACGCCGGCTTCATCCATGACTGCTCGACCAAATGCGCGGCAGCACTCGAGACAAACCAAACAAGCTCACTGCAAGGATCAACGCCCAAACCAGACCCTGCGCGGTTTTGCCGTAGAGAAAACTTCCAGTACCAAAAAGCGCTGCATACACAAACGCACAACCGAGAGTCCAACCAAGCAACGACTCCGATAGCCGATCCGGCGAGCCGCTCGCCCCAGCCTCGGCTCGAATCTGCCGCCAACCGGGTCCTGCGGGCTGAACGAGTCTATAGAATTCAATCAACTTCGCGCGATCCGCCGGCTTTGTAACTAGCGTAACTGTAATCCAAACGATCGTGGTTGCGGCGACCGTGATCACCAGCGACACGTGAGAGGCGATGTTTACATTCATTTTACCGGCGACAAAGAATCCAACGGCGATCAGGAATGAACTGACCATTGCGGCTATCTCACTCCACGCGTTTATCCGCCACCAGAACCAGCGCAGGAGGTAGATCAAACCGGTTCCCGCCCCGACCGAGAGCATCAGATCAAAGCTCTGCTTTGCCGAATCCAGGACAAAAGTCAGCAGAGCGGCCAGAAGCATGAGAACAGCAGTAACAACACGGCCGATAAAAACATAATGCTTTTCGGTTGCATCTTTTTTTATAAAGCGTCTGTAAAAGTCGTGCACCAGATATGAGGTGCCCCAGTTGAGATGAGTTGATAGCGTCGAGACATACGCCGCCAGCAATCCGGCTATCATCAATCCCATGAACCCAGCCGGTAGAAACTTGAGCATCGCCGGGTAAGCCATATCGTGACCGATCAGGCTCGGATCGACATATGGAAAGGTGCGCTGAATGTCGGAAAGATTCGGATAGATCACCATCGACGCCAATGCGACGATAATCCACGGCCAGGGTCTCAACGCGTAGTGCGCGGCATTGAACAGGAGCGTCCCCGCCAGAGCGTCCTTCTCGCTTTTGGCGGCAAGCATTCGTTGAGCGATATAGCTTCCACCGCCCGGTTCGGCTCCGGGATACCACACCGACCACCACTGAACGGCAATTGGGATTATCAGCACCGATAACGTCGTTCCCCAATCACCAAAATCCGGAAGCAGGCTCAGAGTTCGGGGATCGATCTTTTGAAACAGTCCGCTGAGACCTCCAACCTCAGGCTGTTTCAGCGCAAAGTAGGCGGCGGCGAACGACCCGGTCATCGCGATCCCGAACTGAATAAAATCGGTTACCAGGACTCCCCACAACCCCGACGTCGCCGCGAATGCGATATTCAACACCGCGCAGATCAACAGAGTCCGGGTCATCGGCCAACCGAGGACCACGCTTGCGATCTTAGCCGCGGCCAGGTTAACCGTTGCCATGATCACGCAGTTGAAAAACAGACCGAGATAGATCGAGCGAAAGCCTCGCACGAAACTCGCGGCCTTGCCGGAATATCGGATCTCATAGAACTCGAGATCAGTGAGCACGCCCGAGCGTCTCCACATCCTCGCGTAGAAAAAGACAGTCAGCATCCCAGTCAGCAGAAATGACCACCAGAGCCAATTGTTGGCAACGCCGTTTTCCCGGACCATATTGGTAACGAGGTTGGGTGTATCGGTGCTAAAGGTGGTGGCGACCATCGAAACACCGATAAGCCACCACGGAGCGGAACGTCCGGAAGTAAAGAACTCAGCGGTGCTCGATCCCGCTCGTTTGGCTAGCAACACTGCGGGGAGAAACGAAATCGCGATTGAGACTACAACGATCAACCAGTCAAGCGAGGTGATGTGCATTTGGTTCGTCCTGTGAGGCCTAAGGAAACGGCGGCAGCAGCTTACCAAATCGAGCCAACCGATCAAAACTGAGGTGATACTTGGATTGCGCGCCATTTATTTGGAGTGCGCCGCCCTTTTCGCGGTGGGTGACAGTCGAATGCGCGGCGGCGCTTTTGTAGTGTGGGGCTGACACCCAGAGCGCACGCGAGTTATGCAAAAGCGCCGCCACGCATGCGAGAATGGTCAAATGCGGAAAAGGGCGGCGCACTCCAAATAAACAGCGCGCAGTCCAAATGAACTCGCCGCGTTTACATCCTCGATCGAATTCCATTATGCTCGCGGCTCTGACCTGCGATCCTAACGGAGAACAATCATGAAAAACGGCAGCTCAAGAATATCTCGTCGCGACCTGATCAAGTCGGCAGCGATGGCCGGCGCAACGCTAGGACTTACCGAACTTCGCGCGGCCTCAACAGTGGCTGAAGAATCGATCCTTCCGTCGCCGTCCGGTACGGTAATCGGCATGAAATTCGAACCGCGCTCGGTGATTCGAGTCGGAATAATCGGAGTCGGCGCCCGCGGCGCGGGTATGCTCCCAAACTTTCTCGCAGTCGACGGCGTGCAGATCACCGCCCTGTGCGACATCGTCAAAGACAAGTGTGTTAATGCACAGCAGGTCGTCGCCAAGGCCGGACACAAGGCGCCGTCGCTGTTCTTTAACGGCGAACGCGATTTCGAAAACCTGTGCAAACGCGACGACATTGACTTCATCTACATCGCGACGCCCTGGGATTGGCACGTTCCGATGGCGGTTGCAGCAATGAAGAACGGAAAGCACGCCGGCGTCGAGGTGCCCGCTGCTGTAACCCTCAAGGAGTGTTGGGAGCTTGTGGATACGTCGGAGCAAACGCGCCGCCACTGCATAATGATGGAGAACTGCTGCTACGGCTACAACGAGATGATGGTGTTGAACATGGTGCGGGCCGGTCTTTTCGGCGAGCTCATCCATGGAGAGGCCGCTTACATTCACGATCTTCGCTCGCTTCTGTTTGAGGACCAGAGCGAAGGCTTGTGGCGTCGTTTTCCACACGTGACACGCGACGGCAATCTATATCCAACCCACGGGCTGGGTCCGGTTGCGCAGTATATGGATGTGAATAGGGGCGACCGATTTGACTATCTTGTTTCGATGAGCTCGTTATCGGTTAGCCTCGGCGAATACCGCGAAAAACACATCCCGGCCGACAGCCCAAAACGTAAAGAGAAATACAAGTGTGGCGACATAAACACCAGCATGATCAAGACGGCTAAAGGGCGAACGATCATGCTTCAGCACACCGTCAGCACGCCTCGAACATACGACCGGATCAACCTGATCTCCGGAACGAAGGGAGTCTTCCGCGATTACCCGGCGAGGCTGTATTTCGATGGACAGGAAGGCGGCGAGAAGTGGACGGATCTCGATAAACACAAACCGCAATACGAGCATCCGCTTTGGAAGAACATCGGCGAGCTGGCACGCAAACGCGGCGGTCACGGTGGGATGGATTTCATAATGGTTTATCGGCTGATGCAATGCATGCGTGAAGGACTCGCCCCCGATATGGACGTATACGATGGCGCTGCGGTCACCGCGCCGGGCCCGCTGAGCGAAATGTCGGTGGCGCAGGGCAGCGCCCCGGTTAAGTTTCCGGATTTCACGCGAGGGAAGTGGAAGGAATCGCGTTAAGAAAGTGGGTTCGTTGACCCAGTCTCGCAGGCGGTTAAGACTACTTACACACTCCACACTTGCCTTTTCCTGCGTTGCAGTGAGCGCAGTACTTACAATTCTTGCAGGCTTTGCACGGGTCGGCGCCTGTGCAGGTTGCGCTCATGCCACCCAGGTTCTCCGGCATCGAGAGGGCGACCAATAGACCCAGAACCCCGATAGCAATAATTCGTTTCATGAGACGTCTCCTGAGGCGTAACGAAGGGATGGGCAGCCTATAGTGATTTTTGCTACGAGTCAACGTCGTCACCGTAACGGGCGCGATGAAAACTGGGACTGAATACACCAACTACAGTTGGTGGCTACCACCAACTTCAGTTGGTTGCTGGAGTTTGGACATTTCGCTCGCCAATTTCAGCAAGACAACAAAGGATAACCGCGTAGCGGTGTCCTCTCGGTAGCTTGCGTGGAGTGGGCGACACCCTGGGCCGCGTAGCGGTTACCTGTGGGCGTCAAAATCGATTTCTAGTCAAAATAGGTAACCGCTACGCGGCCCCGGGGTGTCGCCCACTCCACGCAAGCTACCGAGAGGACACCGCTACGCGGTTACCGCCAACGCAGTTTGTCGACGAGAGTCTAAGGTTTTGTCCAACCCACAACTGAAGTTGGTGGTATTCAGTCCCAGTTTTAATCACACCCAGCCGTAACCGTTTGCGACCGTAATGTTGTTCACTGCGGGCATTGTCGCGATACGACAGTCAAATTCAGGTCTGACCCCGGTTGTCCTGTTCTGACGTATGCAAGGCTCTTAACCTTCTTTCAATAATTCCGCTAAAGGATTCCGCATTGGCTCGCCGGCAATCTCCGTCATGTCCTTTGTGGGACTCAGTCCTCACGGATTTCTCCGAGAGCAAGAAAGGAGCTTCGCATGCCACTAGCCCGCTATGGAGTGTTAAAAGGAAAGGCAATCGCTGCGAAACGAGAGGACAACCAGTCCACTCCCCATTATCAGGTTCATATTCTCGCCGGCAGTGTGCATTACCGCATAGCGGTGAATGTAAAATCCTCGAAAACCCCGCCCGACTTGCTGTATTTGTTGAACGACAATTTCCAGCATCCGATCACCGCCCATCTTCCGGATCTCTCAGAAGGCTTTAACCCGGAATCGAGCGCACCGGGAGGAAAGGCCCTGGATTACATCCGCGCAAATCTATTCGACCGCGTCGATATGAAGACTCTTCCTGCGAGCCTGCCTGGCCCGAATAATGATCTGAGCGACCAGCTCGAGCATTTCATCGAGCGGGCGATTCAAGAGCCGGACGCGACGGTTTATTCCTTTGGCCAGCGTTGGGGACCGGAGGCGACTACCAAGGACAAGATATTCAACTTCCTCCCGGGAAACGGCATTCACGACATTCATATGAACCAGGGAAATGTCGCCCCGTTTTTGGGCGATGACGGCGTGTGGCAGGACGGAGGTCTCATGCTCCAGTTCCCGTCGACGCAGCAGTGGGTGGCGGTCTTTTTGGCGTTTCAGTCTCAATCCTGGCACACGGATGACACGACGGGTCACACGATACCTGGCACGACTCCGGGTCCCGAACCAGGTCCTACGGAGCCCGATCAGCAGGTTCGCATCGTGGGTGCGCTTGTGAATCCGGTTGGCGGTGCGCCGGAACGCGAAACCGTCACAATCCTGAACGCGTCGCCGAGTGCAATTAATTTGAGCGGATGGCAAATCGCAGACAAACTCAAGCACAAGCAGACTCTGTCCGGCACAATCAACGCTGGTGCAACGTTGGTGGTTGCATTGCAGCCAACGGTGCAGCTCGGCAATAAAGGCGGGATCATCACAGTGCTCAACAAGGCGGGGCTGAAAGTTGACGGCGTGTCTTACACTGAGGCCCAGGCTAAGAAGGAGGGCTGGACAGTAGTGTTCTAGCTGACCTGTGCGGGAATGATGGAGCCGGCGAAGGGATTCGAACCCCCGACCCTCT
>DASRIZ010000043.1:0-3593 GCA_035649735.1 Blastocatellia bacterium | reverse complement strand
TGTCGTCAGCAAGGATGCCATTCGAACATTCACGCGCTTCGTCGCCGAAGAAGAACGCGAATGGAATGTCTGTGTCGTCGCCTTCAGTCCCAAGCAGGCAATCGCCACGGAAGACGCGCCCGAAGAAGCGCGCAAACGCCTCCCCGGTCCTGAGACGCTCGGCAACGGCTTCGTGCTCGCCGCGCAAGCCGGCATGGAGATGACGGGCAAAACGGTGGAGCATCGCGATGGAAAACTCGTAGCGGTGGATTAGCCGAAGGCTTGGTAGGCGATGGCTTTTATCTCATGGACACTTGGAACCTCATTCCGGCCAAGCTGGCAACAGCTAGCGCGAGCCCAAATCCAAGACTTCGAAGGGCCACAAGATTTCCGCTGCTACCGGAACTGACGGTGCATGATGCAATGATCTACTAATCGCACTTGTGAGACGAGATGCTACTTTCGTATCTGGTGTGTCGTGTCGGGACGTAGC
Source organism: Blastocatellia bacterium (assembly GCA_035649735.1). Taxonomy (GTDB): domain Bacteria; phylum Acidobacteriota; class Blastocatellia; order UBA7656; family UBA7656; genus Onstottus_A. Next base: position 3,121 of record DASRIZ010000043.1, on the reverse strand, counting down.
CCAAGGCGCAAAGGACGCAATCATGGAAGCAATCGTGTTAACGAATCACGATCTTGAAATCGAGGACATTGAGTATCTTCGCCACGGCGACAACCCGCTGCTGCTTCGGCTGTTCAAACCGGCCGGCAGCGGCCCGTTCCCGCTCATAGTCCAGCTTCACGGCGGCGCCTGGTGTCGAGGCGACCGCATTAATGACACGGCGCTCAACGAGGCGCTGGCAAAAAGCGGCGTAGTGGTGGCCGCGTTGGATTGGCGAATGCCACCTATTGCGCCTTATCCTGCTGCGCTGGCCGATATCAATTATGCGATCCGCTGGCTCAAGAACCGCTCCGGCGATTTACGCAGCCGCCCGGAACGTTTCGGACTTCTCGGAAATTCGAGCGGCGGGCATCAAGCGATGCTCGCAGCGATGCGGCCGCGCGATCCTCGCTACTCGGCGCTGCCGCTATCCGCCGGCACTGTGCAGGTCGACGCAAGCGTACGCTGCGTCGTCATGTGTTGGCCCGTCATCGATCCTCTGGGACGCTATCACTACGCCAAAGATCTCAAAACCCGCGGCGGAGCGCATGCTGAGTTTGCCGACCGTGTGCTGCCGAGCCATGATCAATTCTGGGGAACAGAGGAAGCTATGTCCGAAGGCGGCCCCACGCGCGCGCTCGAACGCGGAGAAAAAGTGGAATTACCCCCTGCCCTCTATATTCAAGGCACCGCCGACATGGCCCATCCCAAACCCGACCGCGAACGCTTCGTCGAAAGTTACCGCAAAGCCGGCGGCCATCTCGAGCTGGAGCTTTTCGAAGGCGAAGCCGAGGGCTTCATCGGCAGAAACGCGAACTCACCGAACGCCGCCAGGGCGATGGAGAAGATCATCGATTTCGTTCATAGGCAACTCAGTTGAGCCGCGAAAGAATCGCGCGGGACTACTTGTTGTTAAAAAGGCGCTCAATCAATGCACCGGTAACGACGTCCGTGGTCAGTTAGGATCCTGCTAAAACCAGCCATGACGTCAGCGACAATCAAACTTTTTTTGCCTCGCGGAGATGCGAAGAGTCTGCGAACAGCCGAAATCTCCAATTGGACTGGCAAAGCAATAGCAGCGCCGCGAACAGAGCTCGACGAGCTGCTTCAACGCGAGGAACTTGACAAAGCGGGCGTTTACATTCTGTCCGGCAGCGATCCTCTGTCCGGCTCACCGCGCGCGTATATCGGCGAGGCTGAGGTTATCCGCGAGCGCCTTAAGCAGCATAAGACCAAGGAATTCTGGATTTCAGCGATAGTGTTTGTCAGCAAAGATGAAAATCTGACTAAGGCTCATGTGAGATACCTCGAGAACAGGGTCCTCACGGAAGCCGCACAAGTCGGCAGATGCACACTTGAGCAGAACCAACCTGGTGGCGCGAAGTTACCCGAATCCGACCGCGAAGATATGGAGGTGTTCCTTTCGCACATTCGTCAGCTGTTGCCGGTGCTCGGCTCCGACCTTCTAATCCCCGTCGGACAACCAGCCGCCAAGCAGCAATCCGGCGGCATTCTTTTCTGCCGCATGAAGGGCGCTGAAGGACGTGGTCGTCGCACACCCGACGGTTTTGTGGTGTTTCGAGGCTCTACGGCTGTCTTGCAGGAACGCGAGTCGGCAAAGAAGTATCCGTATGTGCTTACGCTCCGCAACCAGTTGATTGCCAACGGCACGCTCGTCAAGAAGGACGGCTTTTACGAGTTTACCAAAGATACAGAGTTTTCTAGTCCTAGTGCAGCCGCAGCGGTGATCGAGGGCGGCAGCGCGAACGGACTTATTGAGTGGAGAACGGAGGATGGGAGAGTCCTCAAAGAACTCGACGAACAGCCCTAACCAACCGGAGTGAGTCTCGCAAAACCTCGCGTGGCTCAGCTGGAGCGTTAAACGTTGCAAGCAATAGATCTTCGCGCAGAGACAAGATGGCACACTCAAGTCACTTACATATTCCTGTTATCGACGTAAGTGCGCTGGTGTCGGGAAAAGAAGGTCGCGATGAAGTCGCGGGCAGAATTGGACAAGCATGTCGCGACTGGGGGTTCTTTTATATTGTCGGTCATGGTGTGGACGAACATCTCCAGCGGCGGCTTGAGGAAGTGAGCCGGCAATTTTTTGCGCAAGATCTTGAGACAAAGCTCGCAATCAAAATGTCGCTTGGCGGCAAAGCTTGGCGCGGTTACTTCCCCGTCGGCGGCGAGCTGACGTCCGGCAAGCCTGACTTAAAGGAGGGGATCTACTTTGGCGCTGAGCTTGAGGATGATCACCCGCTGGTGAAGGCAGGGACGCCGCTGCACGGCCCAAATCTTTTTCCAGCCGGCATATCGCAATTCCGGGAGACATTTATGGCTTACATCGCGACGATGACAACACTCGGCAATTCACTGATGACCGGCATCGCTCTTAGCCTCGGCCTGGAAGAATCCTACTTTTTCGACCGTTATACATCAAATCCTTTGATCTTGTTTCGGATCTTCAACTATCCTCCGCATCCGCCTAACACAGCGGCTGAATCAAACTTGGGAGTCGGGGAACACACCGACTATGGACTGCTGACTATACTCGGGCAAGACATGTCGGGAGGCTTAGAGATACAAATAAAGTCCCGTTGGGTAGCCGCGCCGCCCATACCTAACTCGTTTGTGTGCAACATAGGAGACATGCTGGATCGCATGACGGGAGGGCGCTATTTATCCACGCCACATCGCGTGCGCAATCTGACCAGGCACAATCGATTATCATTTCCGTTCTTCTTCGACCCAAACTTCAGCGCGGAAGTCCGGCCGATACAGATTGACGCGAAAGCAAATGACAACAAGGAAGAGCGTTGGGATCGCACCAGCGTTCACGAATTTAGCGGGACCTATGGTGATTATCTGCTGAATAAAGTATCGAAGGTTTTTCCAGAGCTACGTCGTAAGGTACTTTAAAAACCTCCTGGAATAATCGAGATCGTCAACGGCATTCTTTCAAGGAGGGCGTCGATGCCAGACGCGGATCGATCGAGATTGATGATATTCATCACCGTCGCCGTAATGACGATGAGTGGTGGTGGAGCTTACACTCAGGACGAAGTCGAGCCCACCAATGACTTGCCCAATCCGTATCAAA
>DASRIZ010000042.1:0-28276 GCA_035649735.1 Blastocatellia bacterium | reverse complement strand
ATGCTTCGCCAACGCAGCGCATTGAATAGCGAGGGATCGTAAGGCTTCGCTGCATTGGCATTGGAAGACTGAGCGAACGAGAGTTTTGCGGATGCGGTGAGAGCTACCATTAGACACAAGCAAACGGCTGTGCCTTTTATGATCCGTTGCATCGTGACTCCTCCGGCTTTCTTAGTGCGTTAGTGAACGATACTCGCTTAGTTCGGGCTGAACCATATCGCTTGGGCCGAGGGGATGCAACCTCGGCTGGACCTCTCTTTCTTGATATAATCCCGCGCCATCAAACAAGCTTCAGAAAGGACATTATGGCTGACGACGTAATACTCGCTAACGTTTCTGATCGCGTGGCAACTCTCACCTTTAACCGTCCGGACAAGCTTAACGCGCTGAGCATGGATTTGATTACCGGATCGATCGATACGCTGAACGCCTGGAGTGTCGATCCTGAAATCGGCTGCATAGTGGTCACCGGCGCGGGGCGGGCGTTTTGCGCCGGCGGCGACGTGTCAACCATGGCCCAGGATGACAATGAAACGCTCGAGCAAAAGATTGACCGGTTGCGCCGGATGCAGGAGCTTAGCTGGCTGCTCTTTAACATGCCCAAAGTAACGATCGCCGCGATCAACGGTTTCGCGATGGGAGCCGGCCTCGGAGTCTGCCTCTCTTGCGATCTCCGTATCGCTTCGGACAAGGCGCGATTTGGGACGGCCTATGCAAAGGTTGGATATGGAGGCGACTTCGGCACAACGTGGCTGTTGGCTCGATACGCAGGCGGACCGAAAGCCAAGGAACTCTTTTTTCTCGGTGACATAATCGATGCTGACGAGGCTCACCGGCTTGGGCTGGTCAACCGAATTATGGCGCACGACAGCCTCGAAACCGAGGTCAAACAGATTGCATCACGCATCGCGCACGGGCCTTTGACAAGCTATCGCTATATGAAAGCAAACGTGAATCTGGCGGCCAGTACCGATTTCAGAGCGCTGCTCGATCGCGAAGCGGAAACGCACATGCGTTGCTCGATGACCGAAGATCACAAAGAAGGCGTTCGTGCGTTTATGGAAAAACGCGAGCCAAAGTTTACCGGAAGGTGAGGGCTATGTAGCGTAGACTGTCCAGTCTGCGCTTAGCTCGCAGCAACCCCACGCAGGGTAAACTGTCCAGTCTGCGCACAGATCGCAAACCAAACTGTCCGAGCGCGGACTGGACAGTCTACGCTACGTCCAGGAGATTACATGGATTTTCAAGAGATCATCTATTCGAAAGAAAATCGAGTCGCAACCATTACGTTGAATCGGCCCACAAAGCTCAATGCCTACTCCGAAGTGATGGTGCACGAAATCATCACCGCGCTTTCGGATGCGCGCGATGACGAGCAGGTGCGAGCAGTAATCATAACCGGGGCGGGGCGAGGCTTCTGTTCCGGTGGCGACATCAGCCGCGATTTTCAATACCCCGCGAGATACCGGGGGCACCGAATGGAGGCGATGCTAGAAATGCGAGAGAACATGCATCGCCTGGTTACCCTGTTGAGACGGTTCGACAAGCCGGTGATCGCGGCGATAAACGGCGCAGCGGTGGCCGGCGGACTCACTCTAGCACTGTCTTGCGATTTTCGTATCGCGGGAGAGAGTGCAAAGCTTGGCGACACCAGCCTCAAGTTTGCGCTGATCCCGGATGAAGGCGGCGCATACCTGTTTCCAAAATTTCTGGGTCTCGAGAAGGCGTTGCGGATGAGCCTGTTCTCCGAAGTTTATCCCGCGCAGAAAGCAAAAGAGCTCGGGCTGGTTACCGAGGTAGTGGCCGACGCGGAGTTGATGCCCGCCGCTCGGCGCTGGGCCGAAACACTCGCTGAAGGACCACCCATCGCGATAAGAATGACCAAGCGGATGATGTACAAACAGCAAACGATGGATTTGGAGAACGCGTTGGAAGACGCGGCGCTTGCGATAATGGTGACCAACTATTGTGAAGACGTTAAGGAAGGGACCGCTGCGTTTCACGAGAAGCGAAAGCCGAACTTCAAAGGACGCTAGCAAAAATCGCTTTCCGCATTCGAAACTTATTTGGAGTGCGCCGCCTCTTTGCCATCATACGACTTTCGCATGCGTGGCGGCGCTTTCGTAGTGGTGCTAAGGCCATGGGAAACCTTTGAGTATCGCTGAGCGAGTGCGCCAAGTTTTCTTTTGTCTTAGCACCACAATACAAAAGCGCCGCCACGCATGCGAAAGGCCACTAAACCTAAAAAGGGCGGCGCACTCCAAATCCTCGCTCACTGCTGATAGACTTTGTTCGAAATTGAACGCGGCACTGTCATCGGTCCAACTTCGGGAGAGAAGTGTCCAAAGAGATCTGGCTAGCCCCCATTCTGAGCGACAATCGAGATCGCCTGCTTGAGCGTGCGGCGGATGTACTTGCCTCCGGGCCCGCAGAAGGCTTGCTGTACCTGGCGGCCTCGCGTCCGTTGCTCGAACTGGCCGCGGATCGGCTTCTGGATGGCGTTCGCAACCGCGGTGTTTGGGGCTCGCTTCCGGTACACCTGTTTCGAGGGTTTGCGAGATACATACTGGCGACGGCAACCGACGAAGAGACGACGCTGACGCTCGCTCCTCGAATCGCCATCGATCAACAAGACGTTCCTCTCAAGCGCAGCCTCCTTTCGCAAATCATCAAGCGCCTCGCGCGTGAAGGAAAGCTCAAAGCGATCGCCTCGCTCGCGCATCGAGAGGGGTGCATCAATAGCATCGCGTCGTTGATAGGCGAAATTCAACGAGCCGGAAAACGCCCCGAGGAGTTCGCTGCGATAGTAATCGCGCGAGCCCGTGATTTCTACGAACCGGATTCTGATATTGCCGAAGACTTGCCGCTGGCATCAGCGGATAGTGAGCCAGTACCAATCACGCCTGATGCCCCGCGACAGGTTCCTCGTCAAATAGACTTTGACCGAGACATGGCGCTCATCTATTCGGCCTACTCCCGTGCTCTTACAGAGTCGGGGCTTACCGAAGACGATGCCGATCAGTTGCGCGCGCTCGATGTACTGAGAGGCGAAGTTGATGGGAAGAGGGTAGCGCTCCCGTGGTTGAGCAAGATTCGACTGCTGGTACTCGACGGGTTCTTCGACTTCACGCCGGTTCAGGGCGAGATGCTCCGGCTGCTGATACCCCAAATCCCCGAGGTCATCGTCAACCTGAATCGGGACGAGCACAACCTGGAAGTATTCCGCGCCTTTTCGCCGACGATTGCCCAGCTGAACTCGACTGCAGAATTCGACACAAGACAGGATTCGTATACGGAGACAGCAGACGCCGGTCTCTCGACTCTACGCGCTCGGTTGTTCAATCCTTTGCCCGCCGATGACACGGCCGAAGCATCAGAGCCGAATGAAATCATCGAGACCGCCATCACTCTCCTCGAATGCGGGAACCGCCAGACCGAAATCCGGGCCATAGCAAAGCGAATAAAGCGGCTTGTTCTGGTAGACAGCTATTCGCTCAAAGAAATCGCGATTGTTGTCCGCGAGTTGGCGGCGTATTCAGACACGATCGCCCGAATTCTCAAGGAAGAATCAATACCCTGCGCGCTCAACCGACGCATTCCGCTGGCCGATGTGCCGGCGGCGCGCGCGGCTGTAAAGCTGTTCGAGTTGTTGATTGAGCTGAGCCGGGAAGCTTTGGAAACGGCGAAGGTAAGCCCGGTGGCGGACTTGATCAAATCTGGATACTTCCGCTTGTCCGAGGCCGAACTGGAACTGCTGCGCGCGCGGTTCAAGCGAGAGTACGAACATTTGTTGAACGTGACCGGCTATCGGCGCGGTCCCGATGAAGCAAGCGTCGGTCATTGGGACGCTGATGAGCTCGAGAATGTGATTGCGTTCGTGGGCGCAGAGTTGAGGTTGGATCGCTGGGTGAATCGCGCTCGACAGTTAACGACACGCCCTCCCGAGCTGCGTGTTGAACGCGAATCGAAATCCGACGAGGAAGACGAACCGGATTCGGATGACGCAGTCATTGAGGCAACTTCCGATCCGCGAGCTGTCAGGCGGCTGGCCTTTCGAGCCGAACCGGTCGAGGTACCCCTCCCCGGATCTGAGCGAAGAGCGAAACCGGCTCGTGATATCCACCCAGCATCGATCGCGTGGTCGTCGCTGGTTGTCGAACGTTTTGGCGAAATACTTTCACGAGTGCCTCGAGAAGCCGGAACAGGTGAATTGCGCAGGGCGCTAATGCTAATGCTCGAGCATTTTCGGTTCAACGAGCAGGTTAGAGGTTCCGATGGTGTTTCAGAGCTGGAGCTCCCGGCATTGACGCTCGACCTTCGGGCTCTTGACGGTCTTCGTCGCGCGCTTTCAGCGGCGGCTCGAAGCATCGATATCTCAGAAGACCGAACGGGTGAGCGGTCTTCGGCGCCGCCGGTCAGGCTGGCTACATTTCTCGATGAGACGATGCGTTCTGTAAAAGCGCAAACGCTCACGATCAGCGCCGCCGACGCCGGAGGATTGAAGGTACTGGAAGCTACCGACGTTCGCGGTCTTAGATTTCGGGCGGTATTCATCGCCGGGCTGGTCGAAGGCGGCTTCCCCTTACGCGCATCGCGCGATTGGATCTACCCGCACGAAGAACGAGATCGACTGAAGCGTTACGGCCTCAATCTCGAGGACATCTCGCCTGACACCCTTCTAAAAGAGGAACACTATTTCTATCAAGCCGCGTGTCGGGCCACCGAGCGCCTATACCTGAGCAGGCCGCTCGTGTCGGAAGACGGCGCAGAAACGGTCGCTTCTTACTACATTGGTGAATTGATTCACGCCGTTGCGCCAGCGCGCGTCAAAAAGGAAGTTGTGCGAAGCGATTTTGATGGGCGCACGCTGTTTGAAGCTTCGACAATGCCGGAGCTTTCCATGCTGCTCGTGCGGCAGGATGAACGGAGTCGGCACCGAGCTCAAACGGAAGGAAACTTCCCGCAAGAGGTTATCGCCCGAATGTTATCGATGGCGCGCGGTAGCGGATTGCTACGCCAGGAAGTTGCGCGACGGATCGAAATCGAACGTGAACGAGGCAGCCGGCGCTTCGGAAGGTTTGATGGCGTCATTTACGACACCAGTTTGCTCGAGCGACTCGCCTCACAATACGACGACCATCACGAATTCAGCGCAAGCGAATTGAGTCTGTATGGACGGTGTCCGTTCAAGTTCTTCGCCGAGAAGCTGCTGAAGCTGGAACCGCGAGGAGAAGCGGCGCTCGATCTGTCGGCGCTCGATTCGGGCAGTCTTCTGCACGAGGTTCTCAGGCGATTCTTCGAACGACATCGAGGCGAACTGCTCACCAGCTATGATCGGGCCGAACTTCGGCGCGAGCTTGGTGAAGTAGCAGACTCGGTTTTCGACGCGCGCGAAAGGGCAGTACCGCCGCTCAATCCTCAAGTGTGGCGCATAGACCGCGAGATACGAAAGCTGCTGCTCGAACAGGTCCTGGAGTACGAGTTGAGCGTTGAAGATAAAACACAATCCAAAAATGTGCGACCAACCTATTTCGAGCTCGGCTTCGGGATGACCGGCACTTCGGTCGATCCGCGCTCAACCGAGCAACGGTTGCGGCTTTATCGCGCTTCGGTTGGAGAATCGGACACTTTGCTGCTACGCGGCCAGATCGATCGCGTTGATGTGGCCGGTGACAACACGGCGATCGCGTATGACTACAAATTGTCGAAAGGCCCTTCTCTCGATGACATGCGCGAGGGTCGCGCGCTGCAACTTCACATTTACCTAATGGCCCTCGAACAGCTGTTGTTGCCCGGAAACGAGATTGCCGGCGGCGGATACTACACCATGAAAGGAGCAAGCGGGCGGCGAAACCAGGGCCTCTATCGAGTTGCGATGAAGAGTTATACGGGAGTCGGTCCGACCACATCATCGAGCTTGCCGGATGAAGACTGGAAGAAGATTCGCGGTGAGATGGAATCCCGGATCTGGGAATTCGTTGACGGCATGCGCGCTGGTCGATTCGAGGTCAATCCTTCAGCGCCGGACGCTTCGTGCCCGCATTGCGATTACTCGTCGGTTTGCCGCTATGAGAAGTTTCGCATTCGAGGAAAGGACCGATGACCGAGGACGCGCGAACGAACGAAGCAACAGAGAACCGACCAACGCCGATCGACCTTGCGGAACGCGGCCGCACGTCCACAGCCGCCGATCGCTCATCGAATGTGCGGGAGCTAAAACCAGAGCAGCAATTGGCCGCTCACACCCTCGACCGTCACGTCTCGGTAACCGCCGGTCCGGGCGCGGGCAAAACGACTGTGCTCGTGGAACGGTATCTGCACATCCTTCGCACGCAGGACATAAGCGTGGATCAAATCGTCGCGATCACTTTCACAAACCGCGCGGCGAACGAAATGCGAGAGCGGCTCAGACGCGAGCTCGATGGCCTGCTATGGTCGGCGTCTCCGAACGAGCGGGCAAAATGGTTGCGGCACAAGCGGACGCTGGATAGCGCGATCATCACAACTATTCACGGTTTTTGCGCGCGCCTGCTGCGCGAATTTCCAGTCGAGGCTGACATCGATCCGCAGTTTGCGCTGCTGGACGCTCACCAGTCGTCGATGCTGGCAGAAGCAGTCGCCGAAGAATCGCTCACCGAGTTTATCAGCGCAAGACATCACGCGCTTACCGAACTGGCGGCTGCGGTGGGGCGCGCTCGCCTGGTGCGGGGCCTGATTGACATCTATCGCTCGATCCGCAATCAGGGGTTGACCTTTGACTGGCTAGCGCAAACTACCAACGCCAGTCACAAAACAATTCGCGATTACGATTCAGCGATCGAAGCAACAAACCTGAAGATAAATGAGTTCGTCCAGGCTCTCGGGCTTTCTGCGACCGTGCAAGCGAAGCAACGTGAGGCGAGGGATCGCTGGCCGCGGCTGCACGATCTACTGGCCTCCTCGCGTGAATCGAGCTTGCCGGCCGATTTCTGCGAAGCTATTAACAAATTCCGCGAAGCGACGCGCCCGAGCACACAGCCGAAGATCCGAGAGCTCGTGCGCTCACTCGATGAATTGATTTGGGAAAAGGATCTTCGCGGCCGCGTTCCTCAGATATTCTTTGATCTCTATGCGAGCAGGTATGCGCAGGAACTCGTAGGGGTTGTTGAAGGCATCGAACGCCGCCTCGGTGAGGAAAAGCGGCGGAAGTCCGCGCTCGATTTCGACGATCTGCAAATTCTGGCGCTACGCCTTCTCGACGAACGTCCCGAGGTCTTGCGTCGAACGTCTCGACGATACCAATTTTTCCTGGTCGACGAGTTTCAAGACACAAACGGGTTGCAACGCGATTTGCTTGCGAAGCTCGTGCTTGGATCCGGCGTCGACTCTAATCCGAGTGAAGTCACCAATCGCAGAATAAAGTTTACGCAACGGCCGAACCTCTTCATCGTTGGCGATAGGAAGCAGTCGATTTACGGATTCAGAGGCGCCGATGTCGATGTCTTTCGGGTAATGACCGAGCGTATCGAAGCGGGTAACGGACTCCCGGTTCTGCTCAACCGAAACTTTCGCAGCCAGCGCCCTTTGATTCGCCTTTTAAACTTTTTGTTCGAAAAAGTATTTGTTCGCGACGCAGCACTTGCCTCCGATGAGCTGAACGAACTTGGCTACGTCGAACACGAACCGGGCGTGAGTGCTCGCGAGGATGAGGACCCGCCGCCGCTTGTCGAGTTGTTGATCGATTTGAGGGCTGATGACAGAAAGGATGACCGTTGGTCGGAGGAGCCTCCCCGGGCGAGGGACGCTGAACAACTGGCTGCCCGAATTATCTCGATCGTTGGAAAAGAGACAATCAGCTCAGGCGAACAAGGACTGCGCCAAATCTCGTACCGCGACATCACACTTCTGTTTAGAGCGATGACCGAAGTGCACATTTATGAGTCAGCGTTTCGCCGAGCGGGAATCCCATATTTGACAGTTGAGGGAAAGGGCTTCTATGCGCGCGAGGAGATAGACGATTTCATCCAGCTTTTGCGGTTCCTCGACAACAAGACTGATGAAGTCGCGCTCGCCGCCGTGCTTCGCTCGCCGATCTGCGGTATATCCGACGACACACTGCTTTCCCTACGATGCGCGCCTTTGCGAACTGGAGTTAAGGAGCCGGCGGGACTGCAAAAGCACGGCGGTGTTCGCCCGTTGCTTAGTGCGGTTCGGGAACACCCCTTGATTGACTTTATTGACGCTTCGGAACACCAGGCGCTCGATGATGTGGGTTTATTGTTGGGTGAAATCACGAGAAAAGCGAAGCGATCGCGCATATCGGAGCTGCTGAGATCCGCGGTTGAGATTTCTGAGTATCGGACGGTCGCGGCGGCAACCTTTGACGGGGCTCAGCGGCTTGCGAATCTCGAAAAGCTCTTCACGCTTGCTGAAAGATTCGAGCGATCGGGTGCCTATTTGATACGCGATTTCGTGCGCTTCGTACGGGATTTCGAGGAGGCAGGCGGGCGCGAAAGCGAGGGAGAAATCGATGACTCCGCCGACGCCGTTCGCTTGATGTCGATTCACCAATCGAAGGGCCTGGAGTTCCCGGTGGTTGTTATCCCGGATCTTCATCGCCAGCCCGACAACCGGCGCGACTTTTGGGCGCTCGATCGTCATCGCGGATTGACGTTGAAAGTTCCTGATGGACGAGGCAGGCAGATTGGGGGATCGACGTTTACGGCTTTCAATGAACGCGCGAAGCGGCGTGAGGAATTCGAGAGCATGCGATTGCTGTACGTAGCCGCGACCCGCGCTCAGGATCGCTTGATACTTTCCGGAGCAGCAAGAGACCTCGCGAGTCTTCGGAGCTCCTGGCTTGACTGGATTTGCAAAGGGTTCGGCATCGCAAGAGACGCGGCAACCGGGCACGTCTGTCCTGATGAAGGCGTCGACTTGCGGTTGACGCTGAATTTGCTGGACGCTCCGCACGAAACGCCAGGTCTGAATGACGCTCGAATCGTTTCGCCTGAGATGGCGCCACCAACCGATGAAGCCTTTCCCCTGGTCGAATCGATTCAGTCGGACCCATTTAGCGCGATCCACCGATTCAGCGTAACTCAGCTTCTGAACTATCGGCGCTGTCCGAGACAGTATTATTTCGACCGGGTTCTCCATGCACCGAGCGAGGATGAAGTAGCGGTTTGGAACGACGCGGAGGCTCCCGAGCCGCCTGCCAATCTGACGGCGACGCTTCGAGGCGCGGTCATGCATCGGTTCTGCGAAAAGTTTAGCCAGAACGAGGATCTGAACGACTGTTTGAAGAACAGCTTCAAGGAAGTGTTGATTCAACGGGCCGCGGAGCTAGGCGATCGGATTTCAGAAATTGATATCGACAGCGCTCTTCGAGACATCCTTCCGTTGGCGAAGAACTATGCTGGCAGCAAAGTGCGCGAGCGAATCGAAAGGGCTCGCGCATCGACCAACGCCGGCGCGCCCGACGGGCGGCCGTCCGTTGGGGTCTTTAGCGAGCAGCGGTTTCGTCTGAGGCGCCCGCTCGGAATTCTAACTGGCACCATCGACAAGTTGGTGGTCCAGCGGGCGGCGAATGGAGAAGGGGTGAGCGTCGAGATCATCGATTTCAAGACCAACAGGTTCCGCGGCAGGCCTGATTCAGGACCGGGCAGGTACAGCACCGGCGGCACAGCGAAACCGGGCCGGAATCAACTATCATTCGAATTCTTACAGGTTGAGCCAGAAGAGCAAGTTGATCGCAATCTCCTGATGCTCGCTGAAATTGAGGCTGCCGCTGCTGATTATCAGGTGCAAATGCAGGCTTACGCACTTGCGGCGCGAGATTTGATTCCCGAAGCTACAGATGTGAGAGTGACACTACATTTCCTCGACCCGGATGTCGAGGTTTGTCTGACCGAGGATTTGTTGGACCGCGAGGCGTGCGTGGTGGCAATCGATGAAACAATGCAGGCGCTGGTTTCCTCATCCTTACCGGAGAGCTTCCCGCCGAACCCGGAGGCGCATTGCAGAGTCTGTAATTTTGTGGCGATGTGCGCGCCCGGCCGCCAATGGCTGGCAGGAAAATCGGTATAACAGGCCGTTGCCAGGCCTGCAATTCTCACGGTAACGCACCCGCACCCGGTGCCGGGCGTGCAATCCTGTAATTCCTGCTTTGAGAATTGCAGAATTGCCTGCCCGGCACCTGTATTCTTGACGTTTAACGATCGGATCGTTGTATAATCCGGCCAAGCCCTCGAGGAGATATCAAATGCGCTCAATTTGGAAAGGTCACATCCGGTTTCTATTGGTCGCCATTCCCGTGCGCGTGTACAACGCGATCGAGACGTCCGAACAGATTCACCTGAATCAACTTCATAAGGACGACTATGGCCCCATCGGCTACGACAAGCGCTGTAAGAAGTGCTCTAAAGTCGTCTCAAAGGATGACATCATCAAGGGTTACCAGTACGCCAAGGACCAGTACGCCATTCTCGAACCCGACGATCTGGCGAAGGTAAAGCTAAAGACAACCAAAGTCATCGACATCGTCGGCTTCGTCGACAAGTCTGAGATACCGCCGATGCTGTACGACTCACCTTATTTTGTGGGTCCGGACGGAGAGGTGGGCGCGAAGACCTATTCGCTGCTGCGAGAGGTGCTGAAGGACACCGGAAAGGTCGGTCTCGGTAAAGTCGTGCTGCGCGACCGCGAGGACTTTGTTGCCATCGCGCCGCAGGACGAAGGGCTGATTGTTTACAAGCTTCGGTATCCGAAAGAAGTCAGGAAGATTACAGAGGTGCCGCAACTCGAGCATCACGAGATCGATAAGAACGAGTTGAAGCTTGCACACACCCTTGTCGAGCAGATGGTGACTTCTATCGGAGAGATTGAGATGCGTGACCGCTACAGCGACGCGCTGAGGGAAATCATTGAAGCGAAGATCGAGGGCAAGGAAGTGGCCGGCTTTGTCGAGGAGGAGCAACCGACGGTCGACATCATGACGGCACTCAAGGAGAGCATCAAGCAATCACAGCGCAAGCCAATGGTGAAAGCTACAGGCAAAGCCAAGCAGCAGGAAGAAGCGGAGGAAGCAAAACCGAAGAAGGCTCGAAAGAGCAAAGCATCATAAGCAGAGCTTCATCGGATGTCCAAGAAAGATACCAAGGTTCTTCGGTTCCCAGCCCCGGCGCCGTCGAAAGCCGACTATCAACGGGTCAAATCGACCTATACCGTCCACGAAATCAAACAGCTGTTTGGTCTCAGCGAACGTGTGATTCGTCGCTGGACCGAACAAGGCGTTGTTCCTGCCGCGCTGTCCACCGAGGCCGGAGATGCGCTCTACGACTTCAGCGCGTTGACTCAATTCCGTCGAGTGCGAGAGCTTCGCGGGCAGGGTCTCACGCTCAAGCAGGTCGAAGCGGAGCTGCAGGGACAGATGAATCTGTTCAAGCCGGCCCAGGCTAAGATCGCGCGTCTGCTGAGCCCTTTTGAAGAGGCATTGCAGCTTCACGAGCGTGGGGACTCGAAAGCCGCCGAACTGTACCGCGAAGCTATCACCGAAGGAGACAACCTCGCCGACGCATATTGCAACCTCGGTATTATTGAGCTCGAAGAAGGCCGGATGGCGAAGTCGCTTGACTGCTTCACACTAGCCCTCAAGAACGAACCGCGTCACGTTGAAGCGCACTATAACCTCGCCAACCTCTATTACGATGCCGGTGATCTGCAGCTTGCGAAGCTGCACTACGAAAGCGCTGCTGAACTCGAGCCTTCGTTCTCGCCTTTACACTACAATCTGGCGCTTGTTTATTACCGGCTTGATAATCTGAATGCCGCATGCGCAGCCTTGTTCAGGTACAAGGAACTCGCGCCCGAGCATCACGAGCTGCAAGCCATCGACGAGCTTCTAAAGTGGCTCGAACAGGCACGCGACATCGAGAATAAGAGACGAGGTTCGCAGGTGTGATGCGAGCGAGACTAATAACCGACTGACAACGGTCCTTCTCTCAGCGAGGTGAGGCATGCCATTTAGATCACGGACGAAGTGGCGAGAAAAGCTCGAAAACTCAGAGCACTCAAAGCTCGTAGAAATCCCGTCGTTCATGAGTAAAAGGCTGGGAACGGGAATGATGCTCATCCCGAAGCCCCTTGATGTCGATGCGCTCATCCGAAAAACGAGAAAAGGAAAACTAATAACCGTTTCTGAAATCCGATCGAGACTTGCGCGCGACAATAACGTGGAAGTGGCTTGCCCTCTGACAACCGGGATCTTTATTCGTATTGCAGCGGAAGCGGCCGAGGAAGATCTGCAGAATGGAAGAAAGCAAATAACCCCTTACTGGCGCGTGATCAGAGACGATGGGAGCTTAAACGAGAAGTTTCCCGGCGGTGTAAAGGAGCAATCGCGTCGTCTCCGAGACGAAGGACATTCGATTGCGGCAGCGAGGGGGAAAAAGCCGCCGAGAGTAAGAAACTTTGAGGATTTCCTAACCCGGCTGTAGCTCAAAGCTGGGGACTTGATTTCTCCCGCCTTTGACACATTCACCCTACTAAACTTTCCATTGACACCTGTTCGGTTTACAGGTTATTCTTGCCGTGCCGGACAAATTGAAATTCATTTTCATTTTACACAGAGTACGGTGAGAGGAAATTATGAGTTTGTTGGACGCGATTCATAACCAGCCATATCTGGTCACAGGGGTTGAAGGACCCGCTGACGAACGGCGCCGCCTGCTGGATCTTGGCATTACCCCGGGTGAGGAGTTGGCGGTGGTTCAGTCAGTGCCGCTGGGTGATCCTTTGGTTGTGATGGTGCGAGGAATGCGACTCGCCCTCAGACGACGAGAAGCCGCCTGGATCACGCTTCAGTGAGCGGAAATGTCTTCAGTAGAAACGGGCCTGCCCGACACCGACTCCAAAGTCAGTCCACACTTTCCCTCTGAGACAGCTTCTCAGATCGCCACCGTATGTCTTGCCGGTCCTCCGAATGCCGGTAAAACCGCTTTGATGAATGCGCTCACCGGCGGCAGCTTTCACACAGCCAATTATCCAGGCGTAACCGTCACTCTCTCGCGCGGCAAAAGCAAATCGGAGTTTGGGCCGCAGGTTTTGCTCGTTGATTTACCGGGAGTTCAAAGTGCGTCGGCATCGTCACCGGAAGAAGACCTCTCCTGCAAAGTGATCGAAGGCCGGCATCATTCGGTTCAGCCCGACGCGATGATCGTCGCTGTAGACGCCACTCAACTCGAACGACACCTCCGATTCGCTTCATTCGTCGCACGTCAAGGCAAGCCCACGGTCATCGCACTAACGATGATGGACCTGCTCCCGCGGATCCAGCAATCAGTAAACATCCGCAAGCTTGAGGCAGCTATCGGGTTGCCGGTGCTCGCCGTCGATGGGCGAACCGGCTGGGGTGCCGCAGAATTGATGGCCGCGGTGAAGACCGCACTGACAAAACCAGTGACGCGGTTGAGCGAGCTTGCACAGCTGCCTGAGGAGCCGGTTTCTGCTTACGATGCCATCCGAGATCTTCTGGCTTACAGCGGGGCGCTTAAAAACAAGAATCTTTTTGTTCTAGCGGAAGATTCATTCACTGCACGAATCGATCGTATCGTTCTGCACCGCGTGCTCGGGTTTCCTATTTTCTTCCTGGTTTTGGTCGGGCTGTTTTCAGCGATATTCTGGGCGGCAAGACCATTCATGGACTTGATTGACTTTACGTTCTCGCGGGCGGGATCGCTGTTGCTTGCCCTTTTACCCGAAGGACCGTTCTCGCATTTCCTCGCCCAGGGCGTCGTCGGAGGAGTCGGCGCGGTAGCTGTGTTCTTTCCGCAGATAGTCATTCTCTTCTTTTTAATGACGCTGCTCGAAGATTCAGGCTACCTGGCTCGCGGCGCCGCGCTAGTCGATCGACCTCTCTCCTATCTAGGGCTGCACGGGAGGTCCTTTGTTCCGATGTTATCGGGCTTCGCGTGCGCGATCCCGGCGGTGCTCGCTGCAAGAACGATCCCCGCGCGTAACGAACGACTCCTGACCATCTGGATTTTGCCGTTGATGAGTTGCAGCGCTCGACTCCCGGTTTACGCGCTGCTTCTGGGCGCATTGTTGCCGGGCGCGCCCTGGAAGGCCGGTCTTGCTCTTGGACTCATTTATTTCTTGAGCCTGCTGATTGGCGCTTTGGTCGCCGGGTTGATTAGCAGGTTTATTCTCCGAAAACGCTCAACATCGCTTCTGGCCATGGAGATGCCCGTATATCGAAAGCCCCTGCTAAGGCCTACCGTTAGAATGACCTGGTCACGATCTTTCGCGTACCTTCGAAAGGCGGGCATACCGATAATTGTGATCTCCGCCTGCTTGTGGCTGCTGTCCAACTTTGGTCTCGGATCGAACCAGCCAGTGTCGGGTGAAGGCGCAAAACCGCCCGTGATAACAACGAGCGACCTGGATCACTCATTTGCGGCTCAGTTAGGAAAGACATTTGAGCCGGCGCTTCACCCAATGGGAGTAGATTGGCGAGTCGGCGTCGGATTGATCTCGGCATTTGCGGCTCGCGAGGTTTTTGTCAGCACAATGGCAATTGTCTTTCACGTAGGTGAGGATCAGGATTCGCAGCAGGCGGGCCTGCTCGAGAACATGCGGACGGCCACCTTTTCTGGAACCGATCGAAAGATATTCACAACCTCGACAATCCTCGGCCTTATTGTTTTCTTCTTCTTTTCGCTACAGTGCCTGTCAACGGTTTCGGTCGTTCGAAGCGAAACCAATTCCTGGCGTATCGCCGGTCTTCAACTCCTTTTTTACACCGGTATCGGTTATCTGATGTCAGCTGCGCTGGTTGTATGTCTGCGCGCGATGGGGGTAGACTGATACCCTGCCGCGTATTACCGGAAGCCTGCAAATGCAACGAAATGGCCTGCTTTGACACTAACTAAGCAGAGGTCTAAGATACCGTTCAAAAGAAGGGCTGGGAGGGGAACGGTGCCGCAAGCATTCATCAACCCGTCAGGTCCCACCCACGAGACTCAGATGGTCTCAGTTCCGGCTATCCCTGTGTTCTCATTTCTTCAGCCGAGCATAAGCGGGAAGCAACCCGGTCCGGCTCGAGGCGTTGGGTTCGGGCAACGAGCAGCTTGCGGGCTGTGAGACTCGAGCCTGACATCAGGAGGCTTACTATGAAAAACCGTCTCAAATGGATTCTCGTAGGATTAGGTTTCACCTTCGGCCTACAGGTCATCATATCTTTGCTGTTCACCGGGGTTGCATATAGCACGAGGGAAAGCACAGCGGACGTTGTCTCGGATACTGCGGCTGCGGTCGCTTTTGGCGCGGCGCTCGGCGCATTCCTGATCGGAGGCTTCGTAATAGGCTGGCTGAGCGAAGAGCTGCGCATCATTGACTCACTGATCGTCGCATTGCTGACGCTGGGTCTAACCTTGTTTTTGTACACTAGATTGTCGGCAGGTAACAAAGGGCAGTTCGTCAGCGGCTACCTGCTCAGCGATGTGAGGCGCGGCTCGCTGTTTGCCGTCATCGCGCTAATCGCCGGCGTCATAGGCGCGTATTGGGGCTGGCACTTGAAGGTCCCCCAGGAGGGCGTGTTCGATAGGATAGCACTGGTCGCCGGGTTGATTGGAGTTGTCGTAGGCCCATTCGTATTGCTGGCAATCGGAGGCCGCGATCCAAACAATCCGGACGCTCCCAATCTTCCCTGGTACTTCCTTGCAATAGTGTTGGTACTTGTTCTGGCGATCGTTGGCGCCGGGTTTGTTTTGTTCACCCGCGAGTCGCACTACGAGGATGAAATATCGATCAGCCCCGAGCATCACAAGGAACAGGGACCCGCTACGACCAATTGACGAGCGCGAGGCCTCAAGTTAATTGGCGTCATTTAGAGAGAGGTCCTTCGAAAGAGTGATCAGGTCTCGCGCAACTTCTGAGGCCAGCTGGTATCGCTCGGCGGGGTCCTTTCGAAGCATCTGTTCGACGATCGCGACGAGGACATCGGGCGCGTCCTTGCGGTGTTTTTTTATCGCCGCGGGCGCTCGTTTCTTGATTGCTTCTATGGTCTGAAAATAAGTCTCGCCTTCAAACGGCAGCCGCCCGGTAGTCATCTCATAAAGAACAACGCCAAGCGAGAATATGTCGGAAACGTTGGTGACTTCGCCTCGTCCCGTAGCCTGTTCGGGCGACATGTAACTGACCGTGCCCAGCAACACTCCCGATTCAGTAAGACGTCCTTTACCGGAAGCCCGGCTTAGAACAGGAAGCGGTTTGGCGAGCCCAAAATCGAGCACCTTAATCTTGCCCCGCGATGTGATCATTATGTTCGACGACTTGATATCGCGATGGACGACTCCGCGTTCGTGCGCTTCGGCGAGCGCCTCTGCCGCTTGCACACCGACATCGACAATCTCGTTTAATGCAAGCGGGCCGGATTCAAGACGTTCGGCAAGCGTTTGCCCTTCCACATACTCCATAACAATATATGGATTCCCCGATGCTTCGCCGATCTCGTGAATCGTGGCAATGTTCGGATGATTGAGTTGCGACGCCATCCGCGCTTCCCTCAAAAAGCGCTGTTTCATCGTCTCGTCTTCAATATGTTTCGACGCGAGCACCTTGATGGCAACGGTTCGTTGAAGGTCCGTATCATACGACTCAAAGATCTCTCCCATACCGCCGGCGCCAAGCGTGCGGCGGATCTCAAACCGTCCAATATGCCCCTCCGGTTCGATCAGCGGCGGTGCTACAACTTTCTCGGTCTTGCCATCGTGAACGGCCATTGCCGCTCGGTCCGTCTCGCGCAACTCGGTTGTGATGATTCGCGGCCGCGAGATCACCGACGAGAACAGTGTCGAGAAAATTCGAGGACCACGGTCGTCCTGTATGAAGTAGCCTGCACGCTTCAAGTCTTCGTAAATGTGCTCGTGCTCCTTTTCGACGCGGCCGTTCTCAATTGATTCCCGAATTGAGCCGCGGAAGCTGTCGCTCAGATGGTCCCATATGAATCGGAATTGCCCTTTCGCTTCGTCCAGAAACGTCGCTTCGACCTCCTGTCGATCGAGCTTGCCGTCGTTCTCAAGAAGATGATCGAAGTAAGCTGAGCAGGCGATCTGCAAGAAGTACGGGAAGTAACCGGCGATCTCCAATATCCGGCGGGCATAACCCTCGAGAGGTACGCCGGCTTCGACCGACGGCCTGCTGATTAGCTGCATTGCTTCGGCTCGAGTAAACGCGCGCAAAAAGACGTTGGTAAAAATGTTGAAGAACGGTGAGTCCGCAATTAGCTGAGTGTGACACAACTCCTGAAGATCGCGCGCCGAGCTGGTTACGTAAGCGACATCGTAATTGTTGGCGATCGAGCGCAAGAAAGAATAGAACTCCAGGTCAAACGCGCGATTAGTGGTGATAGCATCAAACTCATCGAACAACACCACGAGCTTACGGCCGTCAACGCGAAACCCTTCGAGGACTACTCGCAACGAATCAAAGGATGACGGCAGCTTGGCCAGCGACTTGTCCCCGGTCTCCTTCGCAAGCAGAGCGAACAGTTCCTTGAAGAACTCGGTGAGCGTGAGGCGCCGTTTCTGCTGAAGATCGATAAACGCAAAGGCGTAGGAATCTGACTGGTCGAGGAATCGTCGACGCACGTCAGGATGATTTATAAAGTTCAGCAAGGAGGACTTGCCAATGCGCCGCTCGCCGACAACGGAAATTGATTGCGGCCGCGACGCTCCGATGCGCGAAAAGATCTTGGAGATCTCTCGCACACGCCCAAAGAACTGCGCAGGATCCTTTATGGCCACGCGATTCAGGTATGGATTGTTTGGCATTCTAGCTGCGACACTCCACGGGATTGCAAAAGGACCGGGTTCGATTCTAAAGCGTCCTTACTTCTTTCACCACTTGCCAAATCGAATGCGACCTTCGAATCCACAAACGGAGCAAATCGATCTTGAAGCGAAATCCATCGGCAGCGTTCTTCTCCAGCAATTCTCGGCGAAACATTTCTTCCAGAGTAAGCCTGATTGTGTTCTCCGAGAGATTCACCGGGTAATCATTCGCTCTTACCGATGCCCGCAACTCGCCGGCCGTCGCATATGCGTTCCCATCGGTCAGAACTTCTCCAAGAAGCGACAACGCCAGCTTCTCGTCGTCCGATAACGCGTCCCACGAATAGATCATTTGCGGCAGAGGATTGTCGACGATATCGGTAATCACCCGACCCAAATCCGCGACCGTCACCCAGTTCTGCTGATGCTCGTTCATGAAGTCCACTACATTTTGGCAGATTACCTGTGTGTAGAAGGGCTGGCCGGCGGTCAACCGGTATACGACGTCCATAACCCCGCGGCCGTAAACCACTCGCCCTTGTACGGGTTCGGTGATCAATCTCGCGGTGTCTTTCTCTGAAAGAAATCCGATCTTCCTAAACAACGACCTTCGCAGCAGCTCGCGCCAATACTTTCTGTCGCGCTCCTCGAGTCTTCGAGAGCCGGTGAAGATCAGCGCCAGCCGCTCCTTGTTATCCATCAACCCCGCTAAAAACGTAAAGAGTTCATTCGATAGCTTTCCTTCATCCACTTTTCCTTCAAGCAGCTCGTACTCGTCCATCAGAATCAGGAGAGTGCGATCGCCGATCGACGCAAGCACTTCATCCAGAAAATCCAGAAACACCGGGTACGGGTTTCGTCCGCCGAACTCGGGAACTCCGATTTTCTGAGTCTGAGCCAGCGGTACCTGACTCGCACCGGCGGTCGGGGCGGCGCCGGCCAAAGCTATACTATCGACGGAGCCGCCCGCGCCATGCGCCCCAACCGTTTCGATCATCGGGCGTTTGTTTGCTTTCGCAACTGATTCGGAGATCACTCGGGATATCCTCGAAAAGAACTCCGAGTCCGATGCGATGACCATCTCCTGCAAATCAATGAACACCGGAATAAACCGTTCGCCGAGCCGCCCGCCCGCTACCTGGTAAAGAATCGAGCTCTTTCCAGCGCGACGTTCGCCGCAAAAAACGATCACCACTCCCTGGCTTGTTCCCTCAAGCTTTGTGCGTACGTAGCGAAAGTCGTCTTCGCGGCCGTAGAACATCTTCTCTGTGCGAATTGGATTTCCGACGATGAATGGATTCGGCTCGATCGGTACGTAACTGCGCAACTCCCGTGGCAGGATGTATTCGCGCTCCCCAAACCTGCGAACCGCAAACGCGCCTCCCAGAGCCAATCCTATCAACGCAATAGTCAAGGCATAAAACCACCAGCTCTTCCAGAAGGGCGAGCCAACTCGCAGCGACAAGGTTGCAGCGGGCGCCTCCGCCCCGTACAGATCGCGGTTCAAAGCTATCAACTCGAACGTGTGCGCGCCTTCGTCAAGATCCAGCCGCGAAACGTCGCGTTCCGCTCCCTGCTGGACCGGCAAGACTTCCCAGGGTTGCTCGCCTTCGTCGGAGTTGATTCGATAAACGTAACGCGGTTGTCCGCTGGTGCTCGCAGCGCTGAAGTGAAAAGTAAGGCGATGGCGGCCATAAGGAACATAGTAGGAGTTTGCCTCTGACATTTGAGCGTGACCATCAACCTCGAGCGAAATTTGCGCCCGTGGAGCGATCGCAACGGGAATATGCCGCACAGCTCCTTTGTTGCTTGCGATCCAGATCCGGCCTTCTGGATCTTGCGAAATGGAATTGATCCGATTGCCGGTCAGGGCGTGTATCTCACCTGAATACACGGTGGAAAGCACGTGGCCGCCAAAGTCAAAGAGTTTCTTGACCCGGCCTTCGTCGGTTCCCGCCCACAGATAGCCGTCACGGTCAACGAACATCGTATTAGACGGCTCAGGATCGAATGTAGTGAACGACGTGCCGGTGAACGATTGGATACCGGCGCGCGTCGCAATAAGCAGTCGGTCCTTGAATCGAAGAATCCATCGCGCATCGTTGTCCGCCAGGCCTCGAGAGAGGTCAATCACCTCGTCGCCGCTCACTCGCGGATCTGCTGCGACAATTCCGCGCGCGGTTGAAAACCACAGACGCCCGTCACCATCCTCGAACACGTGGCGCACATCGTACCCGGCTAGCCCTTCGATGTTGTGTAACGAGCCGTCTCGAAACACAGAAACGCCACGAGTAGTCGCAAACACCACCGCGGAGCCGCCCGCCGTTGCGCTGACCCACTGAACATTATTTGAGGCGAGTCCGCTGCCTTCGTTGAACTGAGTAAGAGTCTCTCCCGTCCACTTCAGCGCGCCCTGGTCGGTCGCGAACCACGCCGAACCCTCGCGATCAAACGCGACCGCGCGAACACTTATTCCGGTTCGAAATCCTTCGACCGGGACCAGTCGCTCTCCTTCCAGACGAGACACCCCTCCAAGCGTGAGGAACCACAATCCGCCGCGCCCACGCGAACCCGGAACCCCCGGCGCCACAACTACCTGCTGCACGTCGTTGTCGGCGAGGCCGCGGCTGGTTGTGAAGCTGACAAAGCTGTAAGAATCAGAACTGACAACGCCGTTGTCTGTCGCAAACCAGATGTTCCCGTCTCGTCCGGCAAAGATCGCAGCGACGCGATCGCGGTCCAGAGAGTTGACCCGCTGAGACTCGCGGCGCGCCGGATCGAAAACGATTACTCCACCGGTTTCGACTCCAAACCACATGCGGCCACTGAGATCGGCTCCAATCGACCGCACAATTCCCCCGCGTGACGTGCCGGCAATTCGCATCGCATTTATTGCCGGCCTTTGCACGCTTCCCTTTTCGATCAACAACAGCTCGTTAGCGGTCGCCAGCCATACTCGTCCGGCGTTATCGACAAAAATGCTCCGATTATCGTCCGCGTGAACTTGGTTATCGGGTTGGTTTGTTACGCCCTTCGACTCACGCCAGCTCTCTATTGAGAAAAGCTTTTCGCGCTCGAGAATCGATACCCCGTTAGCGGTCGCAATCCATAAGACCCCGTCCCTGTCTTCGGCGATCCCCCTCACATCATTTGACCGCAATTCCTGCGAGTGCGCGAAGGGACCCAGCCCCTGTCCATCGAACCGGAACAGGCCATTCGAGGCCGCAATCCATACGTCGCCGCGTGAATCGACAAAAACTTGTCGAGCGTCGCGTTGACCGAATGCCGATCCAATCTGCTCGCCGGTCTTGGTAATTCGTCGAATGCCCTGCGTCGTCGCGATCCAGATAGTCCCGTTCTTTTCTTCTGCGATCGAGCGCACGTCATCGCCGGAGAACGCCTCAAAGCCAGATCTCGCAACGGCCGATGACTTGAACTCTGAGCCGTTGAACCGCGCGATACCCTTGTCGGTACCGAACCACATCCAACCGTCGCTGTCCTGAAACACCGCTTGAACATTCTTCGAGGGTAGATTGGGAACCGTATAGCGTGACGCCGCTTTCTCATTGATCGGAATGACCGGCGCCACCAGCAGTTGAAGGGGAAACTCCGTAGTGATGCCCGGCGAAATGAATACATCGTTGCGGTATTCATCATACCCGCGAAGCGTCGCGCTAAGTTGAAACGAACCAGGCGCGAGTCTTCCGAAGTACGCGTCGCCGTACTGGTCGCTCACGCTGCGTGCCGCCAGCGCTCCGACCGCGGTGCGATCCTTCGCGTAAAGACTCACTGTTACGCCGGCGAGAGGCTGGCTGGCGGAGTCCAGAACCGCTACGTGCAACGACGAAGGGGTTAGCTTGATCGGAGGGGAAGCGTACGTCTCATCCGGGCGCAGGGTAACATTCACAGCTTCTTTGCGGAATCGGGCCGCTTCGACGGTAATGCGGTACTGTCCGGGCTTGAGGTTGTGAAACTCAAATTTGCCGTCGGCCTGGGTGTTTATAGACGACGCCATATCACCGGAGGTAAGAGTAACTCTGGCGTTTGGAAGAGGAGCGCCTCGGTCATCCTGGATCACCCCGATTATCGCCGCTCCGGTGCTTTGGCCGGATTGTTGGCCGGCGAGGTGCGATCTCACTACAAGCACGAAGACAAACAATATAGCGAACAGCAGGCCTTTTTGGGCTTGGATGCGTCGAGCTGGGGTGTTTGGGGTACGTGTAGACACTTCAAGTGCGCGATAACGTTGCGCGATATTCGCGGTTTGAGTATACACGCCGCAAAAGCGGGCTATCAAGAATCCAGCAAGAGCATAGGGTACCGCTTTACTTAGCGGCCTCGCGGTAGGCGCGGGGAGTGACACCTGTAACCGACTTGAACATCTTTGTGAAGTGACTCTGGCTCTGGTAGCCCACCATCGAGGCAATCTGACTTATAGGAAGACCCGTCTCCGCAAGCATTTTGCGCGCGCGCTCCAACCTCAGGTTAGCTAGATAGACATGAGGAGTAATTCCGCAAATCTGTTTGAACAACCGGGCGAAATGATACTCGGAAAGATAAGCTGCGGCGGCAATCTCCTCGACCGCAATCTCGCGATCAAAGTTGTCGTGCATAAATTCGATTGCGCGACGCAGCCGCCGGTCGACGGGTCCGGCACGAGACAGTTCGATCTGGTCCGACTTTCGCACCGTGAGGTGTGAGCGCAGCAAATGAATCACAAGTTGACGCACCAGCGCATCAAGCATCGCCGAATGCCCAACCCGTTCAGCGGACATCTCACTCGCGGCGGCCCGCGCAAATCCGATAATTGTCTCGTCTGCTGTAAGGCTGGTGCGAAAGACAATCTCAGCCGACGTGCGCGTCAGACCGATTTCGGCTACCAACTCATTGACCAGTACCGGGCTAACGGCGATTGACACAAACTCGACCTCGGACGCCAAACCCGAGTGCGTCTGACCGGCGTTGGTAAAAGCGATCTGGCCATCCGACAAGTCATACACCCGTTCGCCGATCGTCGTCGTCATCACTCCCGCGAGAATTGCGGTCACTGTAAGCGCGGCATGAGCATGCGGCTGGAACTCGCATCCCAACGCTACGGTGTGACGAACCGTGAACTGCGGCCGTAAAGCGATTCGCTGAATCTCGCCGAGACTGCGTTCCTCGCCGGCTGCTGTCGTTAGTGAATTTTGTTCATGCACCGCTGCACTCATCTTTATTCTGACCGTTGACTAGATAATATGGTGCGGGGTTAACGGTGAGCAACATGTGCAGCGTAGGCGAATCGCCGCCAAGAGTTCTATTTTGTGGAAGCTCGCGCCTTTGCCGCGGCAGCCTTCTGAGCTTTCTGGCAGTCCGCGCAAATTCCAAAGATGCGATGGCTATGGTGTAGTGGTTTGAATCGATAGCGGCGAACGATCTCATCCTGCAACTGCTCGATTTGCTCGTTGTAGAACTCGATCAACGCGCCACAACCGGTGCAGATCAAGTGGTCGTGATGGGTGTGCTTGTAGTCATGCTCGTACAGCATTCGCCCGTCGTGGAACTCCAGCTCTCGAGCCAGACCGCACTCCTTGAGGAGTTTCAACGTACGATACACAGTCGTAAACCCCACGGACGGGTCCTTAGCCTTGATAATCGAATACAAATCCTCGCTGGAAACGTGTCCTTCAGTATCGAGGAACACGTCAAGAATCAAATCGCGCTGAGTCGTGCGTTTGAGTCCTGCGCGCTTGAGATGTTCCTGGAAGATCTTCTTTTCTTCGCGTTCCATAGAGCGTCCGTGCAAGTCGCCAGAATTATACACGCGCTGGCCGACGCGGCAAACATCGGCCAAATTCCCAACCGGGCCTGGCAACCGGGGCCGCGCATACCCACACGCGACAGCGGTGGGTCCTGATGTTGCAACCTACAGGCCATTGGTTGATTTCGTTTGAGCTGCTGGTTTATTCTCCTTCCGCCGAAGCTGAGATCCGCCACAAGATCGGCAGCTGAGGCAACCCACAATGGCGACAAAATCGGTCTTCCTCTATCTCTCCGAAAGCGAACGCTTCAAAAACTTTCTCACTCGCTTTAAGTCTTTTAACAACGTCACCTGGCGTTTTGTGGCCGGCGAGGAATTGACAGATGCTATCGAGGCGATCCGCAAGCTAAACCAACAGGGGATCAGCGCCTCCTTCGACCATCTCGGCGAGTCGATCACGTCCGAAGCCGAAACCCGCGAAGAAGTAAACGAATACGTGCGCGTGCTGGAAAGCATCCACGCCAACGCTCTCAACTCGAACGTGTCGGTCAAGCTTACCCAACTGGGTCTGGATGTCAGCCAGGATCTCTGTTACGCAAACACTCGCACGATCGTCGAGACAGCGCTTCGCTATGACAACTTCGTCCGTATCGACATGGAAGACTCGTCGAAGACCGACGCGACGCTTCAACTGTTCAAGCGATTGAGAGCAGAGTTTGAAAACGTAGGAATAGTCATTCAGTCTTATTTGTACCGCAGCGAAAAGGACATCGAGGAACTGCTGAAGCTTGGGGCAAGGATACGACTGTGCAAGGGCGCGTACAAGGAGCCGCCTACGGTCGCGTTTGCGGATAAGGCGGATGTCGATGCGAACTACATCAAGCTCACGAAACTCCTTTTGAGCTCTGGCATATACCACGGGATTGCAACTCACGATGAGAAAATGATCTCAGCAGCAATTCAGTTTGCAAAAGAGCAGAACATTTCAACCGACCAGTTTGAGTTTCAAATGCTTTACGGGATAAGGCGAGACCTGCAGGAACGGCTGGTGCGGCAGGGATATCGAATGCGAGTCTATGTTCCGTATGGCCGCTACTGGTACCCGTATTTCATGCGCCGTCTTGCCGAGCGTCCCGCAAACGTGTGGTTCGTTTTGAGAAATGTATTCAAAGGCTAGAGTCAAGTGACCGCAAAAAAAGCCGCTTCGCGAGAAGCGGCTTTTCATAACTACCTCTCTCAACAAAACTTTATTAAGTCGAAATGCGAAGCTCGCGAGTCATCGTATCGGGGATCACAGTCTTCATCGACGCGCGCTTCGGTGCCGCCTGAGCCTTGACCGGTGTCTGCTTGATTATCTCGAAGGCCTTTTTCAACTGTACGTCCTCAACCGGCGGAGTCGGTTTCGGTGGTGTCACTTGCGGCTGCTGATCAGGCTTCTCTTCCGTGTCTTCGTCGTCATCGCCGTCAGGCAGAATGACTTCCGCCTCGACCGGCCGATCGACCTTTACGGTTGGGTTTACAGGTTCCTCCATAAAAGCCTTGCCGGTCGCCGGCGCGTACTTTGCCGTGGTGATCAGCAATGCGCCCTCGTCCGAGAGCTTGAACAGTTGCTGGTCCGAGCCAGTACCAAATGTTCGTTCGCCCACCAGCTCACCGCGCTTTTGATCACGAATCGCCGCCGCTATCACTTCGGCAGGTCCAGCAGTGCTTCGATCGATTACCACCGCAAGCGGCCCGTTGAACACCACCTTGCTCGCGTCTGCGCCGAAGGTCGCTGTCTCCTTGTCACCTTTGCCCAGCACTCGGGCGATTGTGCCCGAACCCGCGAAAAGGTTAGCCACCGCCACTCCTTCCTGCAGCTTTCCGTTGGCGGTGCCTCGTAAATCAAGCACGATCTTCTGCGCACCTTTTGCGACCAAATCGGTCAACGTGTTCTTCACTTCTGTCGCTTTGCCCTCGGACAGGGTCGTTATCTTGATATAGCCGACGCCGGGCTCTTCGATGCGCGATTCGATCGCCGGTTGAGCGATCTTCGCTCGGCTCAAGGTGACCTTGCGGGATTGGCCCTGGTGCAAGATGCGGATCTCCGTCGAGGTTCCTGGCTGACCGCTTAACAGTTGTTCGATGTCGTAGAGACTCAAATCTCGGGATGGGACCTTGCCGACGTACTCGATAAAATCTCCGGAGCGTATCCCGGCTTGCTCCGCCGGCGACCCCTTAAGCACCGCGACTGTGTACGCGTAGCCGCCAACCTTAGAAAGCAGCAACCCGGTCTCGGCGCGAACCGCCTTAGGATCGTACTGCTTGACCTGCTCGGGAGTTAAATAGGCGCTGTATGGATCGAGTCCCTCGGCAAGCCCTCGGAGGCTGCCGATCCTGACCTTCTCAAGATCAGGTTGATCGACATAGTCGCGGATGATGTGGCTCAGCACTTCGTCAAATATCTGAAGCTGGCCATATTGACTTCCACGCGCAACGACCTGGCCCGACTTCGACATGAAGCTGCCAACGATAGCGTAGAAGGCGATGATTGTAGAAAAGACGACGATGGCTATCTTAGTCTTGAACCGCATCGAGTACTCCTTACCGAGCTTTAGACATAAACATATTAACCTGCAGGAAATGTCAGGCGCAAGGAATAACTATTTTCTATTTTCTATTTGCTATTTTATACTCTCAATAATGCGTGTGCTTGCCATTGACCTCGGAACGAAGAACATTGGAACGGCAGTATCAGATGCGCTTGGCATATCTGTGCGACCGGTCGAAACGATCGCCAGATCCAGCGACGATCGCGACATAGCTCGCCTAAGGTCGCTCGTTGATGATCTCGAAGCAGAAGCGGTAGTGGTCGGCTTACCGTTGCGAATGGACGGCACAATCGGAGATGCTGCGGCGAGGGCGATGCGATTTGTAGAAAAGCTGCGCGCCAAGCTGGAAGTCGCGGTCTTTATGCAAGATGAACGACTTACCAGCTACGAGGCAGAACAAATGATGATCGAGCGGGGTTTTGCAAAGAATAAGCGGCGCGCACGTTCTGACGAGTTTGCGGCAATGATAATCCTGCAGGATTACTTGTCCGCGGCGAACGGGAAGAACTAAACCACAGGAGTCTGGCAGGCAACTTCATATCTCTATGACTGTTGGTAGGCGGCGGCCACTTCGAACACTATTGGGGCTGTTCCTCATCGTCATCGTCGCCGGTGGCGCTGCCGCGCTCTGGATAAGAAAGACCGTCACAACACCGGTCGAACACCAGTCAGCCGATCGAATAGTCACAATCGAACCGGGGTCAGGGACGCAGACAATAATCGCACGGCTGGTGGAAGCCGGCGTCGTAACAAATCCACTCGCGCTCAAGATATATCTGCGACTGACCAACCGCGGCAGCAATCTCAAAGCCGGCGATTACAAGTTCGCTTCCCCGATCTCGCCTCTTGAAGTCGTCGACAAGATTCGCCGCGGCGACGTCGATCTCGAACGCGTTACGATCCCCGAGGGTTTCAACCGGTTTGACATCGCCGAGACGCTCGCAACAAAAACCGGCAAGGCAACGGCTCAAGAATTTCTTCGTCTGATGGACGATCAGACGCCCATCGAACGAATCGCCCCGGTCGCGCGCAACCTCGAAGGCTACCTGTTCCCCGACACCTACAACTACAACTCGAAGACCGCGCCGGCGGATCTGATTCAATTGATGACCAATCGCTTTGTTGAAGTATTCACACCCGAGTGGACTGCGCGGGCAGGCCAGATTGGCTTGACCGTACATCAGGTAATCACGCTGGCTTCGATAATCGAGGAAGAAGCAAAGATACCGGATGAACGACCGCACATGGCGTCGGTCTTTTTCAACAGACTCAAGCGCGGCATGCCGCTGGCCAGCGATCCGACTTTTATTTACGCCGCCTTATTGGCGGGTGACTACGACGGCAACCCAAACCAGTTACGACATCGGGACCGGTACTCACCATACAACACGTATCTTGTAAGCGGTTTGCCGCCCGGCCCGATCGCGTCCCCCGGCCGTGCATCGATTCAAGCAGTTCTGTATCCCGACAACACTGAAGACTTGTACTTTGTAGTGAATGGCACCGAAGGGCGCCATAAATTCTCGCGTACGGCTGCCGAGCACGACGCGGCCGTTGAAGAATACCGCCGCCAGCAGCGCAACGGCGGTAGATAAACTAAAAGTCCGTTAACGTTCCTCCACCGGACGTTCGCTCAAACGGACCGGCACGGTGATACGGCTTCCCTGTCTGAACAGTTCAACATCCACGGTCTCACCAGGCTTCTTGTCCTGCAATGCGTTTTGAAGATCATCGGTGTTTGTAACCTTCCGGCCGCCTACCGACAAGATCACATCACCCAATTGCTGAAGTGAGAGACCATAAAAGCTATCGCGAACCGTTGCCGGACGAAGCCCCGCAGCCGCGGCGCCGCTAGTCCGGTAAACTTCACCAATTATGATGCCTTCCGCGACCGGCAACTGGAACGCCCTCGCAATGTTGCGATTCAACGGATAGGTTGCAATTCCCAGCCAGGGGCGAGACACATAGCCCTTGCTTAGAATCTCGGGGATGATGCGCTTTGCTATATCCACCGGGACAGCGAAACCGATACCGATCGAGCCACCGCCGGCGTTCGGTTGAATCGCGGTGTTTATTCCGATCATTTCGCCTCGGGCATTCAGGAGCGGGCCGCCGGAATTGCCAGGATTGATCGC
>DASRIZ010000041.1:0-22835 GCA_035649735.1 Blastocatellia bacterium | reverse complement strand
GCGCACATCGCCGACATGCTGTGGGCTTACGATCAGCCGCGCGCCCGGCGCTTGTTCGAAGTCGCAATTCAAGCCGCTGACAGACTTGCCGACCAGGACACACGACCACCTCAGGTGGGAGTCTCCTTCTTCCCGGTTCGCACACAGGTAATCCGGTTGATATTGCCTCACGATCCGGATTGGGCGACGAAGCTGATCGAGAGTCGTGGGGAGATTGCTACCGACTTTCAGGGGCAAAGCATTCGCCGGGATCGGGAACGCACTAATTTGCAATCGCACCTTGTGTTCTACTTCGCTCAGCGAGATGTCCAGCGAGCGGTGCGGGCGGCGAGACCGCTCGCTGAGAGCGGTAATTCCCGCGCGTTGATGCAGTTTCTGAGTTTTATCCGATCAAAAGATGTGCAAGCCGCCGATGAGCTTTATCGTCTGGCGCTCGCGAAGGCGAGAGCGGGACAGTCTGCGTTTTTCGACATCGTCACGTTTGCATACTATGTGCTTCCATCGTTCGGCGAAGGCGTCCTGCGTGTCTCATCAGATAAGAACAAGCGTGATCCGTTTGCTCAGAGCCCCAGCGACGCCGCGGCTCTTGAGCAGTTTCTCGAATTCGCATACGAGGCGGCGTCTCGTCATTTGGATTCTGCGGCGGCCGGCATGAGCGGAGTTCGTCTCGATCCGCGTTCAGTATTCGACTTTGCAATTCCGAAATTGCTCGCGCCCTACTTTGATCGTTTCATGCCGGAGAGGGCGCCAGCGTTTCGAGCTCGTCTTCAGGAGGCGCTGCAACGAGTGCCGGCTGAACAACGGCAGTATCTGGTATTGAGCGACCCCGGCACGGTCGAGTCATGGCTATCCAGAGCGGAAACGACCACCGATCCGCAGCTCAGAGACACGCTGATCCTAAGGGCAGTGTCTCGTGTGTCCTATGGAGAGTTCAAACGCACCAGTGCGCTCATTGAGAAGATGAGCGATGATAGAATTCGGGCAAACGCCAGATTTACATTACATCAAACCCAAAACGCGGCACTCGTCGATGACGCATGGAGCGCCTTGAACCAGGACGATCTCGATCGAGCGGAGGCGCTCGCTTCTGAGATCTCAGACTGGCGCTCGGATGGCGTCCTGTTGTTGCGCAGCTTAGTTGGACGGTTGTCCCGCAAGGACAAGGCGAGAGCTACTCAAGTTTTGAACGAGTATCAGCAGAGAGCCGCTGGCATTACAGAGCCGCATGAAAGAGCAATGAGATTGATGCATCTCGCTGGAGTCGCAGCTACCATTGATTCGAATCGCGGCTTCGAGGAGATGACCCGTGCGGTTGCGGAATTCAACCGAGCGGGATTTGTGCCGGAATTGGAGAGGTATCTCGACAACCAGAATGCCGCAGCGTGGGGCCCGCAAGTAAACATCGGGCTCAGCTCGCTGCTGGGAAACTGGGATCTGTATGGAGTGGGGAGCACCGACATGGACCGCGCACTTGGACTAGCCAAAACATTCCAATTGAAAGAAGCGGCCGCGCTTATGCAGCTAAACGTGTGTCGGGGCGTGCTTAGAACTCTGCCAGCGGCTGCCCGTCCGAGGTAGCGTAGACTGTCCAGTCTGCGCACCTTCGATTGCAGGGAAACTGTCCGGCGTGCGCCGCCTCAGTTTCAGTTTGTTTCGTATGTTCCGATAGACTCGCGCCCTGAAACATCGCAGACTGGACAGTCTACGATACGATGGCTGCCCCGTTAGAACATGCTGCTGAGCCAGAGCACCACAAAGAACCCATAAAACAACGCCATCGCAACTAAGCACGCTCGCCGTCCTAACGAAGGCCGAAGCTCCTTCGGCAAAAGCGTCGTGTTCACGTAGAGAATGTGAATTGAAGCAATGATGAAGACTATCCCGGCCATGTTCGCGCCCAATTGCAGCAACACAATCGGCTGCACCAGGCGTAATGCGATCAATCCCCACACTACTGTTACGCCAAGCACGCTGTAATAAACGGCTCTGACATCGCCCCCGCGCCAGGCTCTCGCTCGTTTGTTGCTGGTCCAAATGATGTCCGTGATAGCCCGGGTCATTCCCTCGATTATGTCGAGCTGGGTCTTCAGCAGAATCCACGCACCCATGAACGCCACTGCACCCGCAGCCAGAGCCCCTGTCCTGCCGACCATCGCGTGCGCAAGTGCTGCTCCGATTCCCATCCCCCTTATCTCGCTCCCTCGCGGCAGGAACGCGACGTACAGCAATGCCGGGAGCACCATCCCAAGCATCGCGCCTACGAAGAAGACCGCCCACTGATCCGCCTTGATGATCCGCCACCAGCCGCGCCAACGCCCTATCGATTCTTCATTCGGAGTGAAGGTTGAACCGGTGTGCGCGAGGTGTACTTTCTGCCCTCCCACAAGCGCGGGAATATAGCCCGTGATCTGGCTCATCCCGTACCCTTTGTCGCGCGCCCAGTTTGTGAGAGTGATGTTGCCCATTCCTCCGCAGCCGGAATAAGCGGCGAGCGCGCCCAGTAGAAAATAGTCGGCGCCCGCCGGGAGAAAACTGAAGCGTCCGGCCGTCGTGTCGTAACCAACAAACCCCGCGCCCGCCGCGACCCAAGTCGCGGAATCCGCATACATCAAAGCCAACACCAGGAACGACGAAAGGATCACAAGAATAAGTACCCAGTTGAGCAGCTCCAACGTTCGTTCGATCCGTCGTCCGACAAGCAGAACGAGTACACAAACGACGAATGTTCCGGCGCCGATCATATAAACAACGTTGCTGTCAGCTGGTCCTGGCAGCCTTTTCGTCGAGAGCAGGAATATCGCGGCCGCGGCATTTCCAGCCCAGGCGGGCCATCCCATTTGCAGAAAATACATCACCACGTAGAACCAACCCCAAAAGCTGGAGCTTGGTCTGGTGCGCATGAACCCGGTGATGGCCGGCTCGCCGGTCGCGAGCGTATATCGCATCACTTCAAAGTTGAACATCGTCTGGAGAAACACCGCGACGGTGGTAATCCACAGAAGAGCGAACCCGTAGTTGACGAACGCGGCCGGCCCCAGCAAAAACTCTCCGCTGCCGATGGACATACCGAGCACAATCACACCCGGCCCAACGACGCCCATCCAACCAAGTCCCTTGGGCATTGGAGGCGCGGGCAATTCAGCGCGGTTCCACGGATCCAAACCCGATCGCGCCTCTGGAGATCGCGCCTCTGAAGCTTCAACCGTACGTTGTTCAATCATTGCGTTTTAGTCAGACACATTGCCTGCTGGCGTCCTCGCCAACGGTTTGGGCCATCTGCCTTCGCGTTCTTCTTCCGGCGTAAGAGACGTGGTGTAGGTTTCCTGTTTGAAAGGCATAAAGCCACGTTGTCGATAATTGGGCAACGCCGCAGCATCGTCCAGTGTGCAGGTGTGCAGCCAAACTCGATTTGCTCCGTCGCTCCAGGCTTGTTCAGCGGCGACCGTGAGAAGGTGCTTCCCTAAGCCGCGTCCGAGAAACTCCTGGATCACTCCAAAGTAAGCGATCTCTATCGAGCCGTCCTGATGACGCTCGAGCTCGAAGTATCCGGCGGGTGAGCCTTCACCGTACATAACCCAAAGTGTGATCTCGGGACGCGCAAGATGAGAGCGAATTTGGTCGTCGGTCCAGGCAAGCCGATCCGTCCAGTGATAAAACCGGCCGACCTCAGCATAAAGATAGCGATAAAATGACGCCGGACATTCGTGCAAGCGTTCAACGCGAACGCGCGAGTCATCGACGCGCGCCGGATTCAGGTCTTCAGGTTTAGCAAGCTGAAGATAAGTTCGAATGACGTCGATGTCCATGGCCGTTCAGTATATAAACACAAAGTTATCAAGCGACAAAGGGGAGAGGGGCGACGGGGAGAGCGGGAGAAGGGAGAGGAGATGCATCGCCCCGTCGCCCCCTCGCCTCGTCGCCCCTTCTCCCCCTCTCCCCCTCTGTGCTTAAATTTTCCGCAGGCGATCTGGTGTTGTGCGTTCTCCATCAAGGAATCGGCGTAATAAGATTCAAACAATTATGTTGCAGAGGTCCAAATGAAAAGACTGTTCGTGCTCTCGACGATTCTCGCAGCCTTTGTCTGTGAGTCACTTGCTGCCGGCCCGTCAGCGGGCAAAATCATCGACCGCTTCAAGAAAGCATCCGGAGGTAAGACCGCGGCACGTCTGAAAAGCACGCTGATAACCGGAAGAGTGAAGGCCGTCGATGGAACAACCGGCCGTTTTAGCTTTCAGACTTCCGCTCCGAATAACCAGAGAACCGATCTGGAAATTGGGGGCGTCAACGTGAGCGAGTGCTACAACGGCAAGTCGGCATGGCGTCTCGATGCACGCGGGCTGCGCACGCTGTTGGGCGATGAGGCGAAACGCCTGCGACTCGACTCACAGCTCTCAAACAGCCGTCTCAACGATCTGGGGCGCAATAAAATCGTCCCCCTGCTCGCCGCTACGACAACCATCGATGGCCGCGAAGCAAATGCCATCGAGTTCACGAAAGACGGCGTTCGGTTGAAACTATACTTCGACGCTTCAACGAACCTGCTCGTGAAACGCGAGCGCGAGACCAGCGACGGCGTAGAAGAGACGTTCTACGGCGACTACCGAGCCATCGACGGCGTGATGGAACCATTCTCACTCAAGATTAAAAAGGCGGCAGTAGAGTTGTCGGTTTCGATCGACCGTGTAGAGCACAACCGCACGGTTGAGCTGGCTGTCTTTCGATACCCTCAAATCGCGGGCTCGCGGCCGCTGCCTGAACTCGAACCGCTCCTCAAAGCCCTCTCCGAGAACCAGGACAAAATCGAAAAGATGCGCGAACGCTACACCTGCAAACTGGTCCAGATCGAGCGCAAGCATGACGGCGACGGGCGAGTAAAAGAGACTGATACTCGGACGTATGAAGTCACCCCAATTGGCCGCGAGTTCGTCGAACGATTGATCAGCGTCAACGGCAAAGAGATCTCTGCCGCCGAACGGGAAAAGGAAGACAAACGGGTACAGAAGGAAGTCGAAGAACTCATCAAGCGTCAGGACAAGAAGGAAGAGAAAGAAGAGCGCGCTCGAGCTAGAGGTGAGAAGGAAAATAAGGACGACGATAGGGTGGAAATCAAAGATGTTCTGCGTATCAGTGAGATCACCTCGATTCGTCGCGAGGTATTTAGAGGACACGAAGTGATCGCGTTTGACTTTGAGCCGCGTAAGGGATTCAAGCCGAAGAGTCGTGACGAAGATCTCGTCAACAAGCTCGCCGGCACGATCTGGGTCGATGAAGCGGCCCAACAAGTCGCCCGGCTCGAAGCGCGGTTTGTAGATTCATACAAGTTCGCGGGCGGGCTTCTGGCCTCGATCGGGGCTTCGACGGCGTTCAGCTTCGACCAGGAGAAAATCGACGATGAGGTCTGGTTGCCGTCTGCGATGGAAGCAAATGTCTCTGCAAGGGTGCTGCTGTTGGCGAAGTTCAATCGAAGCATGGAACGGCGCTACAGCGACTACAAGAAATACCAGATCGACAGCAAATACGATTTGACTAAGCCGAAAGAGAACGCGAAGCCTTAGGAATGTGACGGCCCTATTTGGAGTGCGCCGTCCTTTTTCGCATTGGTTGACTTTCGCATGCGCGTCGGCGCTTTTGTAGTGCGGTGCTAAGGCGAGAAGAGCGAGGCTTTGTCCATCAGAGCTTTCTACCGATTTGACGTCACACTACGAAAGCGCCGCCACCCATGAGGTAGTCGTCTTATGCGAAAAGGGCGGCGCAGTCCAAATATGGTGCGCACTACTCCAAATTGCGCTTTGCTGGACAATCTCTCCACCGGATTGCTAGAATTCCGGGCTTCACAAGCGGTCGTAAAGGCGGCCAACAGCTTGGCTTCGGACAACTCGCCTTCAAATGAAGATGATTCGCACTCGTTCGCTGCTCCCGAAGCCGTCGAGCGACGCGTGTTGCGTAACATCGTCGCAGTCGTCGCCATAGCCGTCGTGATTGCAGCATTAACGACCGATCTGAACTTCATGCTCGGGCTCGTTTTGGGCGGCGCGCTTGCCTTGCTAAACTACAAGTGGCTGCACTCATCGCTCCGAGCTGTCCTGGCCACCGGGAACGAAAAGACGCCGCCGGGGACGATGATTAAGTTTGTCACTCGTTGGCTGGTGATCGCAGCCGTGGCGTGGGCAGCTAACAGGACCGGTTACTTTGACGCGGTTGCGATATTGGCCGGGTTGTTCGCGCCGGCTGTGGCGGTGATGATCGAGGCCGCTTATGTTGCATACAAAAGCTTGACGACAAGGGAGAACGACAACTGATGCTGGCACCGATTCTGGCGCTATTGCAGGCAGGCCACGAAGCCGCGGCGACGGCCGGACACTCCGGCGAAGCCGCGAAAGGCCACGAGCCGGCTTGGCTCGTCGCGCAGTTCAACAACATCTTCGGACCGATGGTGCTCAGCATCGAGCGGGCGATCATGCCGGCGATCTATGGAGTGTTCGGAGCTCAGTGGCACGAACCGGCCGCAGGTGAGCTGGTTATTCCAGCACACATCGTCTGGTCGATCATTCTTATGATCATCGTTATCGCCGGCGTCCTTCTGCTGCGCGGACGACTCTCGGTCGATCGCCCAACAAAAGGACAACAACTGCTTGAGATCGTAATAGAACAGATTCGAGGATTGCTCGATCAGGTAATCGGACCATACGGGCGGCGTTACGTTCCGGTCATCGGCACTTTCGCGGTATTTATCTTGATTGCGAATTTGATGGCCCAGGTTCCGGGTCTGGGCGCGCCGACGGAAAACATCAACGTGACCGGCGCACTCGGCATCACGTCGTTTTTGTACTTTATCGGCAGCGGCTTTAGACAGCAGGGATTCAGATATCTGAAGCATTTTATGGGCGGGCTTTCGGGAGCGATGCTTTTCGCGATCGGCTGGCTCATTTTTGTGGTCGAGATCATATCCAACACTGTTCGTCCGGTGACATTATCGCTGCGACTGTTTGTCAATATGTACGCCGACGAGCAGATTGGTCACGCCTTTCTGGATCTTGTGGCTCCCATCGTGCCGATCTTTACGATCGTGCTCGGTATCTTTGTCGCCTTCATTCAGACATTTATTTTCATAATGCTATCGATGGTCTATCTGTCTGAGACCGTGCCGCACGAAGAGCACGATAGCGAAGACCACGGCCACGCTCACGAGGAGCTGGCCGAGGCACATTGAAGAGTGAAACGTGAAGCGTGATGGAGATTTGATCATTCCGTCAACGGTTCACGTTCAGTCCGGCTTTATCCGTACACTTAACAGGGAGGCGATGGTCAGGCTCTTTTATAGAAGTTGATCGCACGCGCTGCCGGAGCGTTGCCGCAATCAGGGGGATGGCAATCGAATACCGGGCTCGTGGAAATTATTCCGAGCTGACACCATCAATACTTCCCTCTTTGACAACTGAGCTTCACAGTGTCCGACAAACTTCAGTTTGTCGTCGGTCCTCGATCAGTCGACAGACTAAAGTTTGTCGGACACCGGCTGAAGCCCAAACCGCCGATAACTGAATCGGTGCGAAGGTCTTGACGGCCTCAGGAGGAAGATAATGATCAAAATCAGACTGGTTGTAATAGCTGCGCTGATGATGTTGGTTGTAGTCGGTCTGGCGATGGCGCAAGCTCCTGTAGCTCCCGGAGCCGCCGGAGCTGCCGACCACAGCACCGGGAACTCGTGGTTCTTTCCGGCGCTAGGTTCTTTCGCGGTGGGCATCGCAGCACTGGGCGGCGCGCTCGGTGACGGCCGCGCAATTGCCGCTGCCTGTGAAGGTACGGCGCGCAACCCCGGCGCGGGCGGCCGCATATTCACGATGTTGCTGCTAGGCCTGGCGCTCATCGAAACGCTAGTGCTGTTTACGTTCCTGACAGTGATATTGAGAGGCTAGTCAGGACGTGTGCTTCTGGACAAAAGGGAGGCTTTGGCCTCCCTTTTTATTTCTGACCGGCGGCTTTACACTGCTTTTGAAAGCTGACGAACCCTGGATTCGGAGAACGCGATGCAATCATTCAAAGACAGCATAATCAACCTCATCACCGAGACCTCAACCAACCTTCCTCCCGACGTTCGCGCGGCGATGGCTGCAGCAGTCGCCGAGGAGAACCCGGCTACCAGCGCCGGCACCGCGCTTTCGGTGATCGCAACCAATATCGATATGGCTTGCGACACCGAGGGCCCGATCTGCCAGGACACAGGGATGCCGACCTTTGAGATCAAGACTCCGGTTGGCGCGAACCAGATAGAAATGCAGCGCGAGATCCGCGAAGCAATTGCCGAAGCTACAAAACGCGGCAAGCTTCGGCCCAATTCAGTCGACTCAATCACCGGCGCAAACTCCGGCGACAATCTCGGACCCGGGACTCCAGTCATTCATTTTCATCAGTGGGAAAACGACGATGAGATTGAAGTCAAGCTGCTGCTCAAGGGCGGAGGTTGCGAGAACAAAAATATTCAGTACTCGGTTCCGACCGAGCTTCCGCATCTGGGACGCGCGGGCCGCGATCTGGACGGCGTGAGGAAGTGCATTATGCACGCAGTGTGGCAGGCCCAGGGTCAGGGATGCAGCGCCGGGGCGATCGGCGTGTGCATCGGAGGCGATCGTACGTCGGGTTATCAACACGCGAAGGAGCAGCTCTTCAGAACCCTCGATGATACCAACCCGGATGAGAAGCTGGCGTCGCTTGAAGACTATGTGATGAATGCTGCAAACACGCTGAACATCGGAACGATGGGGTTTGGCGGCGGCGTCACTTTAATCGGCTGCAAGATTGGCGCGCTCAACCGGCTCCCGGCAAGCTTTTTCGTTTCGGTCGCCTATGATTGCTGGGCGTTTCGCAGACTGGGGGTGGTGCTCGACGCTAAGACCGGCGAGATTAAAAGATGGCTTTATCGTGATGAAAAGAAGGTGGAAAAGCGGATGGCCGCGGGCGAAGGCTTCAAGTTGACCGGCGCAGAAAAACAACTCGTCGCGCCAATCAATGAAGAACAGATTCGCTCGCTAAAAGTCGGGGACGTGGTGATGATCTCCGGCGAGATGTATACCGGCCGCGACGCCGTGCACTCATACCTGATGAAACATGACTCCCCGGCCGATCTTCACGGCTCAGTTCTTTATCACTGCGGACCGGTGGTGATGAAAGACAACGGCAGCTACAGGATCACTGCCGCCGGTCCTACGACCAGCATCCGAGAAGAACCCTATCAAGGCGATATCATCAAACGCTTTGGCATACGGGCCGTGATGGGCAAGGGCGGGATGGGCAAGCGCACGCTCGAAGCGATGAGGGAGGCGGGCGCGGTTTACCTGAACGCGATAGGCGGGGCTGCGCAATACTATGCTCGCTGCATCGAAACGGTGCTGGATGTTAACCTGCTCGAGTTCGGAATCCCTGAAGCGATGTGGCACCTGCGGGTGAAGAACTTTCCGGCTATTGTGACGATGGATGCGCACGGCAATTCTCTGCACGCCGACGTTGAGAGCGCTTCGGCGGTCATGCTCGCGAAACTCGCGGATCCTGTGTTTTGATTGGAGCGGTGCGATGGTATTCTTCCACACAAGAGTATCGGTCCGGGGGGAAGCGGTTGGTAACAGGTCATAACCCGACGATCGGGACCCGCAGCATCAAAGTGCTCTTTCTGGGGCAGTGTCTTCAGTATGGATACGCGAATGTGAGCAAGTCCGCAACGTTCTCGGATCTTGCGGCGTCGATGCTCAAGGTTCGTTTTCCTGGTCTGGCCTTCAAATTCGACTACAAGTTCCTCTATCACCCAACCGGATTGAAGGCTATTCTAAAGCACCGGTTGCTCCTATCTCGACCCGACGTGGCCTTGATAAACCTGCCTGCTATGTACGCGGCAAGATCTTGGCGAGTTAACCTGATTTACGAAATGGCGCCGGAGGTCGTGGACTCTGCCCGATCGTTTATGCAGACGATCGAAGCTCGCGTTCGGGGCAGCAAAGAACGCCGGCAGACGACAATGCTGGACAAAGCGTTTGCGGTCCGACCTCCGATATCGATTGAAGAGTACGAGAGCCTGGTCGAGGAAGCGGTCGCGGAGTGTAAACGCGCGAGCTCCTGTCGAATAGTGCTAATGGGGCCTGGGCGCTTTAATGAAGACACAATCGAGGACTACGTGATGCACTCGCCGGAAGTATGGTCTTCGGTCAACGAGATGGTGATTCGAGTTGGCAAACGTTTAAATGTCGCGGTGATCAACGCCCAGGCGGCGCTATCGGAACACGGTGCTGAAGTGTTTATACCTGACAATCATCGATGGAGCGAATATGGTCATGAGGTTATCGCTCGCGAAGTCGAAGCCGCACTAGCATCTCAGGTGATCGATTTGAGTCACAACTAGATCGAAGATGCCGGAGACTCCAAATCCAACCAGCGGCAGCCGCTTTGTTGATGAACTGCTGTCGATTCAGCGTGAGCATCCGTTTCGCGATCCGATGTTAGACGCGGTACGAAGCGGTTCGATGAGCCGTGCCGGGGTTCTGCAATGGACCTTACAAGCATCGCTTGTTGTGCGGCAGTTTACACGGTTTATTAGCGCGATCCACGCGAACTGCCCGCATCGCGACGCGCAAGAGCTGTTGGCCGAGAACCTCTGGGAGGAGCACGGCCAGGGCGTCCTTAGCCGCGACCATTACGTTCTCATACGTAAGCTGGCGCGGAGCCTCGGTGCTACCGACCTGGATCTGGACGAGGCGCGAGCCCTTAAAGAGACCTCTGAATACATCAATCACTGCACAAGGGTGACAAGAGAGCTTTCGTTTGTAGAGTCGATGGCCGCCATCGCCGTGGGGTTAGAGATTTTCATGCCTGCATTCTTTGGCGCTCTGAGCGACAGTTTATGCTCAAGATATGGGCTGACGCGCGGGGATGTAGAGTATTTGATGGTGCACGTCGTGGAGGATGAGGCGCACGCGCGGCGGGCTCTTGCCTTGCTCGAGTCTTATGCCGACACGCCGGAAGTGCGTGATAAAGCTAAAGCTGCGCTGCGCGAGATGCTCGTTGCAAAACGCCGGTTTGCGCTTGCGGTGTACGATCACTGCGTGAAAGCGTGATGCATTGACACGAGGGCGACGACGAACTAGTCTCCAAGACACCGCTTCAGGTAATTCGGGGTAGAGAGAACCGGGTATGATCTGTGCGAAGTGCGGCGCTGAGAATCGCGAAGGCTCGAACTTCTGCCGATACTGTTCTGCGCCGTTGACTCTAAAAGGCCAGGGGCCGGCTTCGGGCTACATCCCCTCGGTTCCACCACCGCCCATCCCTGGGACAAGTCCACCGCCCGATTATTACACGCCTCCGAACTACCAAACGCCTCCGAGCTATCCAGCTCCGCAGCCACAGGCACGGCCCGTTGTTCCGGCAAAGATTTGTGTGCGATGCAACTCCACCAGCGTAGTCAAGGGAACCATACCGTTGTGGGCGATACTCGTAGCGGTGATCGGCGCCCCGTTCACTTGCCTGCTTTCCCTCTTGTTTCTGCTGGTAAAAGATCCGCACA
The DNA here is from genome assembly GCA_035649735.1 of Blastocatellia bacterium. Classification (GTDB taxonomy): domain Bacteria; phylum Acidobacteriota; class Blastocatellia; order UBA7656; family UBA7656; genus Onstottus_A. The sequence continues at coordinate 11,290 of DASRIZ010000041.1, read as the reverse complement.
AATGTCTTAACTGCGGGCTCGAGTTTAAGTAGCTCGTCACGCGTCACTCCAATTTGGAGTGCGCCGACCTCTTACGCATTCACCGACATTCGCATGTGCGTCGGCGCTTTCGTAGTGAGATGCAAGAGCCTCAATAACCCGCTCCAAACTACGAAAGCGCCGCCACGCATGCGATAGACCTCACCTGCGCAAGAGGGCGGCGCACTCCAAATAAGGGTCGAATCGCTAGTTTGTCGGACCGAGGTGCATTCATCTTGCAAGTTCGTCAGCCCGCCTCATTCAAAGAGCACACACAGAATGGTAAGAGGGTTAATCCCTCTCAAAATACAACTAAACCGGTGCATGCCTAACCGTGCTGAGGTCACCCGGATTACGGAGAGGATATGCAAAACAACGCTTCGTTCGTAACGATGCTAGAGCACCCGTCTATGCTCAAGCGTCTCTTCTGTGAACTAAGTGGGGCTCTGCGGGAGTTTCGTCACGGGCCGCGGGCTTTCATCACCAGCGCAATCAAAGGCAACGACGTTCCTGGAAAGCGTTCCAAAACACTTTTCAGGTTGGGGCTTGCTATCGCTGGGCTGTGCTATGCAGTTGCGTTTGCCGCGGCGCTTCTTGCCTGGGCTCTAAACCATCAGACGAGCACGGACGTTGGGAATCAAGTATCTGTGTATGTGCACACGCTTCGATACCCACCGCAAGTCAAGATGCCTGAAGCGGAGGGTGAGTCCGGCGGCGGTGGCGGCGGTGGACATCACACCGTCGCCCCGCCTTCAAAAGGGGACTTCCCCATCTTCGCGCTCGCCAACCTCGTCGTCGCTCCCAGACCTGAAGAGACACTGAAACCTCCTGTGTTGCCGTTTATCGAAACCGTAAAGGTGGACCCTCGGATTCAGGTTGAGCGGGACAATCTAGTTCCAACTGGGCTCCCGGATGCCGCGAACATCCCGCCTTCAGCGGGTCCGGGAACCGATAGAGGCATCGGAACCGGTACCCGCGGCGGGATCGGTGATGGCGATGGATTTGGCGTCGGACCGGGCAGCCGTGAAAACATAGGTGGCAGAGAACCTTCGTATGGAGGAAGACGCAAAGAAGACTCTCAGCAGGAGGCGGTCGATGCTCGTCCGGTTCTTTTGAACAACCCACAGCCGTTGTTCACTGAAGAGGCACGCAAGAACAAGATTCAGGGCGTTGTGAGAGTGAGGATTCTGGTGGATTCCAGGGGTGCGGTGAGCGAAGTAGTTCTGAAGCGGGGCCTGCCGGATGGCTTGAACGAACAGGCGATACGCGCGGCTTATCAAATGCGGTTCAGACCCGCGCTTAAAAACGGGCAGCCGATTTCTTACTGGATGAACAACGTGGAGATTGAGTTCAATTTAAGATGAGCGGTTCATCAAATGAGAGCCGCCGGTCGCGGCTCTCATTTGTTTCCTGCTTTGTCTTGTAGGCCTGTGGCGGGGTCAATTCATCAGACGCGTTGTAATGAAACACATCACCGTCGAGCCGGAGAAAGAGGAATACGACGTCTTGTTCGGGGTCGTATTCGTCGACTACTTTCGCGATCTCTTCGGTTGGCCAGCCGCCGCGGCTCAAAAGTCGCTCGCCGCGATGCGCGACATAGTAGGTTGGTACTTGAAGACCGGCGGCAGTCTTCGCCGCCTTCAATAGATCCACCACCACGGCGCCGCGCCCTTCGCTCACATACTTTCCCCACGCGTACGCGGCAAGATCGCGCCACTGCGACCGGATAAAGGTGACGTGCGCATCCGGGGTATCCAGATCCTCGATCCGCCCTGACGGTAGCGTGAATCCCATTTGTCTCGCTCAGGCAGCGCCGTACTTCTTGAACCACTCCCGTAGCCGCCGCATTCCGTCTTGCGCTGCGTTCTTGTCGTAGCCCGGCCGATAGTCCGCGTTGAAGCCATGACCGGCGTCCGGATAGACGACAATCTCGGACTTCCCGCCCGCCGCCTTGATCGCCGCGCGCATCTTCTCGATCGTGTCTTGCGGTATGCCTGTGTCCTTACCGCCATAGAGTCCAAGCACCGGCGCCTTTAACTGAGCTGCTATATCAACGGGATGTGTTGGGTGTAACTCATCGGGTGTACCAACCAGACGGCCGTACCAGGCAACCCCCGCTTTGAGTTGCGGATTGTGCGCGGCATAAAGCCAAACGATTCTCCCGCCCCAGCAGAAACCTGTTATCCCGAGCTTGTTGGTCTCGCCCTTCGATGACCTTTTTGCCCACGCAACCGTGGCGTCGAGATCCGACATCACCTGTGCGTCAGGGACCTTCGACACAACTTTTGTGATGATCTCGTTGATGTTTGTAATCTTGGAGACATCGCCCTGCCTCGAGTACATCTCGGGAGCTATCGCCAGGTGACCCAGTTTAGCAAAACGCCGGCAGATGTCTTTTATGTGTTCGTGGACCCCGAAGATCTCCTGCACCACCAGCACCACCGGAAACGATCTGCCGGCTTCGGGCATTGCCCGGTAAGCCGGAATCTCTCCGCCGGAAACGGGGATCTTCACTTCCCCGGCTATCAATCCGGTTGTGTCGGTGGTGATTGTTTGCGCCGACACCGGTTGCACTGCAAGCGCGAACCCGGTGGCTAGCGTGGTCACCACGAACTCCCTTCTTGTCAGCGCCGTCTTAGCTTCAAGCGCAGTTATGTCTTCAAACATTTGTCGCCTCCATTGTTGAAGTTGATGTCATCCAGCTTACCAAAACTTATTCGCCTTTACTGCGCGGGCTGATTGTGCGGCAAGCGCTCGGACAAATTCGCGATAGCATAAGCGAGCACCGTCACAAGCGCGGCGTTCTCGGCAAGCTCGCTCGGAACAATCTTGTCCAGCGTATCGGCGGCCGTGTGATGATAGTTGAAGTAAGTGCGAGCATCCTGGATCGGAGCGAGTGTCGGTACGCCTGCCAAATCCAGAGGCCAAACATCCGCTCCTTCGGCGTTCTGGCTTTGTCTTAGTACTCCGGCACCCGAAGCTTGCAAAATCGCGGATATTGGCCGGAGCATTTCGAGCGCCGCCGTGCTCACGTGAGCCGAGAACCCTATGGGATGACCCGCGCCAGAATCGCACTCGATCGCAGCAACGTGGTTCGCGATTTGAGACTTTTGGTTTTCCGCATAGGTTCTGCCACCCATCAGTCCATTCTCCTCGTTCATCCACGCGATCATCCGGATAGTTCGCTTCGGCCGCAGACCAAGCCGTTTGATCAACTGAACCGTCTGCATCGACACCGCAACGCCTGCTCCGTCATCGATCGCGCCGGTGCCCAGATCCCAGGAGTCCAGGTGTCCAGAAACGATGATTACCTGTTCGGGATGTTCGGTGCCCTTGAGATCCGCGATTACGTTGAAACTCTCTACATCGGGAAGCGTCTGCGGAGTAAGTGTCAAATGCAGCCGAACCGGTCCCTTGGCCGTTAGATAAGCGATCAGATCCGCGTCCTCCGATGCAACGGCGGCTGCTGGAATCCTGGGCGCATCGCTGGCGTAGTTGAATCCGCCGGTGTGCGGCAGACGGTAGTCAGCGCCACCGACCGAACGCACTAGCGACGCCACCGCGCCGAGCCGAGCCGCGGCGCTCGGGCCCGCGCCGCGATAGGCGACAGCCTGGCTGTAGGCTTCCATCGCGAATCCTTGAGCAGCCATTTGTTTATCGAAGCGCGCGTTGAACAGCACAACTTTGCCCGCGATTGTCGCACGCCCGAGAGACGCAAGTTGCTCGAAGCTTTCGACCACAACTACATCTGCCGTCAGTCCCTCGGTTGGAGTCGCGACGCTTCCGCCAAGTGCTGTCAGCACAATTTTCTGCGTCGTTTTGGGCGCCTGCCCGGCGAACTGGATCAATTCCGCCGTCTCTACGCCTCTAACCCAATGCGGAACCATAACCTTTTCGAGCTTCACGTCGAGCCCAAGGCGGCGCATCTCGTCGGCGACATACTGGACGGCGTGCTGGGCCTGAGGTGACCCGCTTAAACGCGGACCGATGTTGTTGCAGAGGTGGGCCAGCTGAACAAATCCGTAGTCGCTGGACATCGCTGCGGCCTGAAGCTGTTTCAACTCTGCGATCAGCTTCGGGGAATACAAATCCACTGGTTTTCTCTCTGGCTGTTGGGCGCCGGCTTGAGCAACCAGGAGGGTCGAAAGAAGGGCCGTCAGAACCGGCCGTCCGAAAGCGCTGTTGATTTTCATCGGCGGGATTATACGTCACGAGAATCAGTTTCAACAGCGGGTCAAGTTTTCGCGCTTCAGGCGAAGTGTAGGTATAAAAAAAGGGCGGTCACTCGAGACCGCCCTTTTGCACTGTCACCACTGGGAGTACTTATTCCAGAGTTAACGAGACGAACCGCAGTTGGCCTTGTCGTTCGATCTGGAGCGTGATCTCCTTCTCGCCGCTGATCGCCGAAAGCGCTCTGACGTACTCCTGACGAGTAGTGATGAGGCTCCGGTTTACGCGGTGAATGACATCACCTCGTTGCAGACCAGCATCTGCGGCCGGACTGTCCGGCTGCACGTTGGTAATCGCGACGCCACCGGGGATCTTTAGTTTCAATTCACGAGCCGTTTCAACGCTCACTGGGATGACTGAAATCCCAAGTTTTGTTGGGCCTTCTTCCGGGTCGTCGTTTTCCGCCGGCTCGCTCTCGCCCGAAGCCGATGGACGTTCGCCGAGTTTGATTGTTGCGCTTTCGACGCGGCCGTCGCGCACGTACTTCACTCGGGCCGGCTTACCGACAGGAGTGTCGGCCACCATTTCGGTCAGCTGTTTGGGTGACGTTACTTTTCTCCCGTCAAACTCGACGATTACGTCGCCGCTGCGCAGCCCGGCGTTACCAGCCGGACTATCGGCCTTGGAGAGATCGCCGACCACGGCCCCATCGGTGCCCGTGTATCCAACGGTCCTGGCGATAGCCGGAGAGACCGGCTGAAGAACAACACCCAGATAACCGCGTGTCACCTTACCGCTCTTGATGAGTTGCGCGTAAACCTTTGTTGCAAGAGTCGCGGGAATGGCAAAGCCGATACCCGAGCTTGTTCCTGTCTGCGAGAAGATCAGCGTATTTATGCCGATAACCTCACCTTGCATATTGATGAGCGGACCACCGGAGTTCCCAGGATTGATCGACGCATCGGTTTGAATAAAGTTCGTAAACTGACCGCCCGCTACATTGAGATCGCGACCGGTTGCCGAGACAATACCAGCGGTCATCGTCGCCTGGAGGCCGAAAGGACTCCCCAGAGCAATTACCCATTCTCCCTGCTCGAGTCTTTCGGAATCGCCCAGCCTGGCAAATGGAAGGTTCTGTGCGTCTACTTTGATGACCGCCAGATCGGTCTCACTGTCTTTGCCAATAACCTTTGCTTTGAGCTCACGACCGTCCGCGAGCTTTACATTAATCTGAGTTGCATCTCCGGCTACGTGGTTGTTGGTCAGTATGTAACCGTCCGCGCTGATAATCACACCCGAGCCTGTTCCACGCTGGCGGCGGGGGGTGTCTTCAAATTGGGGCATACCCGGAATCTGCGGAAACCCCTCGGGCATTCGAAGTGACGACCGCTTCGCCTTTTCGACGACGTCGATGTTGACGACGGCCGGTTTTACCTGCTTTGCAACAGATATGAACGTGCGGGACAGATCCTGCGGCGAGGGCAGTTGTGCTTGCGCCTGGGCAAAAGCGCGCAACTCAATCCCAAACCCTGAGGCAACCGCCAGCGACAATGCGACGGCAAGGATACGCGTCCTGCTAAATCTATCCTTCATCCTACTCACATTTTTCTCCATTTTGTTCGAACCTCCCTGACTTATCTAAAAAAGGCAAGAGCACAGTGACAAGGAAACGAGTGACAACCCTTTCGGGTCAGTCACTCGTTTTGTACTTCTGAGATTAACCACTACTTACTACTTCCCACTTCCTACACTTCCAACGCCCGTCTGGCGCGCTGGTTTCATTATCTGTAAGCGATCAGCTGCTGCTGCTGATCCTCAGATTGTTTGTCACCGAGAAAACTCCCGGCACTGCCGTGGCGGCCATATACGCAAGCTGGCTGTCCATCCGGTTCGAAACAACACCCTCGAGCGCGACGCGTCCGTTCTTGACCACTATATGGATCGAGGGATTTGCTCCCATCGCGTACCTGTAAAGGCCGCCGCTGCGGAATACCGCACGATATGTGCGCGCACGGATCGAATCGTCAAAGCGAGAGGGCGGTAAGACCTCAATGTTGTTGATCACGTGATCCACACCCTCAATTTTGGCGACTCGCCGCTCAGCGTCCTTTCGGGTGGTCGGCTTAACTACCTGGCCGTACAACGTCACGGTATCCCCTTCGACCTTGTACTCAAGGTTGTCAAAAACACCATAGTACGGCAGGGTGACCAGCTCCTTGCGGACTTTGGTCATCGTACCCTGCGGCGTAGAAGGCGCTGCGCTTACCGTTACAACCGAACCCACCAGAACCACCAACGCCAAAAAAGACATTAGTTTGCTATGTTTCTTCATCATTTCTTTTCGCTACCTCCTGTCGAATCTCACTTTCTTGTTCTTATCTCTCAATCCCACTCAATTCTCATTCTTCTCTTGGTTGGCAGGGTCACGGGTACCTTGCCAACTTCTTTGGATGCCTGAGGCGCCTCGGCCGCTGTCCGCCCGTCGTAGGGCTGCTTCTGGCGGCGTGTCGGCTGCGCACCGGAACCTCCGCGCGGGAGCGGCTCGCCTCCCCGTAAAACCACCACTATCTTCCTCAAAGCCCCAACCACCTCCATCCGATCCTCATCGCTGAGCTGTGACACAGTGCCGGCAAAAACTTCATTCCGGCGTTTCCGAAGCCCATCGACGACCCTGCCGCCGCTCTCAGTCAAGGTTACGATCACCGCGCGCCTATCGGTATTTACGTTCCGCCGCTGGATTAAGTTTTTTCGGCCCAGCCGATCGGTCAACTGGGTGACCGCCGGAGCCGAGATCCCAAGAGCGGTTGCAAGGCCGCCGGTCGAAAGCGGGGCGTCCCGCAAGAGCCTGAGCGCCTGAGCCTGGACCAGCGTCAGATCCATTTCGACCACCTGAGCCTGGTGGTGGCTCAACATCAGCCGGAATAACCCTTCAATAAAATCGTCCAGCACGACCTCGACTGACTCCATCCCCAAAGCCCCCGTCAAAAAGCTCTTCGCTGACACACACTTTAGCTATATTAATATTTAATCTACATTAACTACTTTAAATAAATCGGCTGGTCTTGTCAAGCGTTTATTCTAGAAAGTATTAGCTTTAGCTCAATCCGCCTGGTCGGGATTGAGGCGGGCGTTAAGTCCTTGAAGGCGATCCCGTTCCGACTGGAGACGGGTGAGATCGTTTTCGATCTCGGTACGATTTCGGCGGAACTCGTCTACTTGATCGGCACTTACCAGCTTCCGGCGTATCCTGACAATACCCACGATGATCACTCCGGCAACGCTGACATAGAACAACCAGCTTCCGACATACCCTCTTCCCACAAGCATAAAAACCGCGATGACCAGGATCACCGTCATAAACAGACCAAAGAATGCGCAGCCTCGCTGGAGCGGACCGCTCTGTTCCCTGCTTCTCAGACTCTCAATCTCCGCCTCGGCTTCTTCCATTAATTCATCGATCTCGGCCAGCCTCGATTCGACCAAGGCGGTAGCGTTCTCTGCTCGCCGCGAGTCGTCGGCGTCGGGCCACATTTCCGACAGACTTACCAAATCACCGTGTCGCCGAATCCAGTACGCGGCGGCGCACCCCGGACAGATCACATTGTCGAAGTCATAAGGGATTTCGAGAGCGCGCCGGCAGCGAGGACAGGATGTTGATATATCGCTCATAGACTTGCGAGTACTATTGTCGCAATCCTCAGAATCTTCAAGCAAAGGGAAGGCACAAAAGGGAGAAGGGACAAAAAAGACATAAGGGAAAGACTAACTATTTTGTACTTTCTGTCCCTTCTGTCCTTTCTGTCCTTTTGTCCCTTCTGTATAGTTTCTGTTTCACCCTGCATGCATTTTTTCGCCAATTGGGACGGAGATCGAGATGACCGATATCGAAACAATAACCAGCCTCGCGAAGCGACGTGGCTTCGCTTTTCAATCAAGCGAAATCTATGGCGGGCTCGGCTCAGTCTGGGACTACGGCCCACTGGGCGTTGAACTAAAAAACAACATCAAGCGAGCCTGGTGGCGGTCGGTGGTTTATGAGAGGGATGATATGGTCGGTCTAGACGCCGGCCTTCTTATGAACCGCCTTGTGTGGAAGTACTCGGGCCACGAAGCAACTTTCTCCGACCCTCTGGTTGACTGCCGCAAGTGTAACGCTCGACTGCGGGCCGACAAAATCGAGGGCGGCAAATGTCCCGAATGCGGATCGACCGATCTTACCGACCCGCGTCAGTTCAATTTGATGTTCAAGACCACGGTCGGACCGGTTGAAGACGAATCGGGCTTAACCTATCTAAGACCCGAGACTGCCCAGGGAATCTTTGTCAATTTCAAGAACGTTCTGGACTCAACTAATCGCAAACTGCCTTTCGGGGTTGCGCAGATCGGCAAGGCGTTTCGCAATGAGATAACACCCGGCAACTTCATCTTCCGAACTCGGGAGTTCGAGCAGATGGAGATCGAGTACTTTGTTAAACCGCCACAGTCGCTGAAGCCCGGCGATATGACCGACGTTCAGTGGCACGAACGGTGGATTGAGGACCGCTACAATTGGCATATCCAGCTGGGGATCCGACCAGAGAATCTCCGGAAGTATCAACAGGACCCATCTGAACTTGCCCACTACGCAAAAGCGTGTGTTGACCTTCAGTATCGTTTCTTTCCGGGACGCGAGGAGGAAGAACGGCAGTGGGATGAGCTCGAGGGTATTGCGAATCGAACCGACTTCGATTTGATGTCGCACTCAAAGAAGATGGTGAGATCGGAGGAGCCGACTCCTCACGTTCTGTTGGACCCTCTCACCGGCCAGAAGATTTATGCGAAAATTAAGACCGATTCCAAGAAGCCGGATGAGAGCGACCGGATCAATACGGACTCGATTGCCGATCTTACCTACTTCGATCACGAGACCAATCAGCACGTCTTTCCATACGTTATTGAGCCCTCGGCCGGAGTAGACCGCAAAGTGCTGGCGTTCATGATGGACGCATATCAGGAAGAAGACGTGCGCGATGAAAAGCGCGTAGTCCTCAAGCTCCATCCCGATCTCGCGCCAATAAAAGTGGCAGTCCTTCCGCTCGCAAAAAACAAGGAGGGAATAGTCCGCCTCGCAAAGGACATCAAGACGCGGCTTCAGCGAACAGGGGCGATGCGCGCGGTCTATGATGATACGGCCGGGATCGGCAAGCTCTATCGCCGGCAGGACGAAGTAGGGACGCCTCTGTGCGTTACGGTAGACCATCAGTCTCTCGAGGACAATCAGGTCACGGTCCGCGATCGCGACACTATGCAACAGGAGCGCATTCCAATCGCGGAAATCGAACCCATCATCGGCAAGAAGCTCGGTCTCTCATTCACTCTTTAGGGTACGCTTAGACAGTCTTTCCCGCCTGTGCCCGGAGAGTTATCCTTACTCGCATGAACGCCGACCTACTGAGAGTATGTGAAGCCGTGCGTGATGCAGGCGGGCGGGCATTGCTCGTCGGCGGGTCGGCGCGAGACCGCCTGATGGGTCTGGATTCGATAGACAACGACATTGAAGTCTATGGTCTCGAGCCCGCGCGCCTTCGCACTGTTCTGGAAGCGATAGGCCGAGTCAATACCGTTGGAGAGCATTTCTCGGTTTATAAGTTGGTGTTCTATCGTCAGCTGCCGTCGGGCGCTGAGGGGTCAGCGGGTGACGACCCGACCACCAGGGAGAGGTTTGAGATTGACGTTTCACTTCCCAGGCGCGAATCCAAGTCCGGCAAGGGTCACCGCGGATTTGTGATCGAGGGCGACCCGGCTATGAGCTTTGAAGACGCAGCTCGACGCCGCGACTTCACCGTCAACGCAATCCTTTATGACCCGCTGACGGATCAGACGATCGATCCCTATGGCGGCCGCGAGGATCTCAAGCGCCGAATACTGCGAGCAGTCGCGGCTGACACTTTCATCGAAGACAGCCTTCGTGTACTTCGAGCGGTGCAGCTTTCGGCGAGGTTCGAAATGACAATCGAACCATCCACGGTAGAGCTGTGTCGATCGATTGACCTCTCGGATCTGCCTCGCGAACGAATCTGGGGTGAAATCGAAAAACTGCTGACGCTAGCGGCGAATCCATCGATTGGGTTGAATGCCGCGCTTGACCTGGGCGTGCTGGATAAGCTCTTTCCCGAGATCCGATCGCTGGTTGGTCGAAAACTCGAAGGTCTTGCTTCCGAAGACGCTTTCGCTCACACCGGGCGCGCTCTGGATGAAGCGTCGATCCTCAGCAGAGACGTATCTAAGCCGGAACGAATAGCGGTTATGATAGCCACGATCTGCCACGAGCTCGGTGAGCCGGCGGTCGTAGACCTTCAGGAACCGGACAAAGCTGTTGAGGCGGCTCGAGCAATCTTGAGCCTATTGGGTCTTTACGGTCTGGGCGGCTACGACGTACGCGCGCAGGTTCTGGCGTTGGTGCGCGAGCGCCGGAAACCGATCGAGTTTTATGAACGCCGCCAGACAACCACCGAGGGTGATTTTCGACGTCTTGCTCAACAAGTCGACATAGATCTGCTTTTTCGCGTTGCGAAGGCGTGCGCGACCGCGAGCAAAGGGGCGAGGTCGAGTGGTCCTGAGGACTGGTTTATCCAACGGGCGCGCGCCCTGGGCGTTGAGCACGGGCCGCCCGCGCCGCTGCTTCAGGGCCGTCATTTACTCGAAGCGGGATTCGAGCCTGGACCGCAAATGGGCAAGCTGTTGCGGCGCGTCTACGAGTTGCAATTGGAGGGCGAGGTTACAACGCCCGAAGAGGCTCTTGCCGCCGCCCAGCGGATCGGCTGAACCGGAATTCCATCGCAAGGCGCGGATAGATTCGTGGCGTCACACGATTTAATATCGCCTTGGCGATATTCATTGGAGCTTGAACGAGCAAACCTGGAGAAGAGCATGTCTGAAGAGGAATCGCTCGATCCACAAAATTGGGAGGAGCTTCGCTCTCTCGGGCATCGAATGCTCGACGACATGCTGGACTACCTTTCGACGGTTCGTGAAAAGCCCGCGTGGCAAGCCCTGCCCGATGACGTAAAAACTCGTTTTACAACCCCGCTGCCGACAGAGCCTCAGGACGCCGCCGCTGTTT
>DASRIZ010000040.1:0-43909 GCA_035649735.1 Blastocatellia bacterium | reverse complement strand
CCGTGTGGTGGTTCACCCTCAACCTACGAGCAGGCGTTACGCGAACCCGGACACCACCGGCTTCAGCCGTGTGGTGGTTCACCCTCAACCTACGAGCAGGCGTTACGCGAACCCAGACACCACCGGCTTCAGCCGTGTGGTGGTTCAATTTCAACCTACGAACAGCTCCGCGAATCCTCCGGACACCACCGGCTTCAGCCGTGTGGTGGTTCAACTTCAATCTACGAACGGCTCCGCAAATCCTCCGGACACCACCGGCTTCAGCCGTGTGGTGGTTCACCCTCAACCTACGAGCAGGCGTTACGCGAACCCAGACACCACACGGATGAAGCCGGTGGTATCGCTGTCGGAGAAAAACGTCTCCGCGACGCCCTCAGTGAATCACCCGACTGAAAAAGTTGTCATCGGGTGATGGAGTTTTTCATTTGATGACGCATATCAGAGTGAATGCGGAAAGTTCAGCAACTTCCACATTTCGGCAATCAGTTTTGAATGCCGAAAGATGAGAACAAGGAGATTACTAAGATGAGAATTAAGACAAACGTAAAAGCTGGAGGTGTGTCTATGCAACACAACCAGCAAATCGTTCGCAGTCTGAAGGTCAAGAGCGGCGTGAAGGCTGGCAAAATAACGACCAACCACAACCAGACCGTGACTCGCGGTCTGCGCGTCAAGACAAACGTCAGGGCCGGATTCAACTTCGTCAAGAGGAATGATTCGCCGTCTCCAGCGTAATTAAGATCAGATGTCGACTCGCTGAGCCGAATCACTCAACCGGGCGGGCAGCGCGATCTGATTGACTGCACTGCTTGCTCGTCTCTCGCGATTAAGCGAGATCAACTCCGATTTAGAAGGATAAGTTGAGATGGTAGGATTTCCACTGGTTGCTCCATTCGTTTGTCCGATTGGACTCTAACTACGATGAGCAACGTCGGGCTGTGCTCGCCACCTGCCGTCATCTCATCCTCATAAAAATCGGAAACTACAGAGAATAAGGAGAGTAGTAAGATGAAAATCAAGACAAACTTAAAAGCTGGTGGGATACAAATGCAACACAACCAGCAAATCATTCGCAGTCTCAAGGTCAAGAGCGGCGTCAAGGCTGGCGGAATGCAACTCCAGCACAACCAGACCATCCGGAGGGTGAAGGTCAAGAGCGGCGTCAAGGCTGGCGGAATGAACCTCCAGCACAACCAGACCGTGACTCGCGGTCTGCGCGTCAAGACAAACGTAAAAGCTGGCGGAGAGAACCTCCAGCACAACCAGATCGTCACTCGTGGTCTGCGCGTTAAGACAAACGTCAAGGCCGGGCTCAACTACACCAAGATAGTGTTGAAGTAAACGCTTGGAGTAATACGATCAGATGACGACTCGTTGAGTCGAGGAGAATAGTAAGATGAGAATCAAGACAAACGTAAAGGCTGGTGGCATAAGTATGCAACACAGCCAGCGAATCACTCGCAGTCTGAAGGTCAAGAGTGGCGTGAAGGCTGGCAAAGTAACGATGCAGGATTTCCACTTCACATCCTAAGCGGATGAGTCCAGTCTCATAAAACTCCGAGACCACAAAGGTAAGGAGGTTACTAAGATGAGAATCAAGACCAACGTAAAGGCCGGATTGAATTTCAGCAAGATAAAGTTTGAGTAAATTCGTGACCGGTCGTAATTACGGTTCAGATGACGACTCACGGAGTTGCATCACGCAACCACGCGGGTAGCGCAATCTGTAAAAATCGGAAACTACAGGAAGAAAGGAGAGTTGTAAGATGAGAATCAGGACGAACGTAAAAGCTGGAGTGAACTTCGTCAAGTATGTCGATAAGCCCAGTCCTCGCTGAGCTGCATTTCTCAACCGGGCGGTCAGCACGATCTGATTGACCGTGCTGTCTGCTCGTCTTTCGCAAATCACAGGCGCGCGCTTTTAGACCATTGTTTAGAGGGATGAAATGAACATGATAGCTGCACAAACGGAACTCGCTACACAGTCTGACACGGACGACCCCGACGCGATGATCGAAGAAGCCTGCCGACTCCACGACGAGGCTGTTGCCGCTTGCGATGCAGGACAAAGCGATCAAAGCGAGCGACTCTTCCGTCGCGCTCTCGCGTTGTTTGAGCAGACCGAAGGCGCAGATCATCCCGATGTCGCAGCTTTGCTTGGCAATCTCGGCGCGGTCTATGAAGCTCGCTGCGACTACACCCAGGCTCAGCTGTGCTACGAACGGGCCGCGCGAATTGTAGATGAGATCTGCGACGAAGGTGATGAGGACCTTGCCCGATTGCGGTTCCAGGCTTTGAGCAATCGCGGTCGAATTCTAAGAATGCTGGGCCGCTATACGGAGGCAGAATCTTTCATCCGCCGCGCGCTCGATTTCGCCGAACGGAGATTTGGCGCGGAAAGTCTGACAGTTGCCTGGGCGCTCAACGATCTTGGAATGTTGGGTAAGTTCGCGGGATGGTTCGATCAATCCGAAGCCTGCTACCGGCGCGCGCTCGAGATTCTGGAAACACACTGTGAGCAAGACTCGCCTGAATTGGCCTCGCTTTATCACAACCTCGGGGGGCTGGAGCACGCTCGCGGACGATACGAAGCAGGCGAGCCTTTTGCGCGCAAATCTGTCGAGCTGCGCGAGCGAGCCCTTGGGCCGAATCACACGGACGTGGCCGCAGACATGGCGGCGCTTGCGGCGCTGCTCGAAGGACAGGGCAAACTCGATGAAGCTGAGCGGCTCCTGATGCGATCGTTGAAAATCTTCAGTCAGGCATACGGCGAAGAGCATTATGAGATCGCGGTCAATCTAAACAACCTCGCCGCGATTTACGCCGCGCGAGGGCATTACATTCAGGCCGAAGAGTCATACCGCCGGGCGCTGTCTCTAAAAGAGGAACTCTTCGGCGGCGATAATGTTGACGTAGCACTCACGGTCAACAACCTCGGCGTGCTCCACAAAGAACAGGGAGAGTACGAAAAGGCGGCACAGCTTTTCCATCGAGCGCTCGCCGTATTTGAAGACGAGCTGGCCGCAGATCATCCCCATACGGTCATCTGCCGCGAGAATTACGAAGATGCGATGAGCTACGCAGTACGTGGCGATTCTTATAACAAGTCACGTTTTGTACCGTAGACTGTCCAGTCTGCGGCACTTGAATTAGTTAAAGTCGGAGGACCCGCAGACTGGACAGTCTACGGTACGTTCAGTTTCAAGAGGTGAATCAAGATGCCGTCGCCATTTTCACGAACGGTCCGTTCGCTTTCGTCTGACAGGTTCAGCCGCTCATTCGTGGGGCTTCTCGCAGTAGCAGCCATTCTCGCCGGGTGGCTGGTATGGTCGTTAACCTCGCGCGTGACTGTTTACGAAGCAACGTCGACGGCGCGGCTCGAAGTCGATAGCGCCGTGCATCCCATCGAAGCAGCGGTTTCCGGTCGCGTCGTAAAAAACTACATCGCGCTTGGCCGCGAAGTTCAATTAGGCGAAGCGCTCGTCGAGCTGGAAGCAGATGCCGAACGATTGCAACTCCCCGAAGAAGAGTCGCGTGTAGCCGCGCTCTCGGCGCAGTTCGCAGCACTGTGCGGCCAGATGGCCGCCGAGCGGCAGGCGCAGACCGAAACTCAGCAAAGCGCGCCCGCCGCGCTTGACGAAGCGCAAGCCAGATATGACGAAGCCTTAGCTACAGCAGGCGCAGCCAAAGAACAGGCGAAACGCCTGGCCTCTCTATACCGGCAGGGATTGATTGCCGAACTCGATATGATTCACGCCATCGCCGAAGCCGATAGACGCCTGGCCGCCGCCGAAGCCCTCCGATCGTCCATCACGCGTCAGGACAATGACCTGCGCGCGCTTGCCAGCACCAAACAGGCCGCGCTCGAAAACTTAAACCGCGAAGCGGCGGTGCTCACCGGCGAAATTAAAACGCGCACGGCGATCATCGAACGGCTTAAACACGAAATCCACAGACGCATCATTCGCGCCCCCGCATCAGGCAGACTCGGCGAGACAGCCAGCCTGCAAGCGGGTCAGTTCGTGCGCGAAGGCGACAAACTCGGCGCAATCATCCCTGAAGGAAGGCTGCGAGCGATTGCCGAATTTGCGCCGTCGAGCGCGCTTGGAAGAATTCAAGCAGGCCAGCGCGCGCGACTTCGTCTGGAGGGTTTTCCGTGGACCGAGTTTGGTCAGCTGGAGGCTACGGTAAGTCTGGTTGCGAGCGAACCAAGACAGGGAATCGTGCGCGTCGAACTCATAGTCCATCCGGAATCCGCGCCGCTTATTCATCTGCAACACGGCCTGCCCGGACAGGTCGAAATCGCCGTCGAGCGCGCTTCGCCTGCGGAACTAGCCCTGCGAGCCGCGGGCAGGCTACTTATGAAAAAGCCCCAAAGCTGAAGAATGTAGCTTACATTTCAGTCGTTTCTGAGAACTCCTCTATGTCCAGCACTCACGCCCATCGCCGGATACTTGCTCCCGAAGTCGTGCAGACTTCGGCTATGGATTGCGGTCCTGCCTCGCTCAAATGCCTGCTCGAAGGTTTCGGCGTGCGTGTAAGCTATGGTCGATTGCGGGAAGCCTGTCAGACGGACGTTGACGGGACTTCGATTGACACTCTCGAAGAAGTAGCATTCGCGCTGGGACTCGACGCTGAGCAGACGATGATCCCAGTCGATCATCTGCTTCTTCCTGAAGCCGAGTCTCTGCCCGCCATCGCCGTCGTCCGTCTTTCCAACGGCAGTACCCATTTCAGCGTCATATGGCGACGGCACGGATCGCTTGTACAAATGATGGATCCGGCAACAGGCCGTCGATGGCTGAGCGTTGAAGCATTCTTGAAAGAACTCTACATTCATTCCGCGACTATTCTCGCCTCCGATTGGCGGGCCTGGGTCGAGGGCAATTCGTTTCTTGACGCGCTCACACGACGCTTGCGAGGACTGGGTCTGTCGAAGATCGCAATCACTCAACTGATCGACAGCGCTCTCGCTGATACCGAATGGCACTCGATCGCCGCGCTCGATGCGGCCACGCGTATGACTACCGAAATAGTCGACGCAAAAGGAATGGCGAAAGGGCGTCAGGCTCAAAGCGTGCTGGAAGCCTTCGTCGAACGCGCAATCGAAGATGCAGCCTCTGATACGCAGGTCATCCCGGAAAATTACTGGATGGTTCGCCCGGCTCAGTTTACGGAAACGGGCGAACAACAGATCATAATGCGCGGCGCTGTGCTCGTCTCAGCGCGAGGTCGCCGCAACTCTGAAGAGAAAGAAACGGCTGCTCAGGGATCGCCAAAGAATCTCTCGTCTGAGCTCGTCGCTGCGCTCACGGAGAAGCCAATTCGAGCCGGTCGCGCACTGCTCGGACTTCTGAAACAGGACGGATGCCTGACTCCGTTGGTCGCAATATGTGCTCTAGCTTTGGCCGCGGGCGGTGTGATGATCGAGGCGCTGCTTTTTCAGGGAGTGTTCGACCTCAGCCGCAAGCTTGCCCCTACCGAGCAGCGCATCGGGGCGATGGCGGCGGTTGTCGTCTTCAGCCTGGCTCTGCTGCTGCTCGAATGGCCTTTAGCCGCAAGCGTGACGCGTATCGGGCGACGACTGGAAACAAGACTGCGGGTCGCCTTTCTCGAAAAGATTCCACGCCTCGCGGATCGTTATTTTCAAAGTCGTCTTATCTCCGATATGGCCGACCGCGCCCACAGCACGCAGTTGCTGAGAGCGCTGCCAACGCTTGGTAGCCGATTTCTGCGCTGCTGCTTTGAGATGGCGCTGACGACCGCGGGGTTGGTCTGGCTCGACCCGCGCCGGGCGTGGGTCGTTCTCATCGTTGCGGCGATTACGCTGGCATTGCCAATACTGATGCAATCGCGCCTGACCGAGCGCGATTTGCGAATTCGTAATCACAACGGCGCGCTTGGCCGGTTTTATCTCGACGCGATGCTGGGCCTTGTGCCGATCCGAGCGCACGGGGCCGAGCGCTCAGTTCGACGCGAGTATGAAGGATTGCTTGTCGAGTGGATGCGGGCGAGCTTCGGATACTGGCGAGCAGTGGTTTCGGTGGAAGCCGTGCAATCGGTTGCCGGATTTGCGCTCGCTGCGTGGCTGTTGTTCGATCATCTCTCGCACGCGGGAACTTCAGGCGCGGTCTTGCTGTTGGTCTACTGGGCTTTGAATCTGCCTGCCCTGGGTCAGGAGATTGCGCTCATTGCGCAGCAGTATCCAGGGGCGCGCAACGTCACTCTGCGATTGCTCGAACCGCTGGGCGCGCCCGAAGAGGAAGATGGGGAGACAGGAAGAAAGGGAGAAGGGGAGAAGAGGAAAAAGGGAGAAGAGGAGCGTGGCGTTGCGATCGTGTTTGAACAGGTCAGCGTGCGCGCAGCCGGCCACCTCATTCTCGACGAAATCGATACGCGAATACCAGCCGGTAGTCACGTGGCGATCGTAGGCCCGTCAGGCGCGGGCAAATCGTCGTTGGTCGGACTACTGCTCGGCTGGCACCGCGCCGCCGAAGGGCGCGTGCTGATCGATGGTCACGAACTCACTGCCGAGCGTGTCGCACTGATGCGGCGCGAAACGGCATGGGTCGATCCGTCTGTTCAACTATGGAATCGCTCTTTGATGGACAACCTGCGATACGGCAACGATGAGGACAACGCGCTCGACATCGGTTCGGTGATCGAAGCAGCCGATCTGCGCCGCCTGCTTGAGAATTTGCCCGACGGGTTACAGACGACTCTTGGGGAAAGCGGCGGGCTGGTCTCGGGCGGCGAAGGTCAGCGCGTGCGTTTGGGCCGGGCATTGCTCAACACCAATGCGCGGCTGGTGATTCTGGACGAACCTTTTCGCGGTCTTGATCGTGAGAAGCGCCGCCAGTTGCTCGCGCGCGCGCGGCGTCTGTGGCGCAATTCAACGCTGCTTTGCATAACTCACGACATCGCCGAAACGCTTGAGTTTGAGCGAGTGCTGGTCATAGATCGAGGCCGCATTGTTGAAGACGCCCCCGCTTCGGAACTGGCCTCTCGCACCGATTCACTTTATCGCTCGCTGCTCGATGCGGAGGAAGAAGTGCGCGCCGGGATGTGGGCGAGCGGCGAGTGGCGACGATTTGTTATTGACGGCGGAAGACTGATTGAAAAACCAGCCGATGCGATCACTGCGGGGTGGACGGACGAACTCAGAAGAGTCGGATGAGGTGACGAGATGGCATCGATAGACATAAACACGCTCGGCTGGCCAATGTCGCAGTTAGGCGAAGCGATGCATGCGCTCGCGTCCGAACGTGGAATAGCCGCGAACGACAGTCAAACTTTCAACCCGCCAGGGGCGATCCTGACTGCCGAGAACACAGATCAGCGCAGTCAGGCTCTTCGCGAATGGGTAGAAGCAGCGGCTGACTATCTCGGGTTCGAAGCAGAAGCCGTCGAAGCGACCTACAGCGAAATCGAAATTCTGACGCGCAAAGCCGCGCCTGCCCTGCTGCGATTGCCGGGGCAAAGAGTCCTCGCACTGCTTGGCTGCCGGGGCCGTCACGTTTCGATTCTTGCGCCTGACGGGAAAAAACATCGCGTCAGGGTTGAAGCTATTTCCTCAGAGATGCGCCGTCCTCACGAAGAACCTCTCATAGAGAGCATCGCCCGCCTGCTCAAAGACGCAGGAGTGACCAAATCGCGGCGGGAGCAAGCGACCAAGGCAATTCTTGATCGTCAACTTGGTTCAAGAATCATCAGCGGCGGATGGATCATGCGATTGTCTCCGGGCGCGAGTTTTTGGAAACAGATGGGTGAAGCGGGTCTGTTAGGCGAATTGGTAGTGCCGGTTGTCCTTCACGCGGCGCATTACGCTGTCCTGCTCATTGCGTGGTGGGTGCTGGGACGAGGCGCGTTAAACGGGCGGATGGACACGGGCTGGCTTGCGGCGTGGGGACTTCTGTTGCTGACCGCGGTGCCGTTACATCTGTTTGCGATTCGCGCGCAAGGACGTTTTACGGTTGGCGCGGGAGTCCTGCTCAAAAAGAGACTGCTTTATGGAACGCTCCGACTCAACATGGAGGAGATTCGCCATCAGGGCATAGGTCACTGGCTCGGACGCGTGATCGAATCGAACGCCATTGAATCGCTTGCACTCAACGGCGGCTTTCAGGCGCTCGTTGCGATTATCGAACTATCGCTGGCCGCGTGGGTGCTCGGCGCGGGATCGGCGGGGTTTCACTTTGTGTTGATGCTTACAGGGTATGTCGCGCTCGCACTCATCATCGTTTGGCGTTACTTTCGCCGGCGCTCTGAATGGACAAAGATGCGAATGACGATGGCGGGCGACCTGATCGAAAGAATGATTGGCCATCGCACTCGACTCGCGCAGGAGAGGCGCGAACGCTGGCACGATGGCGAAGATCGGGTGATCGAACAATACCTTACGCGCTCTATCAAGCTGGATCGCGCAGACCTGTGGCAATCGCTGGTTCCACGCGGCTGGCTCGCGTTCGGTCTGTGCGGGCTTGCCGTAGGTTTTGTGACCGGGAGCGCGACGCCCGGGACGCTGGCGGTGGCGATTGGCGGATTGCTTTTGGGATTTCGTGGATTGCAGCATCTTGTTTCGAGTCTGTCATCGTTGCTCGGCGCATCAATCGCGTGGACAGAAATCAAGGATGTTTTCAAAGCAGCCGCGCGTCCCCAATCTCATGCTGTGCCCGACTTCGCCGCGAAGCAGAGGCTTCAGCCTGTTATATCCGGCCGCAGCGCTCCGATGGTAATGGAAGCGCACGATCTGACTTTTCGATACCGCGAACGGGCGAAGGAGGTATTGCAGAATTGCTCATTGGAGATACGCGCGGGTGATCGAGTATTACTCGAAGGCTCGTCGGGCGGCGGCAAATCTACACTGGCCGCAATGCTTACCGGCTTGCGAGAGCCGGAATCGGGGTTGATGCTTGCAGGCGGTCTGGATCGTAAGACCATCGGCTCGACAGGCTGGCGCCGGCGAGTAGTTTCGGCGCCGCAGTTTCACGAAAACCATGTCATAACAGGGACCTTTGCTTTCAATCTGCTGATGGGCCGAAGTTGGCCGCCGACCGAGCAGGACATGCGCGAGGCCGACGAGATATGCCGCGCTCTGGGTTTGGGCGATCTGCTTGATAGGATGCCTGCGGGTCTCTTTCAAATGGTGGGCGAGACCGGATGGCAGTTGTCGCACGGAGAGCGCAGCCGCCTCTTTATGGCTCGGGCGCTGTTGCAGGGCGCTGATCTCACGATACTAGATGAAAGCTTTGGCGCTCTCGATCCTGAAACGCTTGGCGAGTGTCTGCGTTGCGCCCTCACTCGCGTGCCTACTCTTATGGTAATCGCCCACCCTTAAACGGCGGTGTTCGTAGAGACCTGCAGAGTTGAGTAAGCCAGGTGCAAAGCCGATATCGCAGGCCCCCGGAAGAAAACTCTCAGGCGCCGTCGCCATGGTTTAGCTACAGATTCTTTAAGGAAGCGTTGGAGAAGGCGAATCGGCAACGTTTATAGTCGCAAGGCCTATCTGCCTAAGGTTATGCCCCCCTTTGACTTCCTGTTGCGCCGCATCTTGAAGGTTCAAGTCTTCAATCTCGACCGCTTGATTCTTTGGCTCTTGATTTTCTTTTTTGCTCATCGTTTTACTCTCCTTTTTATGATTCGAGTGGTCGGCGGCCAACCGGGCGCCGAGGTTTTAGCCTCGGTTGAGCGTTTAGCCACCTATCTTGCTCATGAGATAAGGCGGATAGTTCACTCTAAAACTATCATTCAGAGGAAAGTGTTTTGCTGATACTTTGGCTGTGTGTGGCAACGGTTTCTGGAGGCACACGACGGGTCCGGTTGAAACCGGTTGCCTCGCGGGCTAACTTTCCGTGAAGGAACAACGGAGCTCGGTGGATAACATTGGAATCGGGTGGCGGAATCAGACTCTGACTCTGCTTATCGGGGTTCGAATCCCTGCCTCCCAGCCATTGTTTCCAATATCTCCGGTTCAGCCGATCACCTTTACCTGAAGCGAGGTTGAGCTTAGAATCGAGCAATCGCTAACGCGCCGATTGAACGACAGGAGGATCGTCATGAGTCTAAAGAAGGGTCTTCTTTTAGCGATCTGGCTCTTGGTGATGTTGCCGCCAGCGTTTGCGTTTCAGCAAGGTGATTCTCTTCAGCGACGTTACTTCCCGAAACCCGGCGATTACTCGGTGAGGCTTTTTAATCTTACGCGGGAAACGCGATTTTATCTCGATGTCCCAGCCGCCATACATGTTAATACAATACTTTTCCCAAAGCCCAAGCGACTAAAGGATTGGCAACCATCACCTGACAAGCAGTCAGAAACGTCTTCCCTTCAATTGAAAGCGAGCAGGATCGGAGAGGCCGTAAAGATAGACGTAGTACTTTTGTCTAACGATCCCTCTAAATCTAAAGCGGATGGGAACGCTCTGACGTTTACGACTCTGCCCGAGGGAGGTGTTGCGGGTGAAGTTATAGGCTCGCATTCCGGTCGACTTGGTGAATCAATAACCTTCAATGAATTGGCCCGCTACGGCTTGGAGCCGTTCACTGTCAAGGTTGTATCATCCAACGCGCGGCCCGGAGATCCCTCCGAGATAATCAATATGACCAGCTCGATTGAAGTCCTAAGTGTCGACAAGTCGAGAGGCAAATACCTTATTGCGCTCAGGAATAATTCGTCAAAAAACGTTATCGGCTACGTTACCTCCGTAAATGGAGCAACAGCCACAATGTATGCGGGTAAGAATCCGCTCATCGCCGCCTGGGAGACGATCGATACCGTAGCAGGGTTCACTATCCGTCAACCGAGAATTCCGACGCTGAACGATGACCTGGATGAACCGCAAGATGCAAAGGTAACAATCGTCGCAGTCGTATTTGATGATTATTCCTACGATGGCGATGAGAAGAGCGCACTTGAAATAATTACGCACTTCCGCACCAATCCATTCAGCAGGGGCCTTACTTCGTTCTAGTCGATTGATCTCAGCACAGCTGTTTCAACTGATTCTGATCCTCTATATGGCCGGTCTGTTCATTGCATGTGACTTTGAGGTGAGCCGAGACGGGCAGCGATTTCTCATTCCCGTTCTGGTCGAAGAAAGCGCGACCGAGCCGATCACAGTCATATTGAATTGGACTGTGGAGTTGAAGCGGTAATGCTCGTTTTCTTGGGCTTCATGCTGCTTAACGTGATGTCCTCATGACTTACGGGGATTTTATAATAGGAGCCAAGTTCACAAGAAATTCCATTGACCTCGCTTCACGACTGCAAGCTGGGAGATGCAACCAGAAAACACGCCGAGCGTACTACTTATGCGCCACGCCGTATGCCCTGGACAACCATCGAGTTGACCAGGCACTGGCGCAGCCGATCGTTGTCCAACGAACTAATAAGCAGGTTAAACGAATCAAACCCGCGCCGGCGATGTAATTCAGCTTCCTCAGTGCGGTTTGTCCTTTGACAGAGGCTTGCTGCTGCGCCGTGTACACGCCATTTGGCAAGCGGCACGTGGTTTCCTTCAATCACCCCCAGGGCGCGAGCGACGGCGGCTTGGGCCGCCGCTGAGTCTTGTTCCCGCTTCGCGATCTCGGCATTCATCAGATGGCCGAGCGCAAGGTAAGTTTTCTCGCCCGGTTGGGAGGAGAGCTCGCATACGCGGTCAGCATGGTGTCTCGCTTCTCCCGGATTTCCCTCAGCAAGCCAATAACGAGAGAATGCGTGGTGCAGCGGAATCTGCAGAACCCAATCCATCAGGATGCGCTCCCGTTGGAACCGGTCGACGGCTGCACTCAGACAGCGGAATGCCTCGGCCCGATTTTCCAGGCCAAGATTAGCAAGCCCCATTAGAATCAGTCCCAGCAACTCTGTGTACGGATGCTTGATTTCTACGGCTTGCTTGTATGCCTGGGTGCACATCTGGAGCGCCGTCTCAAAGTCGAAGCATTGCTCATGCAGCCATCCCAGCTGGAGTCCAAAGAGCACCGCCCAACGAGCGTGTTCGTTTCGTTCAGCCATCTCGAGCCCGTGGTCCAAAATCCTACCCATCTCAGCCCATCGTCCAGCGTGGAGAAGCGCCCAGGCCTCAAAGTATTGGGCCATAAGATAACTGTGCGCATCGCCAGTTTGAAGCCCGAGTCGCGCCGCTTCCTCAGCGGTTTCGACGGCTCCGTCGTAATCTGACCGCAGGGATCGAAGATAGCTGTATCGCGCTAAGTGAAGACCCAGCATATCGCGATCGCCCGCCGATCGCGCCGCACTCACTGCATCGGCGAGCGACTGTAGATGATCGTCCCCCCAACCAAGAAAAAGCACATGCCAGTACCCCCAACAGCCACGCACGTGAGTTTTCAGCAGGTCGTCAGTGAGGTCCTGAGCCAGCTCAATAGACCGTTTCGCCGCGTCCAAACAGCGCTGGCGATCAACCCAGGAGAGCACGGTTGACATGTGGCAAAGCGCTCTGACTTCGTCCTCCTTGCGCTCAAGGCTGCCGGCATATTGCGCGAGAGCTTCGAAATTTGCGGCCGCCCCGTCCATATCACCCATTGCTCTGCGGGCTAGCCCCTCCTGTTCGAGTATGGCCATATGCTCCTGCGGTTGTTCAGGTGCCGGCCATCGCTTTACGATATCGAGGGCTCGTCCGAGATAAGCAATAGCCTCCCGATTGGCATAGCGGAGCAAGTGATTCTGGGCGGCGTATCGAAGATATTTAACAGCCCGCCGGTCATCGTGTCCGAATTCAAAGTGCATCGCGAGTTCGGCGGCCACCTCACTTGCATACTCTCCGTAGAGCTCTTCGCCGCGCTCTCCGATAAGTCGATGGATACGAGCGCGGCGGCCGACAGCCACTCGCTGATATAACACCTCCTGGAACAGGGCATGTATAAACGAATACCGCGCCGTAACCGTCCCGTTTGGGTATTTGGTCACACCGGTTGATCTGAGGAACAAACGCTGCCGCGCCAACTGTTCGCAATACTCTTCAACATCCATCAGGGCCTGTTCTAACCCGGCCGCAACTGCAGCGGTTGAGAACTCGACGCCCGCCACCGCGGCGGTCTCAAGCACCCGTTGTTGCTCCCGGTCGACTCTCTCGATCTGTTTTTCGATCATCTGCCTGATGCTTTCAGGGACACCGACTTCCAAATCGCCGAGAGGAACCGTCAAACCCCAATGGGCATTTGTCTTCGCGATCAGACCTTCCGACTCAAGATAATCGACGGCGTTGACAAGAAAAAACGGGTTGCCGTCGGTCCGCTTGTGCAATACCGAAGCGAGGGCCATAGGAAGTTCATGCAGAGAGTAGCGCGCCGTGAGATAGAGGTTCACTGCTTCCGGATCCAGATACTCCAGCGCTATTTCCTCGCACTGGCGATGGGCTTGCAACTCCTGCTTTACGGCCTTCAGCGGATGATCACTTACCGCAACATCTACCGGTCGATAGGTAGCTATGAGAAGCAATTGGGAAGGCTTGCGTCTCCTTGCAAGGTACGAAACTAAATCCAGAGTTGAGAAATCCCCCCAATGAAGATCCTCGAGCACAAATACGAGGGGAGTGTCGCTGGTCAGCGATTCAAGCGCTTCCGCCATTTCCCGAAGCATCCGTTCCCGGGTTGCCCCGATCACCGACCGCTGCAGAGTCTCCCAGTCACTTTCCTCAAGCAGCCAGGGCAGCTGCTGAAGCCAGGTCGGTGCTCGTCTTCGAAGTAGATCGACCAATCCGGCTCGACTATGTTCCTGACATAATCGCGAGATCGCCTCGAGCACCGGCAGATAAGCCTCCCCCGAACCGTATTGCTCGAGACATTGTCCTCGCCCAATCAAAACGCGAGGGTCGCTGACTGCTTCCTGGAGAAAGACCTCTACCAGCGAAGTCTTCCCGATTCCCGCCTCACCGGTGACAAAAACTATCTGTCGTTCGCCGTTGCGCACCGTGGCCAGAAGCGCGCGAAGTCGCGCGAGTGCGGATTTCCGACCTACAAACCCGGCGGGGCGATACGAGCTCGAAGTTGGCGCATGCAAGACGAGGCGCCCGCTCTCTCCGCGTTTTGGCGGTCTTCTGGCGGCGTCTTCCAGAGGCTGCCCGATGTAATGATAACCGCTGGTGCGATGAGGGGCTTCATTGGATCGGCTCGATTTATTATCGCGTTCAGAAGGCGATGGCTCTATTCGCCCAATGAAACGGTAACCGCGCCGGTGCGCGGTCTCTATGAACTTTGGCGCCTTTGGATGGTCGGAGAGCGCCTCTCGAATCTCACGAACGCAAACTTTGAGGGACGTATCGGTTACTGCAGTTCCTGGCCAACAAGCCTCCAGCAGCTCTTCCTTAGTGACCAGTTGATTCGGCCGCTGGCTCAGGTAAATCAAAAGATCGAAAGCCTTTGGCCTCAGTGTGACTGGCTTGTCGCCTCGCCACAAACGCTGGTTTGTGACGTCGAGCTGAAAAGGCGGGAAGATGATCGGTTCACCCTTGCTCATCAACTTCTCCGAACTAATATCGAACCGAACTTTAACCTTTCTTTTATGACTTGGTCATCGAGCTTACGGTATTCTCTGCCCGCGTTGAGAGGAATGCAACAAAGAGCCGCCAAGGCGGCCCAATTCTTTCGGTAGCAAATTTCCGAATGTGGATGAATCGAAAGCAGACGTCGAAGTAGCATCGAGCTGCGGCAAAAATTAAAGAGGTGTAACAAAGGAATGAATACAATGAAGACCAGGGTAGTTTCTACGTTAGTTTCGCTCGCGGTTTTGTTCTTGTTTTCTGCGGTGACTGGCAAGGCGCAGGAAACATCCAGACAAATTCCATTCACAAACCTGGCCACGAGTCTGCAACAGAGGAGCACCCAGTCGATCACGGTCCAACTCCAGGACGAAGTAGGAGTTGTGTTGTTTAGTGAAGCGCAGCCGCAGATCGCCGTCGACAACAAAAGCCAGATCAGCTTCTCCTTTGGCGCGCTGACGAATGGCGGGCTCGACCCCACCCACTTCGCCTCGGGGTCGTCACGATTTATAGATGTTGTCGATGCGTCGGGCGTTAGCGTTCTGACTAAGGGTCGGATTGCTTTGAATGCCGCAGCCTTCGCTCTCTCGCCGGGCCCGGAAGGGCCCCAGGGGCCGGAGGGTCCTCAAGGACCAGCTGGGCCCCCCATCAACCTGGCAGCAGGTGACAGTTCGATCGTGGTCGGCGGCTCACCTGCTGCTCCCACCGTCGCCGTGGCGCCCAACGGCATCAGCAACGCAAAGGTCGGCGATGGCACTTTGAGCCCGGCTAAAATTGCGGGAACCGCAGCCACGCTGGGGTCAAATAACTTCAACGGCAATCAGAGCATCAGTGGTGGACTGA
The DNA here is from genome assembly GCA_035649735.1 of Blastocatellia bacterium. Lineage (GTDB taxonomy): Bacteria > Acidobacteriota > Blastocatellia > UBA7656 > UBA7656 > Onstottus_A. The sequence goes on along the minus strand of DASRIZ010000040.1, from coordinate 28,574 downwards.
ACGTCACGGGACTCATCAATACCGGAGCCCAGTACAACATCGGCGGCAACAGAGTCTTGAGCATTCCCGGTGCATTCAACCTCTTCGTTGGAGTCGGTGCCGGCCAAGAAACCGCGACGGGCAGCTTAAACGCATTCTTCGGCAACTTCGCGGGTCAGAAAACCACCTCTGGAAGCAGCAACTCGTTTTTCGGACTCAACGCAGGCCAAAACAACGCGACGGGCAGCAACAATTCCTTCTTCGGAAACACTGCCGGCCTGCTCAACACGGCGAGCGACAACTCTTTCTTTGGATTCGCCGCCGGCTTATCCAACACCACCGGGGACGACAACGCCTTCTTCGGGCGTGGCGCGGGCGCGGCCAACCAGACCGGCTTCGGCAACTCCTTTTTCGGACGCGATGCTGGTCTTAACAACTTGAGCAATTTCAACTCATTCTTCGGATTCGGCGCGGGCAAGCACAATACCTCCGGTTTCCGAAACGCCTTCTTCGGATCCTCTGCTGGTCTAAACAACACCGAGGGCAAAAACAACTCCTTCTTCGGAGAAGATGCTGGCTTGACAAATACCACGGGCTTCGAGAATGCGTTTTTCGGAGGCTTCTCCGCCGAAAAAAACACCACGGGTTCCCAGAACGCCGCCGTTGGATTCTTCGCTGGCCGCAACAACAGCACGGGCACCGATAACGCCTTCTTTGGGAGCCGCTCTGGTCTATCGAACTCCGTTGAATCCCACAATACCTTTATTGGCTCGTCTTCGAGCGGGGCGCAGGGTATCACCAACGCCACAGCCCTGGGAGCAGACGCGGTGGTCACCCAGAGTAACTCGGTAGTACTGGGTAATAACTCAAGCGTCGGGATCGGCGTCTCTGCGCCAAAGGCGAAACTGCACGTACAGGGGGGCAATATTCTCGTGGGGACGGCCGGCCTGGGGATCATCCTGAAATCACCGAACGGCGCAACGTGCCGTATGCTCACGATCAATGATGCGGGAGATTTAATAACCACTCCGGCGACCTGCCCATAAGTCTACAAGTGTCAGGCGTGTTCTCCGTCACCAACAACCTGCGCGTTGAGCGCGAGAACTGAAGTCACCGGATCGTGAACCGGCAATGAATGGATTGCATTACAAGACCGCTTTCGTGATTCGGTTTGATCCAAATGCGGATATCGAGAGCGGAAGAATAGAAGGCAGGGTGGAACACGTAGCGTCGTACAAGACGACTCGGTTTCACTGCCTGGACGAACTCTTATCCTTCGTCGGCCTGGTGCTCGAGGAAGTCCGCGCAGAAGAGAACCAATCGGAGGTCGGCGGGTAGGCGTGAAGAATAGGCGAGAAGGTCGAGTCCCCTCGCGTGGAATAGCCAATTTCAAAACTTGAAAGCTAAAAGGAGAAGGACAATGAAGGGTAAATTGAAATTCACCATCAGCGCGCTGGTGTGGGCGATGATGTTAATCGCTGCGTATGCGACATCGGCTCAGACCAGTGCAACCAAAGACCAACTTGCCGCAAAGAAAGGCAGCGTAAGTGTTGCCTCCCCTCCACTGGTGCCCGTAACCGGAAGCGGCACGCTCGGGCAGATTACGAAATGGGTTGGGATCAACCCGAGTGACGGTTTTGTGATTGGCGATTCGATAATCACCGAGACGCCGCAAGGCCGGATCGGAATAGGCACTACAACCCCGACATCCACTCTTACGGTTGCTGGGACGATAGAGGCCCTTAACGGATACAAGTTTCCTGACGGCACTATACAAAACACCGCGTTTGATCCCAATAAGGTCGTGCGCAGCCTCAACGGACTGCGAGGCGATTTGAACTTAGCGGCGGGAACCAACATCACTGTAACGCCATCGGGAGGCAATACGCTGACAATTGCGGCCCCTGATGTGTTGACGTCCGTTTTCCATAACGCGACGCTCACCGGCAATGGGACCGCAACTTCCGCGTTGGGCATCGCCGACGGAGGTGTCGGCACGCCGCAACTGGCTATCAACGCAGTGACTGCGGCGAATATTGCCCCGGGCAATGTTGTGAAAGGGCTAAATGGTTTGACGGACGAGGTAACGCTCGCCGCCGGTTCCGGAATCACTCTGACCCCGGTAGGGAGTACGCTAACGATTGCTTCGACAGCCGCCGATCCCGAGAAGAACGCTTTCCAGCGCAGTGTCGGTGTTAATCTGGCCCGCGAACAAACTCTCGCAACTGGAACTATCGACGTGCCTTCCGGAAAGCGGCTAATCATCGAGTACGTGTCTATCGTGGTAGGAGTAGGAACAGAAAACGATTCAGAACTCGGAGTAAATGATATCGCCCTTACAACAACCGTGAGTGGTCACTCTGCTACCTATTCACTTCAACACGGCCCCATCAAACATCACGAGAGCGTCACCGATAAAGTGGTGCGCATTTACTCCGACGGGGACGTGAAACTTACGGTCGAAAAGTTCGAAGACGGTTCAGCATTCGCCAGGGTTACCGTTTCGGGGCGACTTATTGACAACCCATAGCATCAGCAATCACCGATAACTCCGGTTCGTCAAGTAAGGCGAGCCCGCGAGCTCTGTATCCATCGAAACTCTACTAATGTGGCGCGAGGCGGAGCGCTAGCGATTGAGCTATCGCTTCGCCAACGCGACGAAGATGCCGAACTCAAGATTCAAACGTAAAAGGAGAAGGAACAATGAAAGAGAAATTGAAATTCACACTAAGCGCGCCGATATGGCTGGTGATTCTGCTGGTCGCTTACGTCCTGACGGCAAACGCTCAGACCGGGCCGATAGATAATAAACCGGCCGCTAAGAAAGGGTTTACTCCACAAGCAAGCGGACCAAGTCTGCCGGTGCTGGGGAGTGGTACTATCGGCCAACTTTCCAAATGGACAGGCTTAACCAGCAGCAATTCAATCCTGGGTGATTCGATAATCACCGAGACCAAGCTGGGCAACATCGGCATAGGCACCACCGCACCAACGTCGAAGCTGACCGTGCAGGGTATGATCGAGAGCACCCTCGGCGGATACAAGTTCCCCGATGGTTCGCTGCAGACTACTGCAGCGGTGAGCGGTTTGACGTTCGTCGTGCACGATCTAACCCTGACAGGTAACGGCACGGGCGCATCGCCACTGGGAGTGGCTGTGCCTCTCCTGCTGAGCGGATCAATCGCGTCTCCGATTCTCAGTGCAACTCAAACAGGCGCTGGTGTTGCTTTTCTTGGCCAGAACGACTCCGGTACAGCGATTAATGGCAAGAGTAAACTGAGCGCCGGAATTGTTGGCGAAAGTAATAACGACGACGGAGTGCTCGGAAAGAGCAATACAGGGCCCGGCGTTCACGGCACAAGCAACTTCAACTTCGGCATACTTGGAGAAACCACCAGCGGCACTGCTGTAGTTGGTATTAGCGTTGGCGAAGGCAACGGCGTCGGCGGCGCAGCTCCTCCAGGTCTCTTCGCAGGCGACTTTCATGGAGATGTGAGAATCCTGGGCGATCTGAATGTCAGCGGACAGAAAAACTTCAAGATTGACCATCCGCTCGACCCTGAAAATAAGTACCTGCTTCATGCGAGCATCGAGTCATCTGAAGTGATGAACCTCTACAGCGGCAATGTGACTCTCGATTCAGGCGGGGAGGCGATGGTGAAATTGCCCAGTTGGTTCCAGACGCTCAACAAGGACTTTCGTTATTCGCTCACTCCTATCGGCGGATTTGCCCCGCTCTACATTGCGGAGAAGATTGCTGACAATAGATTCAAGATTGCGGGGGGCCAGCCTGGCATGGAGGTCTCCTGGCAAGTGGCCGGCCTGCGCGATGACGCCTACATGCAAAAACACCCGATGCTGGTGGAGTTGGACAAGCCAGCGAAGGAACGCGGCTTTTATTTGCATCCCGACCTTTACGATCAACCGGAAGAGAAAGACGTAGAATGGGCGCGCCAGCCTGAGCTTATGAAGCGGATAAAAGAGATGAACCAGAAAAGCAAACAGCAGTAGCCATCTGTCCATTGGCGCGAAATAACCGAAACTATGAACAAAGGAGACAAGACAATGATAAATGTACTTGAGCAAACAAAGCCTGCGTACCATCGCTATACATATCGAGAGACTCTGGCAGCGTCCGAGAGGATTTTCTGGCGCGTCGAAGACATCATCGGGGGCGACAAACGGCTCGATTTTAACAAGCCCTTCATGCCCGAAAGCCTCGCTCGAACCGACGCGCTCTCCTTCTTATCACCCGCCGAAAGGTTGGCGCTGAACCAGATCAGGGGCAACGGCTACCTTTGCGTTTTTGGGCTACTCGAAGAATGCATCCTGCCCTTCGTCCTCGATCACGCTCGTTCGCAGCTTCATAAAGACGAGTATCGCGTACGAGCCTTCCTGGAATTCGCAGGGGAAGAGGCCAAGCACATCCACCTATTCAGGCGATTTCGCGAAGAGTTCGAACAAGGGTTCGGCACAAAATGTGAGGTAATTGGACCGGCATCCGAAATAGGAGCGGCCGTCCTGTCGCATGACCCGCTGGCTGTAGCGCTTATCGTTTTGCAAGGCGAATGGATGACGCAAAGCCACTACCTCGACAGCATCAAAGCGGACACGCAGCTGGACCCACAATTCAAGAGCCTGCTCAAGCATCACTGGATGGAGGAGGCACAGCACGCCAAGCTGGATACTCTGATGGTCGAGGCGATCAGTTCAACGTATAGTGACCGGCAGCTTGAAGATGTCTTCGAAGAGTATGTCGCGATCGTCCAGTTTCTCGATGATGGCCTAAGACAACAAGTTGATCTCGATCTCGAGAGCCTGATCAGGGTCACCGGACGGAGCTTCTCGGAACATGAACTCGAGAGGTTCAACGAAGTGCAACGCCAGGCAATCCGTTGGACGTTTCTCGGCTCCGGAATGACTCACCCAAAGTTCCTTGTAACCCTCGACCACCGGCTGCCCGAAGCGAGCAGGCGCGTTCGGCTGATGTCCCTGGAATTTTGTTAAGGGGAATCGATACTTGTCACACGCTGTCCGCAGGGGGTATAGATACGCGGACGAGGTCAACGCGGCTAAGGCGAGCGGCCAATTCAAGACTGCCTATTCCAAGTTAGCATCGGGAAACCTTACGCTGGGCACCCCTCGGGAGGAATTGGCTTGGCCCAACCAGAGCGAACGACGAGTGTCATTCGAATTGCGTTCCTGGTGCTTCTGTTCGCCAACAGCGTTCATTCCGAGCGCCTCCCTATTAAAAGTTATACTACTACCGACGGGCTTCCACGCGATTACATCGGCCGAATTATGCAGGACTCGAAGGGCTTTCTCTGGTTCTGCACCATCGAGGGGCTATCTCGCTTCGATGGATATCAGTTTAAGAATTACGGGATCGACCAGGGACTTCCCAGCCGATATGTAAATGATTTCCTGGAGACGCGTAGTGGGGTCTATTGGGTCGCAACCAATGAGGGTGTCTGCCGGTTTGATCCCGATCCCTCGCAATCAGACGGAGTCGCCGAAGCAAAGAAACGATTTGTGGTTTGTACAACAAAAGATCGGCGAGATCCGGGGGTTAACGTACTTTTTGAAGACCGACGGGGTGTTGTTTGGTGCGGCACGAACGCGGGTCTGTGCCGGCTCGAAGAGGTCGATCGCGAATGGGTCCTCTCTCCCACGGACATCATACCAGCAAACGAAGGTGTGTTAGCGATAGTTGAGGATCGACAGGGCTCGTTGTGGGTGCTCTCGGGACTGGCGGTTTACCGGCAGCGGCCCGACGGCGTTGTTGAACGATATGCCGAAGCCGAGGGCGTGCCTTTCGCATCTCGCTTTCAGGCGATGATCGCTGACCGCGACGGGATTATCTGGGTTGGGACGTGGAAAGGATTGTATCGATTCATCGCCGACCCAAAACCTCACAAATCGGTGGTTGCGCGCATCTACACAACCCGGGACGGACTGGCGAGTGATGCGATCTTTTCATTATTCCAAACGTCAGACGGCAGACTTTGGACCGGAGTAGGGGGCAGACTGATTTCCCCTACAGGAGGGCTGGCCGAGTTCTTGCCGAATGTCACGGGCGGGAGATTCCGAAGCTACGCCGTTGCAAATGGTTTGAGCGACGTGGACATATCCACGATAGCCGAAGACAGGGACGGTAATCTCTGGCTAGGGACTGAAACCAGCGGCGCGATGAGACTCACATTGAGCGGGCTGACAAGCTACGATGAAACGGATGGTTTCAACAGAGCCCGCGTCCGTGCGGTGTTTGATGACCGAGACGGCAAGACCTGTGTAATTGGTAAGCCGGGTTTCATAGATAAATTTGACGGGGAAAAATTCAAACGCATTAAAATTGCCCTGCCTCCCGGCCAGCCGTTCTGGGGATGGAATTGGAACCAGATTATTTTGCGCGATCACCTCGGTGAATGGTGGTTAGCGTCGGCGCAAGGACTGGTGCGGTACCGCAAGCTCAGCGCGATTGAACAAACTGCACACTCGCGGCCGGATGTTATTTACACAACACGAGAGGGATTGCCTGGCAACGAGATTTTCCGCATCTTTGAAGACTCGCGCGGAGACATTTGGATCGGCATCCTCGGCCCGCCTGAGCGGGCGACGATCCGATGGGAACGTGCGACCGAAACGCTACACAACTACTCGGTGGCTGATGGCCTTCCGGGAGCTGTACCCACTGCTTTCTGCGAGGATGCGTCAGGCAATATTTGGATAGGCTACTACGACGGCGGGTTGGTGCGTTACTCGTCGGGACGATTCACGGATTTTACCAACGCCTTCCCATCCCCCCGAGGTCTAATCAGGGCGCTGTATCTGGATCACGCAAAACGTCTTTGGATGGCGACCGATGAGGGGGGCGTGGGTCGCGCGGACGATCCAGCGGCTGATCATCCGAGTTTCGTCAGATACTCGGTCGCTCAAGGCCTTTCGAGCAATCAGTCCACCTGCGTGACCGAAGATAAATGGGGAAGGATCTACATTGGCACTGGGCAGGGAGTGAACCGTCTTGACATCGATAGCGGAAATATTACCCGTTACACGACAGCCGATGGACTCTCCAACAGCTACGTGTATGTGTCCCATCGGGATAGCGAAGGTGCATTATGGTTTGGCACATTCTCTGGTCTGTCTCGCATAATCCCGCGCCCCGATCCGCCTGCATCGCCGCCATCCGTATTGATAACCGCGGTGCGGTTGTCGGGGGAGCCACAACCCGTGTCCGAGCTGGGCTCATCTCAAATAACTCTATCTGACTTGAGCCCCGGCCAGAACAACGTACAAATCGATTTCGTTGGGCTCCGCTTACGGGCTGGGGAGAACATCAGATATCAATACAAATTCGACGGCGCAGATTGGAGCTCTCCAACGGATCAGCGCACAGTGACCTATCCCAGCCTTCCACCAGGGTCTTATCGATTCCTCGTCCGAGCTATCGCAGGAGAAGTTATTATAGGCGAGGCTTCTGCGAGTGTTTCGTTCAGGATTCTCTCGCCGATCTGGCTTCGCTGGTGGTTCGTCACAATCGCGCTGACGATAATAGCGCTCGCAGCGTACGCCGCGTATCGGTACCGCGTGGCCCGTCTCCTCGAGATCGAGCGCGTGCGCACTCGAATCGCCACCGATCTACATGATGACATTGGTGCGGGCTTGTCTCGAATGGCCGTCCTGAGTGAGGTAGTAAAACGACAGACGCAAGTCGATCACAGGGAATCCGTGGATATGCTCACTGATATCGCTGACTCGGCCCGCGGACTCGTCGACTCGATGAGCGACATCGTTTGGTCGATCGATCCCCGCAAGGACGATTTGGATAATGTCGCCTCCCGGATAAGACAATTCGCATCGGATGTATTGGAGCCCGGAGGAATCGACTGGGAGTTCAAGACATCGGAGGAGATAGGCAAGGTCAAATTGCCGCCCGAACAGCGTCGCCATCTCTATCTGATCTTCAAGGAGGCCATCAATAACGTTGCTCGTCACTCAGGATGCCGGACTGCGTCTCTCGAGATCGCGCTCTCGCAGGACCGGTTAGTGGCGTCGATCCGTGACGACGGACGCGGGTTCGCCAGTCAGTTTGACGATGGCACTCCCGGAAATGGACGCGGAGGAAACGGGTTGAGGAATATGCAATCGCGAGCACTAGAGATGGGAGGGCAACTAGACATCGCCTCATCTCCCGGGCGGGGCACTCAGTTGACCCTCGTGATGCCGTTAAAAGGACACCAGTCTCGATAAGACGCATAAATATGCTCTTGTTGCGGAGCGTCAAGCCGCATAACATCGGGCTTGAGAGATTCCCGAATGCAACAGATAAGTGAGAGACAAGTGAGCGAAACAATCCGCGTCGCCATCGTGGAAGACGATTCCCACCTTCGCGAGGGGCTCAGAATATTGATTGACAGCACTCCCGGCTATCACTGTTCCCGAGCATTTGGTTCAGTCGAAGAGGCGCTGCGGCTGCTCGGCAGTGATGCGATCGATGTAATGCTTCTGGATATTCATTTGCCCGGAATGCTCGGGTCCGAAGGAGTCAAAGTCTTCCGAGAGCAATTCCCGAGCATGCTTATACTGATGCTTACGGTCTACGCGGAGCAAGATAAGGTCTTCGAATCCATCTGCAATGGCGCAAATGGATACCTATTGAAGAAGACCCCGCCCGCAAAGTTGTTGGACGCCATAAGAGAGGCCCACGAGGGCGGATCCCCGATGTCTCCGGAAATCGCACGAAAAGTAGTCAGTCTTTTTCAAAAGACCGCCCCGCCAGAAGTCATTGAGGAGCAACTTACCCTGCAGGAGATTCGTCTGCTTAAGCTGTTATCTGAAGGATACAGTTATCAGAACGCCGCCGGGCAGATGAACGTCAGCATTAACACCGTCCGCAATTATATCCGCAGTATCTACGAGAAACTGCACGTGCACTCCAAGAACGAAGCCGTCAGCAAGGCCCTGCGTAATCGGATCATCACCTAGATCAAATCGCCAGACGACACAAAGTACACAAAGGGTTCTCGCCCCTTTGAGTCGTAGAGTCTTTGTGGCGAGGACGCCCTTTTTTAGCCAGCAGACCATCATTCCGCCCGCCGATTCTCTGCCGAGCCCCAACTAAGAAACGCACAAGTATGCTCTGCACGGCGAATCGATATTGAAGTACTGTCAACGCGTGACGTGAAACCTGGAGCGGCAACGAATGCGAAATGTATTGCTGTGACAACGGCAGAACCCGATTTGCTCAAGAGGATAACCAATCGAGGAGTGGGACAAAGACTATGATCGGCAACCTTCTCAATCGCAAGGCTGGTGTCAAGTTCGTACTAAATGTCTGGCTGCTTGCAGTGTTTTTTGGCGCGAGCAACGCTTCGGCGCAGACCAGTCAATTCACGTATCAAGGTAAACTGACCGACAACGGCACGGCGACGAATGCTTTATATGATTTCACGCTGACCCTTTGGGATTCGGCCACAAACGGCGCTCAAATTGGCCCGATAGTAAATCGTCAAAACACTCCGATTGTGGACGGTATCTTCACCGTCGCGCTTGATTTTGGGGCGAGCGCTTTCAACGGCGAGTCTCGGTTTCTCGAGATCAGCCTCAAGCCTTCGGGCAATCCGGCGGCGCTTCCCACATTGCTTACGCCGCGACAGCAGGTCCTGTCTACTCCATATGCCATTAAGAGCCTGGGCTCGATGAGTGCCGATAGCCTTTCGGTGAATTGTGTGAGTTGCATCACCAGCAATCAAATCGGCAACGTCAGCGGCAGCGCGGTAAGCGGCGCGATTCCGGTAGCCAGCGTCCCAGCAGGAAGTGCGAGCTACATTCAAAACACAACCCTGTCGCAAGCGTCGAGCAATTTCAACATCAGTGGCAACGGCACGGCTTTCGGCACGTTGTCGGGGAACATCGTCAACGCGACGACCCAATACAATCTTGGCGGTAATCGCATACTTAGTATCGCCGGGTCTGGCAATATGTTCGTGGGTCTCGCTTCCGGGGCCTTCAATACCAGTGGCTTCAACAATTCCTTTCTTGGTTTTAACGCCGGCCAATCCAACACTACTGGCAACAATAATGCCTTTTTCGGATGGGAGTCCGGCGATGTCAATGACGCTGGCAATCTAAACGCCTTCTTTGGCAGTAATGCCGGCGGAGCAAATACAACCGGCAGCGAAAACTCTTTTTTTGGCGCTGCCGCAGGTTTGAGCAACACCACCAGCAGTTTCAACTCCTTTTTTGGGAGGAGCGCAGGCAGGCTTAACAGCACCGGAAGCAGCAACTCCTTTTTTGGAAACGGCGCAGGCTTTTCCAACACCACCGGCAACGAGAATTCCTTCTTTGGACAGAACGCCGGTGTAAGCAATACAACAAGCAGTTTCAACGCCTTCTTCGGGCGAAACGCTGGCAAATCGAATACCACCGGGAGCCAGAATTCTTTTTTTGGCACTGACGCCGGCTTCCTGAACACCGATGGCAGCCTGAACTCCTTTTTTGGGAGGAACGCAGGAAGCGCCAACAACAACGGCCAGGAAAACGCCTTCTTTGGTAATGGCGCAGGTCAAACAAACACCACCGGCGACAAGAACGCCTTTTTTGGCAACGGAGCGGGTTTTACCAACAGCACCGGCTCAAGCAATACGATGATTGGCAACTCGGCGAATTTGGTCTCCGGCAACTTCACCAATGCTGCGGCCATTGGCGCGAATGCGCTGGTTGGACAGAGCAATTCCATGGTTCTCGGAAGCATCGCTGGTATCAACGGCGCGATCAGCGATACCAGAGTCGGCATAGGAACAACCCAACCGAGTGAACGACTGACCATCAAGACCGCGACAAACAGTTACGGTGTCATTCATACGGACGGCGCCATCACCGTTGGTTCCTATGTTGGCGGCACCGGCAGCCAGCCAGTTGGCGGTTGGCTGGGCACCAAAACGAATCACCCGTTGAATTTCTTCGTCGGGAATGGCGGGGCTGCCATGACCTTGGAAACCTCCGGCTTCCTCTCTCTCAACAATGTTGATGCCGGTGGCAGTTTGCATCTCTGCCTGGGCAATGACAATCACATTTCGTTCTGCTCATCCAGCCTTCGGTACAAGACTAATGTCCAGGCGTTCTTAGGCGGACTAGACATCGTTAATCGCCTGCGTCCGATCACTTTCGATTGGAAAGTCAGCGGCGTGTCTGATCTTGGTTTCGGTGCGGAAGAGGTAGCTCAAATCGAACCATTGCTCACTTTTCGCAACCCAAAAGGAGAGATCGAAGGCGTCAAGTACAGTCAGCTGAATGCGGTCCTGGTCAACGCGATCAAAGAGCAGCAGGCGCAGATCGAACAACAAAGACGAGAAATTGAAACGATAAGACAGCGACAGCAAGAGATCGAGGCTTTGAAGAAGCTGATATGCGCTGACCGTGCGGGTGAAGCGGTGTGCAAGCAAGATTAGGCGAATGACCGAACGCCATCCAACATCTGGTTTGGGTTCGCTACGATTGGAGAAAAAGATATGTTACTTACACATAGATTGCGTAGAGCCGGCCTATTGGTGTTGGGCGCGTTCATATTCACCACCCTGGTTGGTCCCACGAAGGCTGTCGCTCAGACGACCAATTTCACCTATCAGGGCAAACTCACCGACAGCGGTGCGCCGATAAGCGCGCTGTATGATTTCATACTGACACTTTGGGATGCGTCAACAAACGGCAACCAGATAGGCTCGCCGCAAAATCTCCAAAGTATCGGGGTGGTCGACGGGATCTTCACCGTCACGCTCGATTTCGGGGCGAGCGCGTTCAGTGGGGCAAATCGCTTTCTCGAAATCAGTCTCAAGCCGGCGGGCAGTCCCAACCCGCCAACCCTGCTCACGCCTCGACAGCAGGTCTTGTCCACGCCATATGCGATAAAGAGTTTAGGCGCTTCGAGCGCCGATGGACTTTCAGCGGCTTGCGTCAACTGCATCACTAGCAGCCAAATCGGCAGCGTCAATGGCAACGCGATCAGCGGTACAGTGCCCCTGGCGAGCATTCCGGCGGGCAGCACGAATTACATCCAGAACACCACCGCGCAGCAGGCAGCGAGCAACTTCAATATCAGTGGAGACGGAACTGCAGCGGGTACACTTGCGGGGAATATCGTCAGCGCTTCGACCCAATTTGATCTCGGCGGCTTTCGCATCCTGGCCTTCGGCTCCAACGCCGCAAATCTCAATCTGTTTGCGGGAGTCAATGCAGGGCTGTCAACCACTGCTGGCGCAAACTCTTTTTTTGGCCAAAACGCGGGTTTGGCAAACACGAGCGGGGGCGATAATTCCTTCTTTGGCGCCAGTGCAGGACAACAAAACTCCACTGGCAATAACAACTCATTCTTCGGCTATCGAGCAGGCTTCAACAATACGACAGGCGGCGGCAATACGTTTATCGGTCAATTCGCGGGAGTGAACAACACTACGGCGAGCAATAACACCTTTGTGGGCAGTCTGGCAGGCTCCGCCAACAGCGCCGATGGCAATGCCTTCTTCGGCTTTCAAGCCGGCCTTTTGAACACCAGCGGCGGCCTGAACACCTTCACCGGCACCTTTGCCGGTAAGGCGAACACGACCGGCTCGGCCAACTCCTTCTTCGGCCACAACGCCGGCGCCGCGAACACCACGGCGATTAACAATTCGTTTTTCGGGCAGGCCGCCGGGTTCAAGAACGCCAACGGGCAGGACAACACCTTTATCGGCAACGGCGCGGGCTTTAACAACACGACGGCGAGCAAAAACACCATTGTGGGCGGTGGGGCGGGCTTCGCCAATAACGCCGACGGCAACGCCTTCTTCGGCTATCAAGCCGGCCTCTCGAACACCAGCGGCAGCCTGAATACTTTCGCCGGCACCTTTGCCGGTACGGCAAACTCGACCGGCTTCGCCAACGCCTTCTTCGGCTACAACGCCGGCGCCGCGAACAGCACGGCGATTAACAATTCGTTTTTCGGGCACGCCGCCGGATTGAAGAACACCACCGGGCAGGACAACACGTTTGTCGGCAACGGCGCGGGCTTTAACAACCTGACGGCGAGCAATAACACCTTTGTAGGCAGTCTGGCGGGACTGAATTCAACCGGCGCGAATAACGCCTTCTTCGGCGCCTCGGCCGGTAAATCCAACACCACTGGGAGTGACAATACGTTCATCGGCAACGGTGCGGGCCTCAACAATACGACCGGGGTGAATAACACCTTTGTGGGCAGTCTGGCGGGGTTGGCCTCAACGGGCGTGAATAGCACGGAAAACGCCTTCTTCGGAGCCTTCGCTGGAAAATTCAACACCACATCTGGCAACTCCTTTTTCGGCGCTAGTGCCGGCGCGGCGAACACCATCGGCCCTGGCAATTCCTTTTTCGGGTGGAGCGCGGGTAAGTCAAATATAACAGGCACCGGTAACTCCTTCTTCGGCTATCAAGCCGGCGAATCGAACCTGAATGGGAACAGCAATGTCTTCTTCGGCACTGCCGCGGGGCAGGCAAATCTGGTAGGCAGCGGAAACGTGTTTATCGGCAGTGGTGCGGGCACTTCAAACCTGAACAATGAGAGCGTCTTTATCGGCTTAAACGCGGGCCAATTCAACACGCTGGGCTTCAGGAACATATTTATTGGCAAGGACGCCGGGGCTGGCAACGTTTCAGGTCACGACAACACACTGGTCGGCGCCGGCGCAGATGTCAGCTCAGGCGATCTCCAATTCGCCACCGCGGTCGGCGCCGGAGCCTTGGCCGATTCAACCAATACAGTCGTGCTTGGCAGGAGCGTGGATTCGGTTCGCGTGCCAGGCCTGCTGATAGTTCCCACACTCGGCGTCGCCGGCAACACCCAGCTCTGCCGCAATGCCTCCAATCAAGTAGGTTCTTGCTCGTCGTCCTTGCGCTATAAGACAGACGTGCAGCCGTTCGCCGGCGGCTTAAACATCATTAGTCGCTTGCGCCCGATCACCTTTAGCTGGAAAGAAGGCGGCACTCGAGACCTTGGCTTCGGCGCAGAAGAACTGGAAAAAATCGAACCGCTCTTAACCTTCCGCAACCAGAAGGGCGAGATTGAAGGCGTGAAGTACAGCCAGATCAGCGCCGTCCTGACCAATGCCATTAATGAGCAACAAGCGCAAATCGAAAAATATCAAATCAATACTGCATTGTTGCGAGAACAATTAAGCCGACAGCAACGCGAAATTGCGTCGTTAAAGCGATTGGTTTATCAACGAATCTCCAGAACGGCTGCCAGCAAGCCATCTGCGAGAAGAGCTTTACGATAATCGGGCTGTTCATCAATTAATGCCAGACCGCTGTGCCGTCGCAGGTTAGACGAGGGAGTACGATATGAAACCCAGAACAGCAAAGAACTCGATTAGGCGAGTTCTGCTCTCAACTATCGCGTTGGTGTTCACGCTGTCAGTCGCGTTCGTCTCGCCGGCATTCATGCAACAACAGGGCGGTCCTTATACGATGACTAAGTCGGTGATCGCCGGGGGGGGCGGCGGATCAACCAATAACAACACTGCGTTGACGGGTACCCTGGGGCAAGGCGTTCTCGGAATGTCGAGCAGCAACAACTTCTCCCTAAACGCCGGGTTCTGGCAGTCAGAGCCTGCGGGGACGGAAACCATCTCGGGGAACATAACCTATTGCGTTTCGCCAGTGCCGGTCGGTGTACCCGGTGTCGTGCTAAACCTGTCCGGCGGAACATCGGGCTCGACTACCAGCGGTGTGTCGGGCAATTATCAGTTCGCGTCGCTTACTCCTTCAGGGAGCTACACGGTCACGCCTTCCAAGACTGGCGCCGTCAGTGGCATCAACGCTCAGGATATCGGTCGTATCCGGCGCTTTGTTGCACTGTTGGATTCGCCAAGCGCTTGCCAAACAATCGCCGCCAACGTCGACAACGCCAACCCATCAGTCAACGCCCAGGACGCCGGCGTGCTCCGACGTTATGTAGCCCTGCTGCCTAACACCGGGGATGCGGGAACCTGGAAGTTTAACCCGCCGAGCCGGACGGTTTCAGGGCAGCCAGGAACCCAGACGGCTGATTTTGAGGCTATTCTTGTCGGTGATGTCGACGGCAACTGGACTCCTTCATCACCTCAGAGCAGCAAGGCATCGCCCAAGAGTCCTGCGGCTAATCTGAATATTTCTTTTCCCAACATCTCAGCGCCCCAGGGAACCACCGCCTTTGTGCCGATAACCGTCAGCGGTGCGCTGACGCCCGCCGACAACGTTTTGGGCTATACGCTCGACCTAACTTTCAATCAGAGTGTCGCGGCAATGATCCCGGACCCAGGGCAGTCCTTTAGCACCGCCGGTACGATCAGCGCCGCCGGCACGGTGACCGAGAACAAGATACTCTCAGCGAATCGTCTGCGGTTGGTTGTCGACTTCAACAATCCATTTGTATTTAGCGGCACTCAGACACTGCTCTACGTCAAGCTGAATGTCATAGGCTCGCCGGGTCAGATGAGCAATTTGAGTTGGAACCCGAGTCTGTCTCCGGAGTTCGGAAATGGTCCGCCCGCCATAATCACCACCCCGGTTGATGGAACACTTACCGTTAGTAGTCCGTCAGCCGTCAGACTCTCTTCATTTACCGCCTCGGCATACGAAACCGGAGTGTACCTTGAATGGAAGACAGGTATGGAGGTCGATAACCTGGGTTTCAATCTCTATCGAGAAAGTGGCGGCCGGAGAGAACTACTGACGAGCGAGGTCATAGCGGGATCCGCCTTGCTTACTGGAGCGACACCGCTTCAGACCGGCCGCTCGTACTCGTGGTGGGACAAGGCGTCAAATCAGCAAAACACCCAATACTGGCTCGAGGATCTGGATCTTAACGGCAATCGCGCGCTGCACGGACCATTCGGAGTACAGCAAAAAGCCGGAAAACCACCCGCGCGCAGTACGGCCGAGACGTTGAGTCAAATCGGCAGGATACCAGCTCGCTCCGCCCAGGCGCCCGCTCTTCATCCCATCGCTGGCTCCAACAATCGCTTTCAACAACAGCAGGAACTGTCTGCCTCACCGGCGACGAAGATTACCATAAGAGAAGAGGGCTGGTATTCGGTCAAGCGAGTGGACCTGTTAGCTGCGGGTCTTGACCCGAATGCGGACCCACGCAACCTGCAACTCTATCTGCACGGACGGGAAGTCCCAATCAGTGTTATTGGTGCGGAAGCACGAAGCTTCGACAGCATAGAGTTCTACGCAAACGGCCAGGACACTCCGTTTACTGATGCGCACGTATATTGGCTTACTTCGACCGGCAGCCTCGGCTCGCGGATAAACCGCGTCAAGGGCGACGGAATAACACAAACAGCTACGAGCTTTCACTTCACCGTCGAGCGCCTGGACCGCACGATCTATTTTGCGGGACTCCGAAATGGAGATAAGGAAAACTTCTTCGGCCCGGTTATTTCGCAAGTGCCGGTCGAACAGGGACTGAATCTGACCCACGCGGATCCCAATGCATCTGCCCGCGCCAGGCTCGAGGTGAACCTACAGGGCGCGACGGCGGTCTTGCACAGGGTGGAAGTCCAGCTCAACCGGACGCACGTTGGTCAGGTGTCCTTTAGCGGCCAGTCAGCAGGCGCCTTATCGCTGGATGTGCCGCAAACACTATTGAAGGAGGGGGCCAATACCGTCACCTTGTCGGCCCAGGGCGGCGCCGGCGACATAAGCCTCGTGAGCTCACTCCGCATAACCTACCAGCATACCTTCAGTGCCGACGCGGACTCACTGCGCTTCATCGCGCCGGGAAACCAGCAGGTGCGCGTCGCAGGCTTTAGCAGCGCAGCAATCAGAGTCATGGACGTTACTGATCCGGATGCCCCGGAGGAGATCGAGGTCCAGGTGGAGGAGGACAAGCCAGGTTATGCAATCACTGTCGCAGCACCTGCAGCGGGCAATCGGACTTTGATCGCCTTCTCGGATTCGCAGACGAAGCATCCGCCTTTGGTTACCGCGAACACTCCCTCAAGCTGGAGACGGAAGGAACAGGCGGCCGACCTCCTGATTATTTCTCGCCGTGATTTCTTCACGTCGGCCGAGATGCTGAAGACGATCAGGCAGAAGCAAGGCTTTAAGGTGGCGCTCGTCGACGTGGAGGACATCTATGATGAATTCAACTATGGAGAAAAATCGCCGCAGACAGTGAAAGACTTCTTATCGTTTGCTGCCAGCAGTTGGAAAGTGACTCCGCGGTTCGTGTTGATGTTAGGCGACGCAAGCTTTGACGCCAGGAATTATCTGGGGGCGGGTGAGTGTGACCTCGTCCCCACCAAGCTCGTGGACACCGAGTTCATGGAGACTGCTTGCGATGATTGGTTTGCGGACTTCAACGGTGACGGGTTGGCGGAAATGGCTATAGGTCGATTGCCGGCCCGCGTGTTGGACGAAGCCGATGTGATGATATCGAAGATCCTGAATTACGAGGCGGCAATGCCAGCCGAAGAAGCGTTGCTTGTCGCCGACCTCAACGATGGATATGACTTCGAGACACCAACCCGGCAGCTTCGAGTGTTGCTACCGTCATCTCTCCGGGTAGAAGAGATAGATCGAGGCAGGTTAGACCCGGCGACCGCGAAGCAACGATTGATGGAAGGAATAAACCGGGGACCGCTGGTAGTCAACTATGCCGGTCACGGGAACGCGGATCAATGGCGAGGTGACTTGCTGACGAACAACGACCCGGTCGGCCTGGCCAACTCAGAACGGCCGGCGTTCTTTGTAATGATGACTTGTCTGAACGGTTACTTTCAGGATCCGCTTTTGGACGGGCTGGCTGAATCGCTGATAAAGGTCGAGCGCGGCGGAGCAGTAGCGGTGTGGGCTTCATCGGGGATGACAATGCCGAATGAGCAGTGGCTTATGAACCAGCAGCTCTATCGATTGTTGTTTGGCGGGAGCAGCGTCGGCGCGCCGCCGATGACTCTGGGTGAGGCGGTAGTGCGAGCCAAGTCGTCAATCGGCGATCAGGACATCCGCCGTACCTGGATCCTGTTTGGTGACCCTACTATGCGGGTGAAGTAGCGTGAACTGTTCTGCGTATCCGATCTGCGTTTATAGGGGCTACGAGTTCCTATGCATTAAGCGCGGAGAGTAATAATGCAAACCGCACACGAAACGACGGACCGATTGGGCTGCGAGCGAGTAATTTCAACGATCGATCTCGTTGCAGCGATGTTCTACGCCCGGCTGTTCGAAATTGACCCCGAACTATCCTATGGCTCATTGTCTGAGGAGTGATCTTTAATTCAATTCAAGCAGCGCCGCGTCGAACGTGGTATTAATGCGGGTATACGCCAGAACCTTACCATCAGGCGACCACGCGAATGTTACGATCCACTCGTGTGCGGGCAGCTCGGTCAGCGGTCGAGCCGATTTGCCATCCAACGGCTGAATCCAGATATTCCTGTTGCCCGATACTGGTTCCACATAGGTCAGTGCCTGCCCATCTTTGGTCCACTTCAAACCTATGTCAGGTGAGATGTCGAAGTACCGGAATGGCTCCGCAGCATCGAGCCGGCGTACGGCGACACGCGTCCTCTTCCGGTGATCATCGAAGAAACTGTAAGCGAGCATCTTGCCGTCCGGGGAGATCGCCCACAGAGCAACTGGGGCATCCTCCACTACGGTCTGTTCGCCACCATCAATCGACACCTTCCACACCTGCCACTTTCCATTGACGTCCGCCGTATAATAAACCCACTCACCATCAGCTGAGGTTTGTGGCATGAATACACCAGCGATCGCATGAGTCAGCTGCACGGCATCGTCGCCGTTCGCCGTCATGCGCCATATTTGGCCGCTGCCCGAGCGTGTTGAGAAGAACACGATGAACCGCCCGTCTGGGGTGACTGATGGATCGGTATTGTGTCCGGGTCCGGCAGTTAGTTGCTGACTTTGACTACCATCTTCCCTCATCTTGCAGATTTGCATCAAACCGTTCTCTTCGGAGTTACAAACGATCTCACTGTCGGGCATCCAGTCCAAGCCTCCAAACCAACCTCTCGTGCCGCTTGCCAGTGGCGCCGCGCGTCCGGGATCGCCCTTCGGCGCCAGCCAAAGCTGAGTTGTTACATTGCTAATTTGTGCGACAAGAGTCCGACCGTCTCCGGCGAGGCTTATATCTTTGTAGTCATTCAGATCATTAGTAATCCGGCGCTCATCTCCACCGGGATAGGCGACATAGTAGAGTTGCGGGAGATGCGTGACCGAATCTATTGCGCACATAATCAGCCCGCTTTTATCCGGCAACCATCGCGCCGACACGATTCTCTCGCGTCGCGGCAATGTAAGCCGGGATTCGGCGCCGCCCGTGGCGGGGATTTCCGCCACGTAATGAATATAGCCATCTGGCGTACCCTGCCGGAACGCATACAGAATGTTGCCACCATCCGGCGACCAGTCAAGCGAGCAAAATAACGAGTTCCTGTCGATGGTCGATATGATCTGCTCATTCGTGCCGTCGGTATTGCTGATAGTCAAATAGCCGAGGCCTTTGTTTTGGTCGACTCGAATGAAAACAAAGTGCTGCCCGTCTGGCGATTCGTTTCCACCGCCGGCGACATTGTTTTTGAGCTTTTGTGAGCGTCCCCCCAAAACCGGAACGCGAAAGAGGGTTCCTGCGACGTTCTCGCCGTCATCGGCGATGATGAAATAGATGTAACTACTATCGGCTGAAAAAATGATTCCCCAATAACGGACGGTTCCTGAGAGATGAGCCTCCGTTGGCGGGTCAATCTTCATTGTGCTTCCCGTTGCTATCTGCTGTACGCACAATTTGGGCCCGGAACAGTAAGCCAGATACTTGCCATCCGGGGATATGGCAGGCGCATAAACGTCTCCGGTGGTGGTTAAGCGGCTCAATTTGATGTTCTCGATGGAGATAGTGGGTCTCGAACGTTTCGATGAAGAAGGCTTGCCTGTGACAAAGTAGTAGCTAACTGTGGCAACAACGATCAGGGCCAAAACTCCTCCAGCAACCGCTGATCGGAGGCCCTTCTTCAATCCGGGAAGTCCGCGAGGAGCTCTCGGAGCCGGCACGAGAGGCAATGAGCGGTTTATTTCCAAGGCTCGTTCAGCGGATTGGTCTGACTCACTCTGCTCTTCTTCCTCGATGACAATCTTGATCCCCTCGATCTGCTCTCTATAGCCTGGATTTGGAGCCGAACTCCCCACGCCGTTCACCGCCGCGGCGAATACGTAGCCCCGGCGCGGGACGGTCTTGATAATTATGTGCGATTGGTCGTCAAGTGCCGTCCGGACATCCTTCAGGCACTTGACCAGAGAGTTATCCGTTACGAAGGCATCGGTCCACACCGCTCCGACCAACTCCTCCTTGCTAATCAACCTATTTGGATTCTCGACGAGGTAAAGCAGGGCCTCGAAAGCCTTTGGTCGTAGTTTGACCTCGGTGCCATTGCGAAACAGGCAGCCGGCAGTCAGATCAAGGGTGAACTCGCCGAAGGTATAACTTCGTTTTGAGGTCTGCTGCATCGCCTGCCTCTGAACATTGTCTCCGATGGGGCAAATCTTCCCCGCTTTTTCCTCAGTTTTTCACTGAAACTTCACTACTTTCGTTCAGTCGTGCCGGTATTCTCTGCGCTGCTATCGAACGAGAATCGGTTTGGGGCACGCCCATGAGCACAAACGGCGGTGATTATAAGCTAGTCCGATTTAGAAAATCTACGATTTGAACAGGGAACCATGTCAAAAACCAAACGCCGCATCGAAATTACAGCTTTCCGCCGTCAAGTTGCAAATACGGATCGGAACCCTGAGC
This sequence comes from Blastocatellia bacterium, assembly GCA_035649735.1. Lineage (GTDB taxonomy): Bacteria > Acidobacteriota > Blastocatellia > UBA7656 > UBA7656 > Onstottus_A. Next base: position 7,789 of record DASRIZ010000040.1, on the reverse strand, counting down.
CACCCGCCCAGTCACCGTCGAGAGATGTTGATGAAAGCCTGGCCGCGGAGATATTCGCACTGGTGAAAGGACTGACTGGCGAAAAGTTCGGCAGCGCATGGGAGGAAGCAAGTTCGAAACTCTCCAGAACGGGTGATGATCATGAGGCTGAAACTGAAAACTGAGGAGACACCGCTGCGGAACTAAATAAAATCCGCTGCTTTTCACCAGCGCTCGTCCTGCTAATGCAGGTATTGATGCCGTATCGCAAGAAGACAGCGAAGGGCTACCAAGTGTTTTCCGCAATCGAGAGGTTTGCCAAAGCAAGCCCAGGCTTCGCGCAACTCACAGATCAGGAGATCCCGCATGAGGCGATTAAGTTGGATCGGTCTATTAGTGATTATTCTCTTTTTTGTCGTGGTGCCGAATGGTTTTCTGCGATCTCCCGCGATGGCTAAAGCGCTGCCCCAAGCGCGAGTGGAAGCGATCCAGAGGCTGCAGGACTCTTTGGCTGGCCGAGGTCGCCTGAAGCGCGATCGCGCCACCGGCCTCATAGATTTTGTCACGCTCGACCGGGCGGCGCGCGGCAGTCTGATCGCTACCGTCGCAACTCATAGAGCGAAATCGTTGGCGTTCTTACGAGAGCATGCGCAGGCCTTCGGGATCACCGACCCTGACTCACAGTTGAATCTGTTGAGAGAGCAGCGTGAGTCCAGGGGCGCTGCACACCTGACGTTCAATCAGACCTATAAAAGCATCCCCGTTTTTGGCGGGGTGATAAAGACCCACTTTGATCCCGCCGGGAATTTGCGGGCCGTCAGCGGCACTCTCGTCCCGAATATCGAACTCAACCATGTGCCGTCAAGAACATCTGAAGAAGCCGCCGCCTCGGCGCTCGCCAAGGTTAAGAGCGACTCGCCGCAAGCCTCTTCGCTGGCGGTAAAAGGGCGCAAGCTTTACATATACCGAACGGGGTTGGCACAGGGAATCGAGGGCCAGAACCACCTGGTCTGGGAGATCGAGGTTTCAAACAATGCCGACATTCGCGAATTTGTCTACATAGATGCGCATACCGGGAAGTTCGTCGACCAAATAACTGGAATTCAATCCGCCCTTAATCGCCGAGTCTACGATGGGGAGAACTTGCCGCTATTTCTTCCTCCGAATTACCCCTCGAATCCTTTCTGGTTAGAAGGACAAGCGTTTCCTACGGGCGTAGGGGAGGCCGACTCGATCATTGCCGCGACCAAAGATACTTATGAGCTGTTCAAGAACGCTTTTGGGCGCGACTCATTTGACGGTGCCGGCGCGCCAATGGAGGCGATTTTCAACAGCGGATGGATCCCGGGAGATGCCCAGTGGAGGACACAACAACAACTGACAATCTTCGGTGCTGGTCTTGGAATAGATGACGTGATCGGACACGAATGGACTCATGGCTATACTGAGTTTACTGACGGCCTGATCTACCAATGGCAACCAGGAGCCCTGAACGAGGCTTATTCGGATATCTTCGGTGAAACGGTGGACTTGCTCAATGGCCGTGGCCTCGACTCGCCTGGTGGATTACGTCAAGATACCCGGTGCGTATCGTTCAGAAATCCCACACCTCTGCTGCACGTGAATTCACCTGCGTACCTTCAGGGTAATTACTTAGCCGGGCCGGCGATTTTTGGCCCGCCCTTCAGCATCACGGGGCTAACGGGGAACGTCGTGCTAGTCGACGACGGAGTTAACTCACGCACCGATGGCTGCCAAACGCCTTTCCTTAACGCCAGTGAAGTCCGAGGAAACATCGCGTTGATTGATGGCTCGCCAAATTGCACGCTCACCGACATAGTAAAGAACGCGCAACTCAACGGAGCCGTCGCAGCGATCGTCGCTTACGATTCCACGTTCGGGGACACTCCGCGGACCATGTTAGGCTACGATCCGTCAATTACGATCCCCTCTGCCGCGATTGGATATAGCGATGGACAGGTCTTTCGTCATCCAAGGGCCAGGACGCTTAACGTCACGCTGAAGGCCGATGGGGCACCAACCGACGACTCATACCGCTGGTTGATCGCTGAAGAGTTTCTCAGCTCCGGCGGTCGCGATATGTGGAACCCCCAATGCTGCGGGGACCCTGGAAAGACTTCAGACCCGGAATACTTCTGCGCAACGTTTGACAACGGCGGCGTACATTTCAACTCCGGTATCCCGAACCACGCGTTTGCGCTTCTGGTCGATGGTGGAAGCTACAACGGCCAGACAATCCAATCAATCGGATTCACCAAGGCTGCTCACATCTACTTCCGCGCGATGTCGGTTTATCAAACACCGACAAGTGACTTTGCAGATCATGCAGAGGCGCTGGAGGCATCTGCTTCTGATCTAATCGGAATGAACCTTCCTGACCTGTTAACCGGGTCCCCGTCAGGCCAATTCATTTCAGCATTGGATCTGGACCAGGTTCACAAAGCGACCCTTGCGGTGGAGTTGAGAAACCCTCCCGCTCAATGTGGCTTCAGACCACTGCTGGCCAAGAATCCCCCGGAAGATTCGTGCGTTGGGTCGCAGATGGTGCAGACGGTTCTTTTCAATGACGATTTTGAAAACGACCCAAGTTCACGATGGAGTATTAGTCGCGAAGTCGGTAGTCCGGAGACGTTCACGCCGCGGGACTGGACGTGGGTGCACACGCTACCCGATGGGCGTCCTGGATCAGGGTTCTTTGCGATTGACCCGCTCGACGATTGTAATTTTCCATTCCCGGGAGAGATTGGGGTTCTCCAGCTTACAAGCCCCGAAATCGTTCTGCCCAGAGTAATGGCCGGTGCTCCACATTGTTCGTTCGACCACTGGGTGGCGACCGAAGCCGGATACGATGGGGCGCAATTGATGATCAGTGTGAACGACGGGCCATTTAGACTCGTAGCTCCATCGGCGTTTATCTACAACCCATACAACACGACTCTCTTTGGCGCCGTGCCGGGTTATGAAAGTTTCTTCAACCCGCGAGCCGGGCAACCGGCGTTTTCCGGAACTGATCTTCCGGCTCTCAAAGGTTCATGGGGAACGTCAATTGTCGATTTGACCAGCTACGCTCAGCCGCGCGACCGAATCAAGCTACGCTGGGATTTGAGTACAGACTCTTGCTTTGGTACCAGCCACGGTTGGTACATCGACAACGTGCGCGTGTATGCGTGTTTGCCTCGTTAGCTCCGCAATTAACTGCAATCAACGGAAGGAGAAGGCTTATGAGACCGTCAATAGTTACCTTAACATTTAGTTTCGTTTTGATTGTGGCGTTGGTCATGGGTTCAGCCGCGTTAACAAGAACTCATACGCCCAGCAGCGAAACGCTTATGAAAGGCGTCAGTGCTTTACCTGATCGAGGGACACCCGAAACAAGGACCTGCGGTACGCTCGACGTTCCGGAAATCGTTGCGGATCAGATTCAGTTGTCGCTCGACCACTTCAACTCGGCTCGCGGTCGGGGGCACGTCCGGCAGTCCGGTACCATTTCTATTCCAGTCTATTTTCACGTTATCAACAAGGGCACAGGATTCGAAAATGGGGACGTTCCCACTCGAATGCTGCGCGAACAGATCGATGTCTTGAATGCTGCTTACGGCGGTGAAACGGGAGGCGCTATCACTCCATTCAGATTCGTCCTCGCCGGTGTGGATCGAACTACGAATCCGGAATGGTTCGTTGCGCAGCCAGCGTCGGTCGCGGAAAGGGAGATGAAAGAAGCATTGCGGATTGGGGATGCTGGTGCGCTGAATTTCTATACAAACGACGTGGGGAGCGTTTCCAGCATTATCGGATGGGGGAGGTTTCCGTCGTACTACGAAAAAGATCCGCTTATGGATGGTGTCGTTTGCTTCTATCTGGGGTTACCCGGTGCTTCCGTTTTTCCCGAGTTCGAAGGCTTTGTAGGAATTCACGAAGTAGGTCACTGGCTTGGTCTTTACCACACGTTTCAAGGCGGCTGCTCAGCCAAAAACGATTATGTCGTGGACACACCTGCCGAAAAATCCCCAGCGTTTGGATGTCCGGTAGGTCGTGATACCTGTAACGCTGACGGTCTCGATCCCATCGAGAACTTCATGGACTACACGGGCAATCCCTGCGCTTACAAATTCACCGAGGGGCAGTCCGCGCGTATGGAAGCGTTGGGAGCGCAGTACCGCGGGTACTGATGCACCCTCTCTCAATTCTCTCCATCCTGCAGACAGGTGGGAGCAGTCACGCGCTGACCGCAGATTGGGGATCACCGGAGCATGAGATTAGCCCTTAACAATCTACTTCACGACAGGATGCGGTTCGCCGTGACCGTCATCGGCATTACCTTTGCCGTCTTCCTCATGGTCTTTCAAGGAAGCTTGCTTGCCGGATTCATGCGTGCTGCCGAGCGCCCCATTAAGGCAAGCGACGCTCAGTTGTGGGTGACTGCGCGTGGTGTTCAATGCTTCGAGTACCACACGCCGATACCAAACCGCTTTCGCGACCTCGCATATTCCTGCTCGAACGTTGAGTCCGTACAAAGAGTTGTCGGGACATTCACTCAATGGAAGGGTCCATCCGGAGTGTCACAGTATGTCTACCTGGTGGGCGCGGAAGCGGGCATGGGTGGCGACTTTCCGGTGCCTTATACAAATAGCAATCGCGACAGCGTGCTCCCTGAATCAGTCCTGGTTGACTCGAGCAGCGCGGCGAACCTTGAAGTAGCTACTCCGCCCGTTGACGTCGAAGTGGATAATAGCCGCGCCCGCGCTGTGGGCATCATTCACAAGTTTGGCACTTTTCTCGGCACGCCTTACGCCTTCACCGGCTACTGGGACGCGGTTCGTTACATAGGCATTCGACCTGAGCAGACCTACATGCTCGCGGTTCATCTCCGGCCAGGCTCAGATGTGCAAGCGGCAAAGGAGGCGTTGGCCGAGAGACTCGCGGATGCGGCTGTTTGGACGCGCGATGAGTTTGCAAACAGCTCGGCAAGGTTCTGGATAATCAAAACGGGCGCGGGCGGCGCGTTGCTGACAGCGGCGCTTTTGGGATTTGTCGTCGGGCTCGTCGTGGTGTCTCAGAACATCTACGCCACGACGATGGAGAACCTCGAAGAGTATGCGACTTTGAAAGCGATGGGCGCATCGCGGGGCTACATTAGAAGGGTGGTCCTCGCGCAAGCGCTCACAAGCGGAGTGATCGGGTCGGTTCTAGGCATCGCCCTGGTCTTTCCTGCTTCGGATGGGATCAAAGGCTTCATCTCCTGGGTGTACACGCCGTTTTGGCTCCCCATAGTAATTATCGGTATAGGGTTGGTGATGTGTTGCCTGGCTTCGATCGTTTCAATAAGAAAAGCTCTCTCGGTGGAGCCTGCGAGGGTCTTTCGTGCGTAAGCTTGCAATAACTGCGGAAGAAATAAGCGTCACTTACGGCGCGGGCCACACGGCCATTCGGGCGCTCGACAAAGTGACCATGAGTCTTCACGCTGGCGAGATGGCATTGGTGATGGGGCCGTCGGGAAGCGGGAAGACAACGCTGCTTTCAGTACTCGGCTGCTTGCTCACACCCGACTCCGGAAACGTGTCGGTGATGGGTCAGTCGGTTACACGACTTTCAGAAAGCAAGCGGGGCGTCATAAGACAACACAGCATCGGCTATATCTTCCAGGCGTTTCGCCTGTTCCATTCACTCAACGCGCTCGAGAATGTCATCATCGCGCTTGAGATTTCAGGCCTACCGCGAAGCGAAGCTAAAGACGCGGCAACGAGCGCGCTCGATTCCGTGGGGCTCGCCGACAAGCAGCGGTTTAAGCCTAACGAGTTGAGCGGCGGTGAAAAGCAGCGCGTCGCGATTGCGCGTGCGCTCGTCATTGACCCGCCGATAATTCTGGCCGACGAGCCAACGTCCTCGCTGGACAGTACATCAGGTGCCCAGATCGCAGAGATGCTGATGCAGATCGCTCGCGAACAGGAGCGGCTGGTGGTCGTCGTCAGCCATGATCCTCGCATAGCACAGTTCGGCAGCCGCATCGTGAAGATGCAGGATGGGCGTGTGATTGAAGACCTCGAGGTTAACAAATGAGAGTAATGTCCGCTCCATTCGGAGATTCGTCTATGAGTATTGAGCAAAACAAAAAGATCGCGGCCGAGTTCTCTGCCCGCTTCTCGGCTAACGACATGGCCGGCGCGCTCGAGATGATTTCCGACGATGCGACGTGGTGGGTTGCCGGCAAGCCGGGTCACGTGCCGGGAGCGGGTGTGTTTACCAAGGAGCAAGTCGCTGGGTTATTCCGCCGCATGGCAGAGCAGTTCCCGAGCGGGCTTCAGATGACCATCAAGAGCATGATTGCTGAGGGCGAGAAGGTGGCGGTTGAGCTTGAAGGGTACGGCGAACTCCCAAATGGACGTGTCTATAACAACGAGTATCACATGTTGCTAACGATTCGTGGGGGAAGGATCACCGCCATGCGCGAGTACCATGACACGCAGCACAAGGTGGCAACCTTCTTCGGCGCCTGATTGCTGGGATGGGGTAACAAATGCGTTCGCTAATTAAGAATTACAAGCTCACCGTCACTATGGCTGGGTTGGTACTGATATCGGTCTTTGTCTTTGCGTCATATTTGCGCCGTGGATTGACTGCTGACAATGCTTCACCTGGTGCGATCAAAGAAACGAATCGGGAAACTGCACCCGAAGTCGTGCTCGCTTGCCCGGGCCGCATCGAAGGCGCGAGCGAAGTAATAAACGTTGGAGCTGGCGCTGATGGCCTCATATCTGAGATTCGCGTGTTCGAAGGGCAGGCGGTGAGCGCGGGTGATGTGCTGGCGGTGATTGACCGTCGCGATTTGAACGCGGAGCTGAGCGCGGCGCACGCGCAAGCGGAGATCGCGCGGCAGGCTCGAGCGCGGATCATTCGGGGCAGTCGCGATGAAGAACGCCGGCAAGCAGAAGCTGAAGTCAGCGCAGTTCAAGCGACATTAAAACAGAGCGAGTTGCGCTATGACCGATATGCGAAGCTATTCAGTCAGGGAGTCATATCTGAAGACCAACGAGACGAGGCGAAAAAGAATCTTGATGTCGCGGAAGCGAACTTGCGCGCTGCCGTCAAGCACAAAGAACTCGTAGACGCGCCGCCACTACCTGAGGAAGTCGAGCGCGCAGAGGCAGAGGTGAGAGCGGCTGATCAGCGCGTGCGCAGCGTGGCGGAACGGCTGGAGAAAGTTTTCGTGAGGGCCCCCATTTCAGGCACAGTGCTGAAGACCTTCATGCGGCCAGGCGAGACGTTTAGCACGTTCACACCACAACCAATTTTGAGCCTCGCAGACGTTTCGACCGCGCGAGTGCGCGCCGAAGTGGACGAGCGCGACATCGGTCTCGTTCAAGTGGGCCAGCGCGTGATGGTTCAAAGCGATACCTTTAAGAACGCGAGAATAATGGGAACCGTTAGAAGCATCGGCTCACAGATGGGGCGCAAGAAGGTGCGAACCGGCGATCCGGCCGAGAAGGCAGACCGCGACGTGCTGGAAGTATTGATAGATCTTGATGAAAGAGATGCAGCATTGGTTGTGGGTCTTCGAGTCACCGCGCAGTTCCTGGGACAATCTACCGCTGAAGCTCAGCGCGCCGAGCCTCTAATCGGAAAGCAAAAGTCTGCGATGGGGCAATAACAAAGACCCTGAATTCTTCGTCAGGCGGCGCTGCGTGAACGGCGGGAGCGGGCCAGAGCCAGCCCATGCCGATAGTACCGTCGGTGAGCTAGACAGCTATCAAGCTTGAGGATTGAAGAATTGCGGATTGCGGATTGCGGATTG
>DASRIZ010000039.1:0-12396 GCA_035649735.1 Blastocatellia bacterium | reverse complement strand
AAGCAGAAGGCAGAAAGCAGAAGGCAGAAAGCAGAAGGCAGAAAGCAGAAGGCAGAAAGCAGAAGGCAGAAAGCAGAAGGCAGAAAGCAGAAGGCAGAAAGCAGAAGGCAGTTGGCGGTCGGCGGAAGAAACGAGCATTGCAATTTGCAAACTTGCTCTGCCTTCTGCCTTCTGCTTCCTGCTTTCTGCCTTCTGCCTTCTGCTTTCTGCCTTCTGCCTTCTGCTTTCTGCTTTCTGGACTACGGACTAAAGTTTCCTTGCAACACGACCCGGCCGGTCGAGTCCTGCAGTTCAATGTGTCTGATGTTTATGACAGGTTTGAGCCAAGGTGGCAGCACCTGACCCATTGATCCATCGCTGGTCAGAATCGCTCGCAAGAATCCCGATCGAACTAGCGTGTCGCCGACTATCGTGCCGTCGACGATCAGACGGTAGTTTGATTCCGATACCAGTCCTTCCGCCGAGACGTTTAGAATTTCTCGGCGGGTTCCATCCGCGAGCGCTTCGATCCGCACCAGGGCGCTGCCCGCCGTTTGCGATAGAACCTTGGTCGACAGCAACCGCGCTTCTTTTTCAACAAACCCGCCAACAGGACTGGTGTTATCGGCGCTAAAGTTCCCTTTAAGCACAATCCGGTCGAGCGAATCGCGCAACTCCACGTGACGAATCCTGGTAACCGGTTCGATCACCGGCGGCAGCGCGCGGTCAGACTCACCCACAAATACAAATGCGAGACCTCCCAGACTGGCCGAGAGATTAGAAGCGAGCGTATTGCCATCAACAATCAGACTGTAATGTGAACGCACACTGAGCATGTGAGCTTCAACTCTGAACTCCTGTCTGGCCCCTTTTACGTTCACCGTGGCGCGGCCAAACGCCGAGCCTCCGTCTGATCCGCGTGTGAGCTCTATCTGTGAGTGAACGTCCAGTGGCGGTCTCGGATCGGCGCTATTCAGACTCTGTAGTGCCCGCAGCGGGTCAATGCGCCCTCTGCCAAGTTTGCCATTCAACCCGGGGTTAATCTGATCGATGCCGATCGCTGTTTCTTCGATGACTTGCTTCACATCCGGCTGGCGAGGGTCGGCGGCGAGCACAAGCGCTGCCTCCGCTGCCGCCAGCGGGGCTGCAAACGAAGTCCCGCTCCAGCGCGCATACTGACCCTCTCGCCCAGGAAATGTGCTGACCAATCTAGTCCCCGGCGCACATACATCAACGTGATCGCCGAAGTTTGAGAACGAGGCCTTTTCTCCCGATAGCTCGATCGCGGCAACGGCCATCACTTCGGCAAGGCTCGACGGAAACTGGGGAGGCATCTCGCTGCTATCATTTCCGACTGCGGCGACTATCGTAACGCCGCGCATTCGCGCGTCAATTATTGCGTCCCTCAACAGGTCCGACGGTTGAGACGAGCCAAGGCTCAGGTTGATCACATCGGCGCCGCGGTCGGCGGCGTACTTTACGGCGGCGGCCACCGTGAACGCGTCGCTTATACCGGCCGCCGGAAAAGCGCGAACCGGCATAATCCGGCATTCTGGAGCGACCAGCGCAACAAGTCCCGCGATAAAAGTGCCGTGACCGGCGACGGTGGTCAGCGGGTCATCGGGCTTCTCGGTCGTATCGTTGTTGCTCTCGACAAAGTTCCACCCATCGATATCATCCACGAGTCCATTTCCATCGTTGTCGATACCGTCGGCTTCTTCCCGTGCATTCGTCCACATATGCGCGGCCAGCGCCTGATGCGAGCGATCGACTCCGGTGTCGATGATGGCCACCACCGTTCCCGCGCCACGAGAGCGAAGGTTCACTTCTTCAAGTTTGAGGAGCTCAAAAAGGCCGTGCTGGGCGTTGAACGCTGCAACCGACAGTCCCGGAGCAGCATATCCGTCGGGGAAGCTCGTGGTTGATCGGCCAAACAGACCTGGACTCGACACGATCGGGTTGAAGTCCGCGCTCAACACATCCTCATCGGCCGCCAGGCGCTTGCGCCACTTCTTTTCCTTCTTCTTAGCTGGAATTTGCAGGCGATAAAAATTGGTGCCATAAATCTGTAGAATCGTCGATGTGCGATTTCTTTCATTCACAGCGTCGATCGAGGCGCCGGTTCGCAGCTCAACGACAATTTCGCCTCGCCGTATCGGTTCCGCCTCCTCAGCCGCCGCTACGCTGCCGGCTCGATATGAGAGAGCCGATGCACCCAGCGCAATCACCAGGATGATTGGGAAGAATCTCTTTAGTCTCATAAACACGACCTCGGTCGAGTCCGAAAGCCCACTGCGTCGCCTGAACCCATCGCTTCCGGAGCATTACGTATGGGAGCAATACATCTCAATTCGGGTTTCCCATCAGAATGAACGGCGCCCAGTAGTAGGGATGTCCGTATTCTTCCTTGATCGCCAGCTGCGCGGATCTGAGCGACGCGCGCTTCGAAGCACCCGCGGTAATCTGCGAATACATCTCCTTCATAAACGCAGCCGTTGACTCGTCGCTTGTAGCCCACAGGCTTGCCACCAGCGAAGGCGCGCCGGCGTGCAGAAACCCTCTCATCAACCCGTGGAGCTCGTCTCCAGGAAACACCTTGTTAACTCCAGTGTGACAGGCCGACAGGGTCACCATTTCTGCTTTTAGCTTTAGATCGAGCAAACTGTAAAAATTCAAGTTCGAGTCCGTCAGCCTTAGAAAGGAGAACATCGGGTTATCTCGTCTGAAATAACCGTGTGAAGCGAGATGCAAGTAGTTTGCGTTTGGGGCGGATCGCATCAGGTTATCGCGGGTTGCCCTCGCCCCGGTGAGCTTCACCACGTTTGGAAACATCGACGCTAGCGATTGAATCTCCCCCGCGACCGCGGGTGTATCGTCAGCGCTGACTCCCAGGGCTACCAGCTTGATGCGGCTTTCGGCGCCCCGAGATTTGAGATTTGCTTTTCGAGATTGGCCGGCCATCTCACGGCACAGTTTGAGCACGGTCGCGCTTGGCGCGTAGGAAATCTCAAACTGATCGATCAGATAGCCTCTCCGATTCAGCAGCGCATGAAACGGAACGTAATGAAGCGCGCCGTGAGGGATCACGATCAGCCGCCTGGTCCCGAGCCGGGATTCTAACGCCGATACAAGATTTCGCGATAAGAGACCAAGGTGTTGGTTCGCGGCCTGATTGAGTTGTTCGAAATAATCATCGGCATAGACCGAGCCGTAGTTGAATTTTTCGATCTGAAACCTGAATGCCGCCAGCGTAGCTTCCACATCGCGCCTTGAAGCAATCGTACGCACAATTTCAATGCTCTCGCGAGTGACTACAAATGCCGAAATCTGATCTTCAGTCGTGAAATATTCGATCGCAGTCTCCTCTGGCTCGAGGGCTTCCTGGAGCTCGCCAACCGAAGCCGCGTGCAACCGCTCGGCGCCCTCAGCGGTCGCACCGTGCGCCTCAATTTGACGGAACAACAGCGCAATTTGCCTCTCGCATCTTGCGATCTCACGACCGTATCGGTCGGCACTTTGGGCGCGTCTCTGGCCTCCTCGCTCGTCTTCCAGGTTTGCGTGCGAGCTGTACCAGTTGAGCTCTTCGATCAACTTCACAAGCTTCTGGCGGGTATCATCCTGCGTTTTCGATTTGGAGTTGCGGTGCGGCCCAGCCTCCCGTAAGTAACGCGCGAGCAGATCCGCAAGCCCTCTTGATTTAGCGGCCTCGACCAGACGAAAAGCCGCGTAGATCGACGATTTGCTTCCGTCGTCAAGACAGGCGCGTATTGCGTCTTCATAGACCTCGATCTTATCGCCAAGGAAAGTCGCCTTGAATTCATCGGCCGCGATCCCGCCACGCATCTGCTCCACGATTTCTACCGCTCGTAGAAAGCTTGAAAGCGACGCAGCGACCCTCCGTTCGTCACGTGCGATCTTGCCAATCAAGTTGTGACACAGATAGGCGACTGAAGGAGCGAATCTACCCGCGATCGACCGTAGCGCCGCATTAGCCAATCGGTTAGCCTTCCGCCGGTCTCCACCCAGATAGGCGGCCTTGGCCGCAAGTAGCCTTGAGTGCGCTGTCTTTGTCACCAGCTGCTGGCGTGCGAAGGTCTTAAGCGCACTCCCCGCCCGTGTGGAGGCTTCCCGGGAATCGCCCCGGCGAAGCGCCAGCTCAGCAAGATAGGAATCGATGATTGCTGTAAAAGTCTGATTTTCCCGCGACGCAAATATCGCTCGCGACCTGCTCAGTTCAGCGAGCGCCGCGTCGAACTGCGCGAGCCCCATCAATGCCAAGCCGGCGATCAGTCCCGCCTGTGCCGACTCATAAGGCATGCGGAGCTCAGAAAAACTCGCTCGTGCAAGGCCAGCCGTTTCGCCGGCATCGGTGAAAGAATTGAGCGCCAGAAGAACTTCGGCGATCTCGAGATTGCACCACGCTACAAGCCGGGTGCTTCCCAGCGAGTCAAGTTGCTCGCGCGCCTTGTAATATCCGGCAAGCGCGGCGCCATAACTCCCGCGCAAAAAATTCAGGTATGCAATTTTGGACAGCGCCTGTGACGCCATTACCCATTGGCGTCGTCGTTTCCAGACAGCAGCGGCGTCCTCAAGCAAGCGAAGAGCCTCATTCGGCCGATCCATCTCGCTGAGGATGTTCGAGCGGCTGAGATCGACGTGCGCTCGCATATCGGCGTCACCGGTCGAAGAGAGAAGGTCACGCGCACGCTCATATCGCTTGAGAGCTTGTTTGTATCGGTCCAGTCGATAGTAGATGTTTCCAATGTTGGTCTCGAGCTTTGCCAATTCAACCGGGCCTGCTGCTCCTAGAACTCTTCGGGCTTCTCGCGCGACCGCAAGCGCGTCATCGTACAAACCCAACTCGGTCAGCGCATCGATCTGCTGCCGCCGAATCACCGCAGAGTCCAGCAAGAGCTTATGCCGGCGAAGGGTTGTCGCAGCGTCGTCGTAGAGGGAATTGGCTTCGTTGTGTTTGCCGCAGAGATGCAGCAGCCTAGCGCGACTGGCTCGGGCGAATGCCCCGGAGCGCGGGTCCGCCGTCAGAACGGAGATCCGCTCGATTCGGTCTACCAGTTTCGAAGCGACGTTGAGATCGGTGTGCACCAACCTGTCAACTTCGAGCTTTAGCGACGCGAAAGCTCGCCAATCGAGGCCCCCGGATCGCGCACGAAGAAAAGCTTCGGCGCTCCTGGCGTTCATCAACTGGTTTGCTAAGGTTCTGTTCACTCGGTTGCCCAAGATCCGATCTTTGACCTCGAAGGTGTCAGGAAAACTCTTGCACGCTAATTATCACGGAAACGCCGGTAGAGCATAAGACTTTAGTAATTGACGGCCGGCGGCAAGGACAAGCCCCCAAAGGGCGGCAGACCAGAGTCGAGAAGTTGTGTTGCGTCGCCACGTCTCCCCTTCGCCGCGCCCGCATCACTTCTGCCGCCCTTTCGAGGCTTGCCTTTCTTAGTCCACAACGGGCAATCCCACGATAGTTATGCTTGTCTCGCTAACATCAACTCGCAAATCGTAGGCGCCGAACTCGATCGACGGCATTGTGAATTCGCCTCGATCGTTGGTAACAGTAGAACGAATCGTTCCGCCGTCGCGCATTAACTCAAGCTGCAATGCCGAGACTGACTCAAACATCAGTTCGCCCTCGCGAAGGATCTGCCCGGTCAGATCGGCGCGCATCTGATCCGAACCCGCTACCTGAACGTCTATGGAGTAGTCCGCGGCGCGATAAAGCAGCTGCCTGCCTTCGAGGCCGCCCGATCGAACACCCGCAACTGCGGGCCTTCTCAGGCTATCGAACACCAGCGACGCCACCACCTCCACCAATTGTGGGCCGATACTTCTTTTCGCCTTCGGCACATTGAAGAGCCTTAACGCACGTTTCAAGACCCAGGGCGGCGGTTCGATCGAATCATCACCGCAACCAATCAGCTTCACCTGTTGATACCAGACGCGGTACTCGTCACAACGCCGGCACCCGTGTTCGAGGTGACCGGCAACCGATTCAAACGCTTCTTGTTCGAGTCGGCCGTCGAGATAGTCGACAAGCTGTTCAAATCCGGGGCAAGTCATACGTCCTCTTCAATCCATTGGCGTTCTGATAGAGAAGGCATAGCTATCACCTTCTCTTCTTTCCAGGAGCGCAAACATCCGTTCGAACTCAGCACCTCGCGTCAGCACGCACGGATGCGTGCGCTCCCAGGTGACTACTCAGTGCTACTGCCGCGCTCGGGCCGCGATGGACTTCGCCACCAGCGTCTCACGGCAAAAGACTGCGGCTGCTCGCATGCCTTCGCGCAAATCCGATAGCCGAGCCGGGACCTCGTTTATGGTGATCTCGGTCCGCTCGAGTACGTTTAGAGTGAGCCGGTCACCAAACCCAGCGTCGTTCGGTGCAATCGTCACCGTGCTAGCGTGAAGGTTGACGTTCAGGATTCTGCCCGCCACTCTCAGCTCAGTGCAGGGATCATCGACGAGCGGTCTCGCCTCGATCAACAGCGCTTCGAATGAAACGATGTTGAAGACGGCCCTCGCCCCCATACCCGGTTTCAGTCGTTCGAGCGGAGCCGGCTCGCCGCCAATTGTGATAACTGTGGAATTGACGACGTGCAGCTCGACGGCTGGACCATCAACCAGCGGGGTGATGACAACGGTAGCCGACGGCAAATCCACCGCCCTGATATGCCCGGTGACCTCACCCAACGACTCGGCGGCGATTCGTATAGCCAGCAGCGTTGCCTCAACGTAAGCGGCGATTACACGGTAGCCGCGTCTCAGATCTTCGAGGGTGGCAGGCCGTCCGTTAAGCGAGATCGGCGTATCCGGACCGACGTTGAGAGTTATGGCCGGATCGCCGCTGGAAGGCGCAATCGTCAGCGTATGTGCCACAACGCCAACGTCTCTGACGACGCCTCTGACCTCCGGGAATCCTTCGGCGGCGATTCGCAATGCTTCGAAGTTCTGCGGATTGTACGACGCTCCAGCGGAGAAGCCTCGTCTCAAGTCCTCCAGCCTGGCGGGTCTGCCGTCGAGGGTGATCGTTGTGTTGGGGCTTACGTGCAGCGTTACCGGATCGCCCAGCGCGGTCGAGGCTGCGTCGGACGCGGTCGCGTTGCGGATTGGATCAATGGTGACCGTCCTCGCCCCTGTGTCTACAGCGGCGATCACACCCTCGACTCTGACGGATGTCGGTGCCGGTTCACCCCGAGCATCAATCTGGGCTGCGAGCATCGTTGACGCGTCGTATAGCGCCGTAGCCTTATCACCCTGCTGCAGGTCTTCAAGCATCGCACGCTCACCGTTTCGGGTAATCTGGGTGCGATCATTGGTTTGCAGGACGATGGTCTGGTCATCGCGGGTGTGGATGGTTACGGTGCCTGCTCGCAGATCGACCGCGCGTATGACGCCTCGCGCGCGGGCTGGATCCTGGGCATTTGTTTGGAGAATAAAACTGTGGGGAGAAAGGAGCAGTGTGCTAATGAACAAAGTTGCAAAAAGCTTACGCATTAGTGACTCCTTTCTTTGGTTTGTTTTGATTCGCTCGGCTGAGATGGCTGAATGAATCGGATAATGGAGCGGCGACGGCTGGAAAAAGTACATCCGAGAAGAAGATTTCTTAAAGCTTGCCTTCCAGAATGCGTTTGAGCTTTTGTAAACAGCGGGCGCGCGTGGGACCAATCGAGTTCAGCGGGAGTTTCATAAGTCGGGCGATCTCTGAGTAGCTGAGCTCTTCCCTGGAGTAGAACAGTAGCTTGATCAGCGAGCGGCATCGTTCAGAAAGCGCTTCAATCGCTTCTCTCACGGCTTGCTGCCGTTCAAATGCGATCCGCTGCTGATCGGCAAGCGGTTCCGCTGATCTCAGCTGGTTTACGATGTCTGTTTCGTAGTCATCATCGTAGATCGACGGCTGCGTTTCTCGCCGGCGCTTCTCAACCACGCGCCAGCACTCGCGGGTGGTCGTAGTCATCAGCCACGAGCTAATCTTCTCCTGCTTTCGAAGCGTCGACAGTTTTTGGAAGAGCTTCAAACAGACCGATTGAAAAATGTCGGCGGCATCAACCGGTGAAAACCCCGCGCGAATTGGAATCGAGTAGATCAGCCGCTGGTACCTGAGCACCAGGGTTTCCCAGGCATCGCTGTCTCCGCCGAGGCAGGCCTCTACCAGCGCGCGGTCTTGTATCAGCGGCGAGTTGGCGCCAGTTTCGGGATCGGGAAGATTGCTCATATGGTGCACGAGCCGGTGGAACCAGTGTGAGCTTTTGGGGGAGAATTAACTGCCTGCGTGGGAGCACGTAACACAGGCTTCAGTCTGTGACAGCCCGAATCGCCGGTCACAGACTAAAGTCGATGCTACTAGTCTACTAGAACAGGCTCAGCTTAATGCTGAGATACTTTCTGGGGTTCTGACGAAAGTCGTACATCAGCTTCACCATCTCGGCGGAGGTCTGATTCAGGTTGCTGTACAGCTTGTCATCGCGCAGTAACTTGCCGGCGGAACCTTCACCCTTCTCAAGCCGGTCGCTGATGCTTCGAAACGATGCAATCGTCGCCTGCACATCGTCGTGCAGCTTGTCATCCTTTATGAATTTGCCCAGCGAACCGCGGCCTGCCTCTATGTCCCCTGCAATCCTATCGAGCTTCTCGGTGGTTGTGTTGAACTTTGCGAGAACCTCAGTGGCCTGTTTATAGAACTGCTCGTCGGTGACAAACTTGCCGAGTGTTCCCTTACCGGCGCGCACGTCGGCGATAATGCCTTGAACGTTTGTAGTCGCGCCACGCAGATCATCGTAGAGTTTCGGGTCGTTGAGCAGACGCGCAAATGTACCGTCTCCCTTGGTGATGCGCGCGCCGACGTCTTGAAATTCGAGAACAGCGCGGTTCAAATTCACATAGAAGGCATCGTCGTGAAGGAGCTTACCGATAGTGCCCTTTCCCTGATTGATGTTGTCCATCAATTCCTGAAGCTGTTTGCCGACGGTGTTGAACTGCGTGAGTATGTCACTCGCCCCTGCGAATACCTGCGCCAATCCCTGTTGGTCCGCGCTCGGAATCTCTCCGCCCTCTGGGATGGGTTCCGCGCCCCTGGTGCCTGTCGTTATGTCGATGACTCGGTCGCCGAGAAAGCCTTGTTGAGCCAGGATGGCCTCCGAGTCTCTCCGAATACGGCCCTCGACTTCACTCGCGTCGACAATCATTGTTACCACAATGGGCTTTTCGTCCTTGCTGGATGGAACCGCGCCAAACTCGACGCTGTCGACCTTACCGACGTTTTTGCCCGCCAGTCGCACCTCGTCGCCCTTCTTGAGCCCGTCGGCTGCAGCGAACCTGGTGCTGTAAGTAATGTTGTCCTGGAAGAAGGGCATACCCCCGCTTACGCTCAAGATAAAAATGATCAGGATCGTAACGGTGGCAACCACCAGGATCCCGACCCGCAGTTCAGACATCGTGGTTTTCTGTCTTGCCATAACTACCTCTCTCAACAATACTACGACACATTAAAGAAATCCCGAATGTAAGGGTCCTCGCTGGCCCAAAGCTGTTCATCGGTCCCGCTGAAAATCACCTTTCCCTGTTTGAGCATGATGAAACGTGTATTGATAAGACTCAAGTTGCCTTCCTCGTTCCTAAACTCCACGTCTCCGTTCTCGCCGATTGTCGCAAAGGTCGAGGACAGCAGTTTTATGTCCTCGAGCCTGTGCGTCACAAAGATCGAGCTAACCCCTTCAAGATCGCGGAGCTTCATCGCAAGCTCGAGGATCGTACGCGCGGTAGGCGGGTCCAGCCCTGCCGTCGGCTCATCAAACAATATGAGTTTAGGGCTCCCTACGAGCGCGCGAGCAATTCCAACCCGTCGCCGCATGCCGCCCGACAGCTCCGAGGGCCTCATCGACATTGTGTCTTCGAGGTTTACGAACCGAAGCATCCGCCGCACCGCCTCCTCAATTTCGTCCTCCGGCAGGTTCTGCTCGAACAACCGAAACCCCACGTTTTCATAGACCGAAAGCGAATCAAACAGGGCTCCGTCTTGAAAGACCATGCCGATTTTCTGGCGTATCACCGTCAAATCGGCTTCGGTCATTTCGATGATGTCATCTCCGTCGATCAGGATCTGTCCCTGCTGAGGCCTTATCAGACCGAGCACCAGTTTCAAAATCGTAGACTTACCTGTGCCCGAACCGCCCATGACTATTTTGGTCTCTCCTGGATTCACAACAAAACTTACTTCGTCCAGGATTACCCGATCGTCGTAGGCCATCGATACGTTGTGAAACTCTATTGCGCTGTTACTCTGTTCCATAACCAATGCTATGAAAAAGCCTGAATCAGTTTTTGCAGGAAAAAGTCCGACGCCAGGATCAATATGTCCGACAAAACGACCGCCTGGGTAGTCGCGCGTCCGACTCCTACTGTTCCTCCGTAGGTGCGCAATCCCGAGCGGCAGCTCACCACTGCTATTATGAACCCAAAGACAATCGGTTTGATGAGCCCGCCGATGAGGTCGTTGTAAGTAAGAGCATCCTTAGCCGATCGAATGTAAACGGAGCTTGGCACCCCAAGCAAGCTGCTGGATACCGCCCATCCACCGACCGATCCGACCATATCGGCGACCACCGTCAGCGCAGGACACATCACCATCAGCGCCAATAATCGAGGCCACACAAGCTTCTTGATCGGGTCGGTCCCCAACGCCCGCATCGCGTCTACTTGTTCCGAGACGACCATCGAACCCAACTCGGCGGCGATTGCCGAACCGACTCGGCCCGCCAGCATCAACGATGCCAGCACAGGGCCCATCTCGCGTACCAGCGAGGTCATCACCAGTTGCCCTGTTTTGGCCGTAGCCCCAAAAGTCTTGAGCGTTGGTGCGGTATTGAGAGCGAGAATGCCCCCGGTGAAGGCGCCGGTCAACACGATAATGAGGATTGACCCAACGCCGATCAGGTCCATTTGCGTTATGATCTCTCGGAAATAATGAGGTTTGGAGACCGCGCGCCGGAAAGCCCGAACGGCCATCAGCGTAGCTTCTTGAACTTCGTAGACGGCCTCAAAGAATGGGTTCATCACTCAGCAATGCGGATTGCGGATTTCGGATTGCGGATTGAGGATAACTTAGTCACTCGCTACATTCAATCCGCGATCAAACTCGCAATTAGTAGAAGAGGTATTTGCGCCAGGCTTCGTCGGCCCGGCCCAGATAACGGATGATCTGACGGTTGACGTGAAGGTTATAAGCTTGAGGACGCCGGAGCAGTCTCATCCCCGCACCTTCCGGCGAGCGGTCGCCTTTGCGGTTGTTGCAGGAGCGGCAGCAAGTCACCAGGTTTTCCCACGCCGAATCACCCCCGCGCGACCGCGGGATGATGTGATCGAGCGTCAGCTCCTGAGGCGCAAACACCCGGCCGCAGTACTGGCACGTGTTGTGGTCGCGGAGCAGAATATTCTTTCGCGAAAGGCTTTTGCGTTCAAAGGGGATGTGAATGTATTCGATCAGCCGGATCACCGACGGCATCGGCATCGAGAACCGAGAGGAGTGAAGCCAATCAGCGGAACTCTCTTCAGCATTCGCGACGCCCTTGAGGATCAGCACAACCGCACGCCGGGCCGTGCAAACATTGATCGGCTCGAAGGACGCGTTCAGAACTAACACACGAGAGTTCATTCTGAAACCGAAATATAGCTTGGCGCCAACAATCCTGTCAAAGTAACGGCCCCGCGATTCCAGACCCCACCAGCTTCAGCCGTGTGGCGCTTCAATTTCACCCTAGGTCGCCCGCGTTTGACATCTTATTTGGAGTGCGCCGCCCCTTACGCATTCAGTGACATTCGCATGCGTGGCGGCGCTTTCGGAGTGTTGTGTAAGGGAGAGCGTAGCACTTTGCGGTGATAGAGCTCTGGCTCGAAGGCGAGTGGAAACGGGCGGCCCCGGCGAACCGCAATAGAGTTTTACTGGGCCCTTACACCACACACTACGAAAGCGCCGCCACGCATGCGAATGTCACTGAATGCGTAAGAGGTCGGCGCACTCCAAATGACCTGGGTATGTCAAAAAAAACCTAAGTGCCGGATTGATCATTAAGCTCCATCCGTGGTTTCCTATTCGTTACAGCGAATCTTTGGAGGTTCCAATGAAAGTTAAGAGCCGTTTTATCGCCGTAGCCCTACTCGCGGTGCTGACCACGTCAGTCACGCCGGCGCAGACCGCCTCATCCGGCGCGCCCCATGACCTGGATGCTCTAGCCGCTCGAGTTCTAAAAGAGTTCGAGGTCCCGGGACTCGCGGTCGCAATCGTCAAGGATGGCAAGGTCGTTTTGGCGAAAGGCTACGGGGTGCGGAAACTCGGCGATCCATCACCGGTGGACGAAAACACGTTGTTTGGGATCGCGTCCAACACAAAAGCGTTTACCGCGGCGGCGC
>DASRIZ010000038.1:0-4599 GCA_035649735.1 Blastocatellia bacterium | reverse complement strand
TACTTGGAATTTACCTTGAGGTACGCGCCGTCGGGCTATGTCGATCATAGGCGCGGAGATGTCAATTCCAAAGACATCGTAACCCGCGTCGACGAGTTCGCGGGCCCACAGCCCGCTGCCACAGCCAAGGTCGACAACCAGTCCGGAGGTGATACCAGCTTCACGCAGAATCTCAAGCAGCCCTCGCGCGGAGTTTCTTGCGAAGTCTCCAAACCCCACGTCGTGAATGTAAGCGAGATCGTCTTTGTAGGCTTCCATCGCATTCCTTCGCGTCAGTGGTCCACAGGGTTTTCGCATGTCCTGAGCGAATCCGCAACATCACACTAATCTCGCGTCTCGGTTGCTCTGCTGGCACCGTGGTGATCGCGGGTGCTAAGATGCACCGTCTAGAAGGGATGCCAGTGAATGCGCGCACACATAGTTACATTCGGCTGCCAAATGAACGAATACGACACGCACGCCATCCAGTCGGAGCTTGCGGGTATCGGATATTCGTTTGTCGATAGCTTTAAAGAGGCCGACCTTGTGCTCGTGAACACTTGCGCCGTGCGCGGAAAGCCCGTCGAGAAGGTTCAAACTCTCCTGGGCGAGCTGCGCAAAGAAAAGAGTAAACGCAAACACCTAACGATCGGGATGATGGGGTGCCTTGCGCAGCTTCCTGAAGGTCAACGCATGGGCCGGAGGTTCCGGGTAGACATAATGCTTGGACCCGGAGCGATAACCGAAATCGTTCCGGCTATCGAACGCGGCAAGTTTCAATCATTCGAATTCAAACGCGAGCTGCAGTTCTACTCGCCGCCTCCTCCACAGGGAGAGCTGAGCGCGCATCTTACGATAATGCGCGGGTGCAATCATCGGTGTACCTATTGCATCGTACCGGCTACCCGAGGTCCGGAAGTCTCGCGCCCTGCCGAAGACATAATTAACGAAGCTCGCGCTTTGAAAGAAGCGGGGGTTGTTGAAGTCAGCCTTCTGGGTCAGAACGTCAACTCTTATGGACTTGTGGATGGGACTGGATCGCGTCGCGCCAAGCTCGCCGGTTATCCATCATTCGCCGAGTTGCTTCGGATGGTCGGTCGCGTTGGGATCCCTCGCGTCAGATTCATCACCTCGCACCCGATCAACTTTGACGACGAGATCATTGAAGCGATCGCTGACACGCCTGCGATGTGCCGATTCATTCATTTGCCCGTTCAATCAGGCTCGAACCGGGCGCTGAAGCGGATGGCACGTGAGTACACGCGAGAGTTCTATCTGAATCGAGTGAGCAAGGTGCGTGAGCTTCTACCGGATGCAACGCTCTCAACGGACATCATTGTCGGCTTCCCGGGTGAAACCGAAGAGGACTTTGACGAGACGTTGTCGCTCTATCGCGAGGTTCGGTACGACATGGCCTATATGTTTGTTTACTCGGAGCGAGAGGGCACTCCGGCGGCGATCCACTTCAGCGATATGGAGCGCCGGGTGAAGATCGAGCGGCTCTCTAGGCTGATCGAGCTGTCAAAAGAGATCTCTCTGGAAAAAAACCGTGAATGGATCGGGCGGGAATTGGAGGTGCTTGTCAAAGGTGATGCTGCAGAGGAAGGGTTTGTTCAGGGACACACTCGCGGCAATCACGTTGCACTGGTAAAGGGCAGCCTCACACCCGGGATTCATCGCGTTTTCGTAGCGGACGCTACTCCGAATCGGCTGTACTGCACAAGCGAACCGACAAGTCTGAATGCTGAATTGACTCGATCGCAGATGCCCATTACAACTTACGATTCGAGCTTCGCGGTCTAGCTCGTGTCAAATCCCATCAACGGCGGTGGCGGCGCTGGAGTTTGGCTTCGCTCGCCAATTTCAACAACAAAACAGAGGGTAACCGCGTAGCGGTGTCCTATCGGTAGTTTGCGTGGGTCGTGCGATCCCCTTGGCCGCGGTTACCTATTTGACTGCAAATCGTTTTGACGCACAGAGGTGACCGCTACGCGGCCAAGGGGATCGCCCAACCCGTGCAAGCTACCGATAGGACACCGCTACGCGGTTACCACGGCCTGCGTTGGTGTGATTGCCTGAGACTCTGGGGGTCGTCTTTGTTTTAAGCAATCCGCAAGCTTTAGATCGCAAACACCCTGTCTTGTTTGGGTCAAATCGAAGTGATATATTGAAGCGGTGTTTCGCTAGCGACTAAAACAAAAGAAACGAATAGTTTCACTGGAGGATAAGATGGCAGAGAATGATGGATCGGGTGCAGCCGAGAAACTGACTTTCCTACTAATCGGCGCTGGAATCGGGGCCACGTTGGCGTTGTTATTCGCTCCCAAGAGCGGCCGCGAACTCCGCGGCGACATCGCTGATTACACAAAGCGCGGCGTTGATGCCGCAGGTGAACAGGCCCGCGTGATTGGGGACCGGGCGACCGAGCTTTACGGAACGGCTGCCAGCAGGGCGACTGCGGCTTACGGCACCGCCGCCAACAAAGTCTCTGAAGCTTACGGGACTGCGGCCGGACGGGTTTCGGAAGTTTACGGAACCGCGCGAGAAAGAGTCGTTGCAGGTGCCGAGACCGTTTCGGAAGTTGCGGGACGCCAAAAAGAGCAGATCGCAGCCGCGATCGAGGCAGGCAAGCAGGCTTATCGCGAAGAGAAGCGCAAGGCTGGCGTCGCCGGTGAGGGCGAAGAGGCCTAGTAGTCACGCCGTTCGGCGAGCGTGATGAGAGTTGCATCTGTGCTCATTCTCGCCGCAAGGATGTTCGAGGCCATTTCACCAAAACGCGATCAGCTCCGGGTTCGAGGTATCGGTGCCGCAGGGTTTCTGTGACAAGTCCGGGGTTGCGGATTTAAGCAGCAGCAAGCCTTAGCTCCTAACAGGGTTGAGCTGGTCGTGCTCAACAAGGAGAGTTCGTGGATCAACAAAACTTTTACATCGTCATGACGGTGGCCGCCGCGATCATCGTCGTGAGCTTCATCGTGCAAACGGCGATGTTCATGTTTATCTACGGCGCGATAAAGAAGCTGACCGGAATCGCCGCGTCGATTCAGGCTAAAGCCGAGCCGCTGATCGCTAAGACTGGTCCGGTGATTGAACAGGTTCAGGGTACAATCACCACCGTCAAGGAGTCTGTCGAGAAGATCAGCGCTCAAGCCAGGGAAGCCTTTGACAAGGTGACGGTTGAAACCCGCGCGGTGGCCGCTGCTGTTTCGGCTTCCTCGCAAGAAATCTCCAGGCTCGCTCAGTATCAGGCGGAACAGATTTCACAGACGCTTGATTACACTACGACCACTATCCAGCGTCAGGTTACTGAACTGGACGGCCTGCTGGTCCGTACACAGGACCGCTTTGAAGACACGACGAGGGAAGTTCAGACTACTGTTCTTCAGCCGATGCGCGAGCTCTCGGCGATGCTTGTCGGGTTGCGGCGAATCCTGGAAACGTTGTTTGGCCGTAACCGCAAGCCTATCGACCAGGCATATCAGGACGAAGAGCTATTCATTTGACGGCTCCTTGAAATGGGCTCCAGGGGCCGATTTCACGGGAGCTAAAGCCGATTGCTAACAGCACCTGGTTCCTTGTCGGGAGCCAGGTGCTTTGCAATTTTGTGATTTGTGGCCCCATAACGACGCCCGTCGAATCGTAGAAGGCAAGAACCGAGAGCGGAAAACAGAAAATGGAAAATAAAACTCCTTTGGATCTGAAGGCAACCGTAAACCTGCCAAAGACCAATTTCTCGCAAAAAGCGAATCTCACTCAGCGCGAGCCTGAACGGCTGGCGCGCTGGAAGCAAATGGATCTCTATCATCAGATTTGCCAGGCGCGGAAGGGCCGTCCAACATTCCTGCTTCACGATGGACCGCCTTACGCCAATGCCGACATTCACATCGGCACGGCGATGAACAAAATCCTAAAAGACTTCATCGTGAAGTCGCACTCGATGATGGGCTACGACGCTCCTTATGTTCCCGGTTACGATTGTCACGGATTGCCGATCGAGCTCTTTGTCGACAAAAAACTTGGTGCGAAGAAATCACAGATGAGCCCGGTGTCTATTCGCAAGGCCTGCCGCGAACACGCCGCACAGGCTCTAAAGAGACAGACTCGCGATTTTCAACGCCTGGGCGTGCTGGGCGAGTGGGAAAACCCTTATCTCACGATGTCAAACGCGTATGAAGCGGAGACCGCGAGACTGTTCGGACGCTTTGTCGGTCGGGGTTATGTTTACAAAGGCGCGAGACCGGTCTACTGGTGTATCCACGACCAGACCGCGCTTGCCGAGGCAGAGGTCGAGTACAAGGAACACGCAAGCCCGTCGATCTACGTAAAGTTTCCCCTCCCCGAGGATCAGGTGCGCGAGCTTGAAAAAAGAATTGCGGATTTGCGGAATGCGGATTTAAGAGAACCCTCCGGTCAATCCGCAATTCGCAATCCGCAATCCGCATCTGGTAAGCCGGTATTTGTTTTGATATGGACCACCACGCCGTGGACGCTGCCCGCGAACCTCGGTATCGCCGTCAACCCGAACTTTGACTACAGCGCGATCGACGTTGGCGAGGAGCTCTACATTGTTGCAAGAGATTTGGTGGATGCGGTCGCGGAAAAATGCGGACTCGAGCCCCCGCG
>DASRIZ010000037.1:0-5231 GCA_035649735.1 Blastocatellia bacterium | reverse complement strand
TTGTTTGAAATCGCCTTCCCGAAGTCACCGCCCGAGAGTTCTACCGAGGGTTGGATATGCTGGTAAAGCGCGCTGATTTGACCAGGAACGGCGTCGGCCTTCATGGCAGCCTTTACCGCTCCGCAGCCCGTGTGACCGAGCACGAGGAGAACTTTGACGCCGAGGACGGCGACAGCGTATTCGAGACTCGCCATGATTTCCGGCGTGACGATATTCCCGGCGACACGAGTGACAAAGATGTGGCCGATGGTCTGATCAAAAACCAGTTCGATGGGAACGCGCGAGTCGGCACACGCGAGGACGGCGGCAAAAGGCTCCTGCTTCTCGACGGTGTGTTCCTTGAGAATCCTTAGGTCGTGCTCGACGGAAGTGAGTTTATTGTTCTCAAAGCGCTCGTTGCCTGTCATGAGTTCACGAAGCGCTGCGTCGGGAGTCAAGGGTGTTTGAGCCAGGAGGGTCCGAGGCAGGGCTACGTCGATCCCGGCCACGGCAGCGCCAGCTACCGCACTCGAGAGCACATTTCTGAGAAACTGCCTTCTAGCGATCGGATTGGTGGTGATCTGCGCCGGCATGGGCTGACTCCTTTCAGCTGAGAGTATCACACCACGGTTGAGAGCCAACTGTGTATTTCAAAGCCCGATCGAGCCGGAGCCCCAGCGGGGCGAAACATCAAATTGTCATGACGCTCTCGTTACATCGCTAACGGAACTCTGGTGTTTAATGAGCCGCGCGAGTTGCAAAACTTCAGAGAATAAGACTGATGAAAGACACGCAATCGCGGCTCACCTGGAACCCCTACGCGTCGGGATTGAG
This sequence comes from Blastocatellia bacterium, assembly GCA_035649735.1. Lineage (GTDB taxonomy): Bacteria > Acidobacteriota > Blastocatellia > UBA7656 > UBA7656 > Onstottus_A. The sequence continues at coordinate 4,418 of DASRIZ010000037.1, read as the reverse complement.
CGTAACGACCACGGACCGAGTGAATCAAGAGCCTCCTGCTCACTCATACCTTTCGCACACTCCAGTACTTCCGGCGGAACCCAGTTTGGAAATAGAACCTCCCGAGTAACGTGTCGACCTGAAGTCGTGTGCTCTTCATGCACCTGCGAAATCTGAGCTGACGGAAATCGCCTCGCCACTCGCACCAGTGACGGCCAAAGTCGGCGGTGAACGAAGGTCACCTTTCTATCGACGAGACGGCAAACAAGCACATCTTTCGAATCAGTTACCGCCTGAAAGATTGCAAATATGTCATGGCTTTTAGGATGCGCCCACCAGCTTCCTCTGATTGGCTCGTTGACGATAGCCTCCGTTAGCCGCGGAACAGGGCCCTTCGCCGATGCGAGAACTACACCGTGTTCTTTGATAAACGAGATCGCTTCGGCGGCAGTCATACTGGGGCCCCCTTTCGCGGAATGTGAGAGTTGATCAGCGCGGTGTTCACATCCAACCTTCGATTGTTGACGATCAACCAGTTGGCGTAGCGAACGAAATATTTGTCGCCAACGGCGACGCGATTATTAGACCGCGCGAGGTACGATCGTGAACATCGCCACGATCAGTCCGGCGCTGTGGGCCAGCATGTTCGCGATCAGATCGCGCCGCCAGAGATAGAAAGCGACAAGAAGAATGCCGGCCGGCAGATCAGCGGTCAACGCGAAGCCGATACCCCAGGCTGGAATATGGGCCGCCGCGAATGCGAGTGTGGCAAGTCCGGCCCCCAACCACCGTCGTCCTGTCAGCATCGTCAAACGCTCGACCGCATATCCTCGGTAGAGCGTTTCTTCGACAATTCCGCCGGTCGCTCCCAGAATCACTCGAAACCACGCGGGCAAGACAGCCAGTTGCGCGATTCCTGCGTCCGCGCCTTCCCGGCCCCACGCCTTCACCATCGGATTGGTTACGATTGGCAGGAGCCAAAAGCCGGCCAGAAAGAGAAGCAATGCCGTTACGGCAGTTGACCAACCAGGACGCTTCAGCCCGATTGAACTCAACGGAAGATGTTCCCCACGACGGACGAGCAGCACGATGAACACTCCCAGCCCGCAGAAAAGCACTTGAAGGAACACCTGCAGACCGATATTCGGTTCGTCGCGTCCGACGTAGAGCGATATGGCCGCCACTACTTCCGGGCCACCGAGCGCAACCAGCAGTCCCAGCGCGGTCGGCCAGCCCAATCCAGACTGTGCTCGGTCAGACATGTCTTCTTGCGCGTTCTAACAATTTGTATGATCCATATGCCGGCATCCTCAAACCTGAGACATTTTCTTCATCAGCTCATAGAGCTTCTTAGTGGTATTGAGATTTCTCACAGTCATATCCTGAAAAATCTTCCGGCCCGGGAGCTTATTCATGCTGGTTCGGGTTACCTCGCTTACCCGCACTGACCACAGGAGAGTCCCCGGACAATAGACCACTTGCTCGATGTTTTTTTTGGGCTCCAGCAGGTCAAGGACTTTTTCAGAGTCAATTGAGTGCCTGAGATACATCACGTTGTATTTCCAGCTCTGGTCGTCACCCCAGTTTTTGGGCAAGCGCTCTACCAGGTTCGCAATTTCCGCGAAGCTCCGCACAACCACTTTGCATTCCAGTTGGTATTCTTTCGAGAGCATCCGCTCAATGTTTCTTTCCAGCTTTCGGGCATCCCCTTCCTTCGCCCGAAATATGATGTTCCCACTATTGATATAAGTGCTCACGTCCTTAAAGCCCATCCCCTCAAAGCTGGCTTTAAGCGAACTCATTCGAATCATGTTATTGCCGCCGACATTGATGCCGCGCAGTAAGGCAACAAAGATGGTTGGTCCTGATTTTTGCTTTTTCACGGTCACGGGTTAGAGGCAGTGGCAGGGACACGCCGTTCGGTCCATCTCCTCAGACATAGCACCAGGATCAGAAGCGGTGCAAAACAAATTAGCTCGACACCCAGAGTTCTAACTATCTCCAAATCAGTAAGCGTCGAAGGCATTTCAGAAAGCCCAACCCAGCCAAGGACAAATCTGTCCGCAGAAAAAGGCCATAGCAACTCCACCCCGCCTCCTTCCCTCGTCGTTACGTAATCTAAAATCCCATGCGAAGTAAAGGCTAATCCGTAAGCGATTGCCTCTCTGAGATGCCGTTTGCCGAGAGACAGCACCAGAATTAGACAAGCGATTAGTCCAAACAGAATGGAATGTGAGAAGCCTCGATGCCAGCTCTTCGAATGAAAAATGAAAACCAGGATGAAATCGAGGTCGGCCAGATTGGCCAGGAAAGCGCCTGCCAAAAGAGGCATGAAGTAGCGTTTGGTTGATTTGGAGTGCGCGGCAGCAATAACGGTCGCACCAAGCAACCCATGAGCAACTGGCAAGGGCATAGTAGTTCGAGTTTACTCAGGCTCGGTCACACCTTACCACTTTAGGAGGCAGTGGGAATTGGCGATCGTGTCAGAACCGCGAGCGGTTCTATGAAAGGGCTGTCAAGAAAAAAGTTTCTCCTAGGCGGCCGAAAGTTCTCGACCGCGAGCTCTTAACACAGGAAGCTGCTCAATGTTGATTACCACGGCTTTAGTTGACCGTTTCTTGGTGCTTTGTTTGAGCCCGATTTGAATAGTCGTTGCCGTGGTCAGTGCTGAGACTGCCAACCATGGTTCTATTTGTGACTCCAGCCCTCAGGCGCTGGGCCTATGACTATTTCTGGTTATGCGTGGGGGCATATAGTAGCGATTGGTCCTCAGCTACTGCCGGGACATCCGCTCGCTTGATACTCACCCACGACCCCGGTATCCGGCAACAAAGTCTAAACGGTTTAGCCAGCGGCAGATCACTCATCAAACTCACTTCCTGGTGAGTTTGTAAGTTGTTGCTTAAGCCGCTGGCGGTGTCATCCTCTCTGGATTGAACTGCGCGCCGCTTTTCCACAGCGCTAAAGTGGTCGCCGCCAACTGTCGCGCTACCGTCAAGCGCGCCAAACTGGGCACCATCCCCTGCTTCACTCGCAGGTCATAGGCGGCTTTGAACGGACCACTATGGCAGGCGCCAGTGGCCGCATTCTTGAAAACTCGCTTCAAGACATGGTTATGATTACGGTTCAAGCCCCGCGTTGACACTGGTCGCTGACGGCGACGCAACACGCCGTTGACGACTTCATGGTCAGCAGTTGAGCGCGTCACCACCGCCAACCCAATATAGGTCCAGAACTGTCGCTTGCTACGAAAGCGGTGTGGGGTGCTTACTATTGCCAGCAACTGGGCCACGCTCACCGAACCAAACTGCGGCACACTCATCAGCCAGGGATATGCCCGCTGCCGCCGCGCTTCTTTCACCATCATTCTTTTCGCTTCGTGTCGCAGCGGCTTGAGCGCCGCCAACTGCTGATACAAAAAGCTCGCCCGCTGTTTAGTCCCTCGCTCCGTTAACTTCGCCAACCATTGCTCCCGTCGATCCGCACGGTAGATGTCATGTCCCGCGCAGCCAATGGCCCGGCCGCGATAGATGGCCTTCAGGCGATTCATTACTCGGGTCGTGTCGCTCACCAGGCAGTCGTAACTTCGCACCAACTCCTTCAAACACTGCATTCCATTGTCACCATGATAGACCGCCTTCAGTGACCCCAGGCGTAACAACTCCGCCAATCTCTGCGCATCCACTCGATCGCTCTTGTTTCCGCTTTGTATTAGTTTATTGTGCCGCGGATCACATACCACCACTTCCGTTACCAATGGTCGCACTACCTCATGCAACCAGTGCGCCTGCGTCCCCTCTTCAAATGTCACATTCACTTGGCCTCGCAGCTGTTTGAGATAACCGCGTACCCGCTCTGCTCCAGTCTCAATCACTGATTGCATCACTACCTTGCCGGCTCCATTCAATACCACGATCACTATGCTTGCTCGATGCACGTCCATTCCCACATAATACGTTTTCATAGGGCTCTCCTTCGGTTGCAAACTTGAAGTCGTAGAACAACTCCAAGCTATCACCGCGGGGGCGCCCTTTCATATATAGAGTAGCGACCGGATCAGGAAGAGTCGCGAAATTCATCTCGGCCCAGTTCCCTGTAATCCTTTTCCGCTAGGTTTCGTTTTTGATTCGAGGAGACTTCATGATCCGGTCGCTACCGCTCGCGGTTCTGACACGCCCAGTTTACGCCTGGGCGAGCAACAGCAGGCGCGATAAAAGCCCCATTAATGGGGCTTTGAAACTAACCGCTCTTTCATCCCCCAGGCGTAAACGCCTGGGCTACGTAAAAGTCATTCATTAGGGCACTATCGCCTTACTGAACCTGCTTGGTCCCTTTGAGTTCCTTGTACATGTCTTCAACATTCGGCCCGGCGAAGTTTTGAAACGCAAACCCCTTGTATTTTTCCGGCACAATCAACTCCTTTTTTGCATCGTCGACGG
>DASRIZ010000036.1:0-10501 GCA_035649735.1 Blastocatellia bacterium | reverse complement strand
GAACGTATCTGTTCACGGCTGGAGACATCACCGAGGTCGAAGAGAGTGAAACGTGATGCGTGAAACGTGATGCGTGAAACTGAGGTAGCATAGACTTTAGTCTGTGTTTTGGCACAATAACCGCCGAAGAACACAGATTAAAATCTATGCTACGTCACGCATCACGCATCACGCAGCACGCATCACGTTTCACGTTTTACTCATGCCCTTCACCAGATATACAAAATGGAACGGCGTAGACTGGGAATCGCTGAGTCTTGAGGACCTGCTCGAACGGCTCGCTGATTTCTTGTTACAGAGCGGTTATGAAAGCCAGTATTCACGTTATTGGGGCGAGCAGGAACATGAGCGCACCCTCGAAGCGTTGCGCGACGCTATTCTGCGGGCGCTGATGGAAGGGTTTCTTTCAGATGAAGAGCTTGAATCCCTTTCAGACCAGCGAGGCGAGTTGAATGAACGAGCCGTTACCGAATTGCTTGACCGCTTAATCGATCGACTCATCGAGGAAGGTTACCTCTCTTTAAACGAAGGCCCTTCAAACTACCAACAGGAGAGCGGAGTGTCGTCGCAGGCGGGCAGAACCGGGAAGCCTGTCGAACGCAGCGTCAAGTTTGAGATGACCGACAAGGGTCTCGACTTTCTCGGTTTCAAGGCTCTGAAGGAACTTATCGCCTCGCTTGGCAAGTCGTCTCTTGGGCGCCACGACACCAATCAGCTCTCAACCGGAATCGAGGCCAGCGAAGCACCCAAGCGCTACGAGTTCGGTGATACCTTGAATCTCGACGTAAATGCAACGCTTCGCTGCGCGATCCAGCGCGAAGGCCTGGGCGTGCCGATCAATCTCGAATACTCGGATCTGATGGTCCACCAGACTGAGTATCAGAGTTCGTGCGCGACGGTCTTAATGCTTGATTGCTCACATTCGATGATTCTGTACGGGGAAGACCGGTTCACCCCGGCAAAGCGAGTTGCCCTTGCGCTGACGCATCTGATCAGAACTCAGTATCCCGGTGACAGCCTGCGAGTAGTGCTGTTTCACGATTCTGCCGAGGAGATCCCGCTTTCGGCGGTCGCTCGCGCGCAGGTTGGGCCGTATCACACAAACACTCGTGAGGGCTTGAGGCTTGCGCGACGCATCCTGATGTCCCAGCGCAAGGACATGCGGCAGATCATCATGATCACCGATGGAAAACCCTCAGCTATGACGATGGAGGGTGGCCGGATTTACAAAAACCCAATGGGTTTGGACCCGATGATCTTGCGCGAAACCTATCGCGAGGTCGCAGCCTGTCGTCGAAGCGGGATAATGATCAACACGTTTATGCTTGCAGATGATTACTATCTCGTCGACTTCGTCAAACGGATCACCGAGATCTGTCAGGGCAAAGCATACTTCACAACCACGCTAACGCTCGGCCAGTACATCCTGATGGACTACCTTCGACGCCGAACACGAAATATACACTGAACCCGCCGGCAGTATTCTAACTTCCATTTTGCGGACCGGACTTCTTGATCTTCCTTTTGTCCAGGATCGCCCTTGTAGCTTATTTGAAGATTAGAAGACTGAATTGACGCTTGCCTTGTTTTCGTCTTGAATGGTGAGGAATCCTGTGGAGCGATTGCTTGAAGGAACCTTGATACCAAACGATGAAGAAGAAAGCGAACAGGTTAAGCAGATTAGTGCTTATGGTGATCACACTGATCGTCCTGCTTATTCCTTTCGCCTGCTACTACGTCTTCTACGTAACATCCCAGCAATCCTACTTTATAGAACGGTCTCGTCGAGCGCTTGCGAGTATAGGCGCTCAGGTTGTTTCAAGGATAGATGGGCTGCAAACCGTCGTACGAACTGCGTCCCAGAAAGACTGCGAGAACGAAGAGGGAGACCCCATTCAGGATTTGTTCAACCCCAACACGATAAGGCCGTTTGGGGTGGAGCTTGAGTTAATTCGCTTCACACCTAAAGCTAAACCGGAGGACTCGCAGCCGAAGTCATCAACATCACCGAAACCTGCCGCATCACCGAAACCTGCGGCCGCTACGGAACCAGCCGGTCGACCCGAGTCCACAACGACAAAACCGGTAGTAACGCTGGCGTTTGAGCGAACAGGCTCAAAGAACCGAATCATTTTCAACACTGAACTGCTCTCGGTCGGCGTAGGCATCGAACAACTCCTTGGACCTGTGGTTGACAGGTTTGTTGTTCATGACCGGCAGATAGTTGGTGAGGATCTCTTCAACAAAGTATTCGTCGCCGATTCGGCAACCGGCGAGGTCTTGTTTGAATACGGTCTATCGTCGACCACGATTGCTAACCTTGATGATCTGTTGGGAGACTCCAGCAAGGCTGGTCAGAGCGAAGAAAGGGCTGAGGGCGGCCAGAAGCCGAAAGGGGCGAAATCAGGAAATTCCGCGAGACTCGGCCGTGGGTCGACGAGCATGATCTCAATCACCATCGCGGAAACCGATCACAAGCTGTTCTTTCAACCGATCGAACTAACCGTTCCCAAAGCCGGCGATAACGCGGACAAGGTTTTCAAGCTGACGGTGTGCGGACTCGTGAGCTCCGAGCATCTAAGCGGTAAGACTTTCTCGTTTTCGTACACACTGCTGTTGCTCGCTGTGCTCCTTCTGATGATCACAACGGTTAGCGGGCCATTGATCAAGCTGAAGCTGCTAGGGCCAAAGGACAGACTTCGAAAGGCCGACGCGGTGCTTACCGCATGTTCGGCATTTTTTGGAACGGCGCTGGTGATTCTGACGCTGATTGACCTTTACACCTATGCTCACCTGGAGAATCAACTCGACGAACAACTCGAGTCGCTTGCACACACTGTGGACGGGCATCTGAGAAGCGAGTTGGTGAAGGCGAGCGAACAACTGGACGCGTTAAACCAGAAACTCGGCGAGGACATCAGCGTCGCAAGGCTGTGTGCTCCCAGCGAAAGCGCACGAGACTCTGAAAGTGATGCCGAAGACCCGACCGCGGCAAGTACCCGGTATTTCATGGAAGACGTTCTTGGTGGCAACGGCATCATCGATCCAGTTTCTGCAGCATATCCATATTTCAATAGCGCGATATGGGCCGATAACTCCGGTCAACAGGCGATCAAGTTCACAACCAAACGCAGGTACACACCGTTTGTCTCGGTTGGTCAGCGACGCTTCTACAAGGAGGCAAAAGAGGGGAAGCTATGGGACCTGAGCGTGAAACAGGACGGGCGGACCACGCGCCACCAGCTATATCTCGAGGCGCTGAATTCGAGGACCTCGGGTGAGAATGTTGCGGTCATATCGAAGCTCACTCCAGATAAGGCCTACGTCTCGGCGCTGGATACCAGGCTGCTATCGCTTTACCGGCCGGTGCTTCCCACAGGTTACGGATTTTGCGTGATCGATAGTTCCGGCCTCGTGCTCTTCCACGCGGATGATGTGAGGAATCTCGAGGAGAATTTTTTCGACGAATGCAACAATGACAAGCTGCTGAGGGCGGCGGTGCACTTGCGGCAGCGCGAGTCGTTAAACGTGCAGTATCTGGGCCGCGCGCACAGAGCGTTTGTGACGCCTATGCAGGACCTGCCGTGGACGCTGATTGTGTTCCGAGACAAGCAGATACTCAGGACCATAAACCTTGAGATAATGACGCTGTCGTCGATCGCCCTTTCAGCGTACGGATTGTTGCTAATAATCGGGCTGGCGCTGGTTTTTTTGCCGGTCTTTCCGAATGCTAAGAAACGGTTGGAGAGAATCTGGCCCCAGCGGGAACGGCATGCCGAATACAATCAGATCGCAATCGTGAACTCTGGATTGCTTCTGATTTGTTTGGTCCTGCTTCTAGTGACCAGCAGGGACGCATTGGTTGTTTGGGCGCTGCTGTTTCCTGCCATCGCGATTGCCCATGCAGTCTGGCTGATGCGCGAAACACCTCGTCCGCAACGTACCCGTCTACAAGAGGTGCCCGTGTTGTCCGACTGGCGGAGGTCTTACGCGCTTGGGCTGGCGACCATGCTGGCAATTGGTTGCCTGGCGCCGACGATAGCCTTTTTCAAGTTGATGCGAGATGAACAGGTTCGCGTATTGGTAAGGCACGGTCAAATGTCGCTGGCCCGTGGTCTTGAGATCAGGGAAGACCATATTCGGAGTCAATACGATTCGGGAGACCCGCCGATTGAAATTGAGCGATTGAACAGGGATGCGTTTATCGAAGCCAGGCTTGATCGCCCCTGGGATGTATACGACGAATTCTTTTTCGAAACAACCCGAAAGGAAACCAGGCTGGCGGGCGACCGGCCGTTGAGCGGGTTGCTTTGCTGGTTCCTGACGAGATGCAGCCCCTTCTACAATGAAACCTGTGTAGAAACGTTGGAGTTGGTTCGAAGCGGATCCTCAGATACGCGATGGGGGTCCGGCGAAGAAGGGGACAGGCTGGTCCTCGCCCTTCACCCGATCAGTCATCGCGACGACGGGAATCGGCCGAGTCCCTCCATCGATCAAGCCTCAACGGAAGTCCCGGCAGCGCCGATCGCCGCTCAGGATCCATCTCAACCTGGAGCCGACGAGAAGAAGCCTCGTTGGGTTCTGTCATCGCTGGTGCCCAGCTTCGTCGCCCTCGGTGACCCGCTGTCGTGGGTGTTTGTCGTTATACTGGCGCTGGTAGTAGTCGGAATCTACTTCTGTGTTCGGTTTTGTGCTCGTCGCATTCTGTTGCTTGATTTGGAAGCGCCCCGCTCGATAGCGATTTCTGTGGCCAAGCCGCTCGACAAGAATTACCTTGTTGTTAGACCCCCCCTATTCAACAGCGCGGAGTTATTCCCGAACGGACGATTCGTGCGCATTGACCTCAGCAGCGCACCTTTGCAGGAGTGGTGGCGTTTCGAGGCGAATCTCGAAAAGCAGCCGCCGGATCTACCTGTTGTGATTGACCGCTTCGAGATCAATAAAGATGATGCAGCGAGCACCTTGCGGAAGCTCGAACTGGTCGAGCGATTGATAAAAGAAAAACGTCGAGTGCTGATCGTATCCGCTGTGGACCCGATGTCCCTAATCCTCTCGTCAGAACAGCAAGCCTCAGACAATGGCTCGCAAAGCGCGGGCGAGGCAAAAGGCGGCGGGAAACAAGACGGAAAGGTTAAGGATGAAGACTCGCCTGGTTCTGAGCGTAGCGCGCGGGACGTCGAGAGGTGGTCGCTGGCGCTTAGCTCGTTTGTGCGCCGCGACGGGTTTGACGCTGAGCAGCAATCAAATGGTGTCTCGAAGCTGGTGAGGGTGGGTCCGTGGCCTTTAGTGGAAGATGCCTCAGCGGACCAGGGCCCTCATTCCGGCGATGAGGAATCGATTGCCCAGATCGGCGATCAGGCCGAGGCCTACTATCGCGGAGTGTGGTCAACCTGTTCCAAAGAGGAAAGACTTACGTTGTTTCGAGTGGCTCAAGATGGTCTTGTAAGTCGCTTCGATCCAGAGTTGCGGCGGCTGATGCAGCTCGGGCTGATCGTGCGCGAGCCATCACTTAGACTAAGAGATCCGAGCTTTTGCAGATTCGTACTCGCCGTATCGGCTGACGAGGGTGTGAACACCTATCGGGCCGACGTCCAGAGCAGCTGGGACCGCTTGAAAGCGCCGCTGCTGCTTCTACTCCTCGGAGTGATAGCGTTCTTGTTTCTTACCCAGAAAGAGCTGTACGATTCGACCATATCGTTAGTCTCCGCGCTGACCGGTGGAGCGTTCGCACTGCTCAAACTCTTTGGAATGTTTCAGAGAGGCAAGGATCCGGGTGGCGGACAGGCATAATATTCGGAGAAATCGGAAACCAGACGCGATGACTAAAAAGCGCTTGTATTCACCTCCAACTGGATTGCGTGCTACCGGGCCGCGAACCGTAGCACTAATCCTCATTGCCCTTGTAGAAACTTCTATTGGAGCTGGTCCCGTTCAGGTAGGCGCACAAAAGGATCTGGTATCGCGTGTCGCTCCGGAGCAGCAAAATAAGGCTCAATCAAACCCCTGCCTTCCTTCAGTGCAGCCGCAGCCCGGGATTCAAGGTGGCGAATTCCTGCCGTCCTATTTAGTCAGATCAGTGGCGCACTCATCCAAAAGCGGGCGAAAGTACGTCGGCTATCATTCGTGGTGTGAGGTTGATCCAAAGTCGCACAGCTTGCGTTGGGAGTCGGATGCGTTGAACGCGATGAACGACTTCATGGTTTGTCGTTACAATCTGGGGGATAGCAAGGAAGCGTATCTGGATTTCCGCGGTGCGAAAATCGAGTTCGCTAACAAGGACGGAAGCGGAAAGGGAGAGGTTTTGGCGCTTGCAGTTTATGAGGGACCGGCGCCAGCCATCCTGTTCAAGGGAAATACAATCAACTTTGGAAAGCCGCTGTTCGGACCAAAGAAATGGTCGAAGGTCGAGCAGAGCGCGTATCTGTCCGTCGATCCTTTTACAGTCCCGGTTAAAGTTCGCGCCGGAGTAAAGGAGGTGTCGGTAGTCCTGGTTGGAATGGACTCCTGGATTGATACAAAGGTTACTATCCGGGTAGCCGGCATCAAAATGATCGCAAGACCGGCATCCGCCATGCCGGTTCGAAAAAAGTAAGTCTTTACGATCCGGTTAGGCGGCCGCCTGCGTTGGGTCGTTTCGAATAGATAAAGGCGCGTCACTCCGGCGAGGTGTTTCTCAACACCCCGCGAGCAAATCAGCACATGAAGAAAAGAAAAGCCGCCAGAAGATTTAAGACTTCTGGCGGTAAGTCCTGAGGCGCCTGGCCGGACGGAGACCATCCTCAGGTTAAAACAGCCAAAGTTCCGGTCTGAGAGCCTGCCAAACTTTTTGCGCCAGGATCAGACCAATCGACTGTCGACCAAAGCTGATTCGAGCAAAACCCGTCATTCCCGGCCGCAACATCCCGTCGGAGTTGTCGACCAAAACCTCGACCGGATAGAAACGCTGGGCCTGCTGATTTGGGATCGGCTCGGCATTTATCTTGGAGACTCGGCCGGTGAATACGCGTCCCGGGACGGTCTTTAGTTTGAACCGTACTGGGCTGTCGAGAGTTACGCTTGCGATTTCGCGCTCGCTGACATCGATCTTGAGAAGGAACTTACCTATCTCGCCGATGCGGCAAATCTCTTCTCCTCGGCTATAACGACGGCCCACCATCTTGCGTAGGTCATCCCCAAGCACCACGCCCGACTTTGGGGCGACGATAGCCATTCCTTCAGACTCGCGTTTGAGGATCTCGTGTCTCTGCCGGAGCGATTCGAGCTGTTGTCTGTTGGAATGAAGTTCGGCGATCAATGATTCAAAGTTTGAGCGAGCAGCGCGGGCTTCGGTTTCCGCGACCAGCGAATTCGTCTGTGCCCCGGTCGTCATCCTGCGATGATCGACTAGCGCCGATTCTAGCCGAGCTCGTGCGGCGCGGAGCCCTGCATCGCTCAGGCGGGCTTCGGCGGCGGCGCGATCGTAGATCTGCTCTCCGATCAAACCCTGATCCAACAGTTTCTTGTAGCGATCCGCTTCGCGGCGGTTGTGTTCGAGTGCAATCTGCTTCAGTTCTATTTCCGACTGAAGAATCGCGAGCGACGGGGGAAGCGGGGATGAGGTCACGCGCTGGGCGCTTGGGTCGGCGTTTGCGATTTGGGTGGACTCATCCTTGAGCTCGTTTGCGAGACTCTTGCGTTCAAACTCTTTGAAGTTGGCCGACAACACGTTCTCGCTTCGTACGCGCAGCTCTTCCTCGATTCGCGAGTTGTTGGTGTTGAGCCGGTCAATCTCGGCGCTCAGTTGTGTGAGCCGGTCGTCAATGTCAGGATTTGCAAGGCGCGCGACTTTTGCGCCCTCTGCAAGTGTGTCGCCCGGCTGAACAGAAATTTCCGCGAGTACCGCATCGGTATTTGCACGGACGACCCCTTCGCGCTCGGGCGGCAGGAGCAATGTGCAATCGCTGCCGGTGGCAGCTTCCCACGGCGCGATCAGCACCGCGATGACGACCAGGGCGAATCCGAGCTTGATGATGCGGCTGCGCTTTGGCAGCCGGTTTCTTCGAGCTCGTTCATCGTTGTGGTTTTGTTCGGTAGCGGGGTTCTCGGCTTGTTGTGCCGCCATGGTTTGTACTCCTTTAATGGTGCCAGACCGTCGTATTGAAAAGGGAAGGGCCCAGACCTTGGCCAGAACTGGCTTCCACCATCTCTCGGTAAGCAGCGCCGCCAGAAACATCGTTAGCAGCACACCCAAAAAGCGCAACGTGTCCATCAACTCGCCTCCGACCCATCCGAGAATCAGCCAGACGAGTATCACGGAGTATAGAATCGAGCAGACCCAGTAGCTGACATAGAGAAAAGGTCTCTGGGAATCTGCCTTTTTTGTTTGCACACCCAGAAGTCGCCCGATGAGGGACCGCGCATAGTCTGAGGAACGACCTTGGAGGTTGACTACACCGAGAGCCTGGGACAGCGCATAGTAACCATCGAGCTTTATGAGAGGATTGCAGTTGATCAGGATATTGAAGGACCCGCCGATAAAAACCAGCAGGGAGAGATCCGCCAACAGCGTGTACGGCGTTGCGATAAGCCATGCGAGACCGGCAAATGCGCTTACTACTAGTTGCCAGTAAATCCCGGCAAAGATAACCCAAAGACGCTCGTGCCGGCGGCCGATCCGGTAGATGTCAGTGACGTTACAGTAGAATGCCGGAAAGACATAGTAGATCAGCAGGACGCCCATCTCGCGCACATCGCCGCCGAAGTGCTTGCAGGCCCACCCGTGAGCAAACTCGTGCAAGGCGGTTATCGTCAGCGCAATGACGATAATCAGCGCGATCCCGTACTCACGATACAAATACGAGGTGTATGTTGATACCTCGTCGACTCGAGAAAACATCGACAGCGCTACCAGAGTCATCAGAACAAACGACGAGATGATTGAGGCACGGGTCAGGGCCCATCCGAAGACTTTGTCGAGCCAGCCAAGCAGGTTATCGGGGTTAAATAGACGGAATCTAATATAGAGCCCGCGCTCGGGCTGATGAGAGTGAACGGTGTCATCGCTCCCGCCTCGCGCGAGCAGACCAAGTGAATCGAGCTTACCCAGGAATCTGACCAGGGCCGGAAGCGAGACGCGTGGGCCGGTGGACTGGGCACCGCCGGCAGCTACTTCGGGAAGGGGGAGGGTTCCATCGAATTGGCTCAGAATGCGATATTCGGGTTGTTTGAGGATAAAGTAGCGCGAGCTGCGTAGGTTACGGACGACATAGCGTGTGGCCCCGGCTTCGATATGCTCGGTGATATCGACTTCTCGAGCGAGCCGTGGGGGATACAAGCAATATGGGCCGTCGTGTTGTAGGGGCGTGTGCATATCGGTTTGCGCACGAAGGGCGCGGTGGCTTCGACTTTGCGGATCATCTTTGTTGTGCGGCTCTTCGATGATACGCTTCAGTTCACTGTCACCGCGCCCTTCGTTGGTTTGGTTCGTGATGTTACGTGTTGATCAAAACGCTCGGTGCCACCACCTCTTCCACTTCTTCGATTTCCAACTCGAAGATGACTCCGTCTTCAACTATCTTGATTTCGTTTAGCATCATGGTCTCCTTTTTGTAGTTCTTGTTTTTATCAGCGGGTTGTTGCAGCAACCTGAGAGTGCCTTCAACCCTGTTTCTTGCATCCCTAGACTTGGCAATGAGCGTGCCGAGATGCTGAAGGAAGCTGGATGGCATAGCTTCTATTTAAAATGCGGTACTTAGGAGTCCTGGAGGAGAAAGGAGCGACTCTCGCAGATGGGCATCAACTACACAGTCCATGAAGACCAATAGCAAGTGTAATAAAGACGTAGTTTAGCGGTTTGTGTATCAAGTACTCTGAACGTGTATCTGCTACTCACTCAGAAGAGTCTTTGTGGCGATCGGGTCGGTAGCGGAAGCTTGAACTCTCTGATCAAGCTGGGTTTTGACACTCAACTCGGCGCTTTAGTGTGGAGGTTTGCTATCGTTAGAAACGCCAAGTCGGACATCGCTCCCACACAATCGATGCTGGCGGTGCGCGCTGCGCGAAGCAGGTCGTCAAGGCTATCTCCGTCATACGGGCTCGTCGCAGCACCCACACAGACGGTAGAATTGTGAGCAAATCCTGCCATCACGATTTCACGTCCAATACGGCCAGAGATTTCTGCGGCTTCTCCCTGCCCGCTCTCAGAGAGCAGTGCTATAAGCGAGTCACTCTCATAGCGAGCAACAAAATCTGTCTCACGCAACTGTTTTTTTGTTAGCCTACATAGTTGTGCAAGCGTTTGTTCCTCAGTGTGTTCGCCACCATCGCTTGCTAAGCCAAATTGATTGACACTGACCACTATAAGGGAAAGGGGTGTTCCAAGTTTACTGCTTTGCGCGCGATCTCGCTCGAACTGCGTCCTCAGAGCGCGTTCGTTTGCCATTCCCGTCGCAGAGTCCGTGAACAAGCCTCGTTGAGCCTGTTCGAAAGTAAGTGCATTGCTAATCGCGTCCGACGCTGGCTG
>DASRIZ010000035.1:0-3309 GCA_035649735.1 Blastocatellia bacterium | reverse complement strand
GCGCCGAGGAGGTCGGGACGCTCGTCTTCCGGGTACTGGAATGGATAGGTTTGTGCACCGACCTCAAGCTTATAATCGGGCAGTGCTGTCTCGAGATGCTCGAGCGTGACGGTGCTGTCGAAGCGAAGCTCCAAAGTCGTGGCGTCGAAGGTTGCGATGGCAACCGAATTGTCGAACACGTCATGTAGCCAGCGAAGATCAGCGGGTTGTGGCGCGATGTCCAATTTCGTTTTGACGAGACGGAGATCATGACTCTCTCGCGGGCGAAACATCATGCGATGCTCGCCCAATCCAACCGGCTTCGAGTAGCGGTAGGTGGTGACGTGCCTCACCGTGAGAAGCCGCATGCTGGGTCGAGTCGTGCTGTTCACAAAGCCTGCCCGGTTGAAACTGATCGCACCGTCCCTAAAACGGCCGGCAACTCCGAGTTAGTTGAATGGTTCGCCGTTGCTGAGCCTTCTCCGGGTGCGGCTGCCACATCACCTCCGCTCATCGCCGCACCATTCTGCACCTCGTCTGTCCACACCTTGAAGCTCAATAGAGTGTTGGGGCCGAAGGTGTTGCTGATCGCAACGTCCGTCGCGTCGCGCCCACGCGCAATCAGTACCCGACCGATACGCGGGACGTTGTTACGAGGATCGAAGGTGTACCAGTAGCCACCGACATAGGCTTCGAACCAGGCGGCGAAATCCATGGGACCATAAGGAGGCGGCATGCCAATGTCGCCGAGGTAGCCAGTACAGTAGCGTGCCGGAATGTTCATACAGCGGCAGAAGGCGACGGCGAGATGCGCGTAGTCACGGCAGACGCCTTTCCCCTCGTTAAAGGCATCCCACGCTGTCCGCGTCGAGCGGGCGTTCTCGTAGCCAAAAGTAATGTGGTGATGGACGTAGTCGCAAATGGTCTGGACACGGTGTACGCCGGTGGGCGAACTACCGAAGAGGGCCCAAGCCACCTCGGACAGCCGATCGGTCTCGCAGTATCGGCTCCCGAGTAGGAACACGAGGCACTCTTCAGGAAGGTCTTGCACAGCGTGCTGCTGATCCGCAAACGCGACCCTATCGGCCTCCCCCGTGTCCTTCACCACCGCATTGGTGGAGAGCCAAAGCTGTCCCTTGGGCGCCATAATCCGGCTGCACCAGTTGCCAAAGCCGTCGTAGTAAGACGTGACAGGGATATACGGATTAGTGATCAGACGGTCAGGGACAACGATGTCGCCGGCGCGGGTAGAGTGAATGTTCAACATCAGTATCATGGGCGTCGGCTGCGGGCAGTCGTAAAGGAGTTCGTAGCCAACCTGTAAGTACACAATGAGCTCCTTTTTCACTCGAATCGCTCAAGCTGATGCACATCGCAGCTCGCAAACTCAGCCAACAATCAAACGGCGAATGGCGGTTGCGAAGTTCTGGCCGATTCGTTGGTTATCCCTCTCCGTTGGACGCCTAGACCCTTACGGGTTTTGGACAGAGAGGTTTGGAATCCTGGGGCTTCTTTCTTAACTGCCGATAGACGATGCGGAGAGTCGCCAACACCGGCACTGACAAGAAGCTACCCATTATGCCTGCGACCTGTCCGCCCGCGAGGACTCCGAAGATCACAACCAGGGGGTGGAGTTCTGTTCCGGTACTCAGCAGGTAGGGGGACAAGACATAATCCTGGAAAACGCGGAATACGGCTAAGAAGACGAGAATCCAAAGTAGATGATGAAAACCGCTCAATCCGGCGACCATCAAGATGATGACGGCCGCCGCCAAGGGTCCCAACATCGGGATGAACTCAAGAGGAAAAGCAATGGCCGCCAGGAGAATTCCGTAAGGAACACCAATTAACGAAAAGAACGCTCCATATGCGATGAACGCTGCCGCCGCCAGCAGTACCAAGGCTCGCATGTATTGCGCCAGCAGCAAGTGCACGTCGGCGGCGATGTCCTGGATCATGTCACGTCGAGATCCGTCGGCAACGATCCCCAGCATGGAGCAACGAATCGCCCGGCCATCCTTCAATATGAAAAAACTCAGGATTGGCACCAGGATGATGACAACAAAACTTCCGGCATGCGATAGAACGTTCAATGCTGCATTAGGTAAGAGGGACAGCAGTTCCCGTGAATGACCGACGAGCTGCTTTCGCAGAGTCGAGAAGAGAGTTTCCTTGACCGTTTGAACCGCCGGTAAAACGAGGGGTTCGACTGATTGTTCCAGATTGGCAAGGAGCTCTGGAACCCTTGCCGCTAGGGTGTTTGCCTGCTGCACAACTCGAGAGCCAATTTCAATTCCGACGACAATCAGCAATCCGACCAGTGAACAATAGACGATGGCGAGAGCCGGCACCCTGGAACGCCCCGGAAGCCGCTCATCGAGATAGTTCACCAAGGGCCATAGCAGATAGGCGAAGAGCAGCGCCACTGCAAAGATGAAGAGAGTCTCTCGAATGAGATAAACCAATCCCAGCAGTAAGAATACAAACACGACTGTCCAGGTATAACACGCCGCGCGACGATCAAGACCAAGCACGGGGTAATAGTCCTTTCCCCAATATTTAGGTTTCCTCAGCCACGAGATTGATCGTGGGCACATCCTAATTGTTCTATTCCCTGGGCCTGGTCGCTAGCCATCCGAAAAAGACACCGGCGCCTACAGCGATAACCAGAGCATTGAAAGGTTCATGTCGGGTATATTCAAATACCCTTCCTTTCATCCCCTTCCACCCTCCCTGGCGCACCTGGTCCAGAGTTTGCTTGGCGTTTTGCTTGGCACTTTCTACGTAGTCGACTGCAGCATCCAGCTTTTGGCCTGTTGCCGCGGCAGCCCCGGCAATTTTCTCAGCTGCACGCTTACCGAATCTTTCACTTTCACTCGCGTTGATATTTTCCACAGCGTTTCCTTTCTTGAGTCGAACCAGATCTCCACAGAGCGGCGGCCACGATGACCGGGCGTGGAACAAGATACGCTCCCCATTGACAATCCGCCTCTCATAAGAACAGACTGCACCCCACAGTCCCTATGCTACCCGTGAGGTAATTCGCGTGTCCGCTCAGTAAGGCTCATCCGTTTGGTCAAAGTTGCTCAAACAGATGAGCCATACGGAACTGACGAGCCAATGACTCCCAGGATATAAGAACAAAACGCTCCGGACTCGATAGCGCAAGCGCCTCAACGTCTGTTTCAACGCTGGTGGTTCCGGAGTCTGATCGGGTCAAGAGAAATAAATATTCCGAATCACTGGAAGATTCACTAGTCTAGAGAGGAAAGGACACAACCATGTTACTCAGAAAGAAGGGACTCCTGCTGTTTGGCCCCGCGTTACTGC
>DASRIZ010000034.1:0-2967 GCA_035649735.1 Blastocatellia bacterium | reverse complement strand
CGCGACCTCAATTAAACGGGCCGCGCCAACCTGCGCCGTTAGCTCCGTACCTTCGGCGACGATAGGCGGCACAGTTGCCTGCGCCAGCTTCTCCCCTTTCCAGGTGATGGCAATCTTGTATCGTGGACCTTCCTGACTTTGAATCTCTATGCTCGGAAAGCCGACTGAATCTGAGACAATTTGCCAGCGAGCCGGCTGTCCATTCACCGTGACTCGCGCAATGCCGTCTCGCATTGCGGGCACGCGCAGACGCAGTCGCATCGGTTTCGAGAAACGAGATTCAACTGTGTAAGTCTCGGTCATGGCGCGGCGCTGGAAAACGAATTGGAAGTCAGGATGACGCAAGCTCGCATGGTTCCACGTCGAGGGAAAGCCCGGCTGGATGCGCAACTCTCCGGCGAGCACATCCGGCTTCACCCCGTAGAGCCCTTCGATCAAAGTCCGCGATAAGGTGCCGGCAGCATCCCCAAAATCGCGTTGTGACTCGCCCCGGGCCATGTCGAATTGGGTGGTCATCCCGGCGTTGCCCGGGCATAAACCCATGAACATGCTGTCGAGGATTCCTCCCTTGAATAATTTGAATGCCGGATCGCTGCGTCCGGCTTTCCAGTAGCCGAGAGAGGTGTGCGCGACTTCAGCCATGACCACGTTGTTGATGGACCAGGTATAGGGCATCCAGCTCGTGGTCGGCAGCGTAAAGTAATCGCCCCCCGGAACGCCCTCAGGAACAGAAGGTCCGTGGATGGGGATATGCGAGATTTGCGTATCGACGAAGCGCGACATCTGCCACGCCTCAAACGGCGTCGTAACTTCAGAGTCAACCGTGTGATAGAAAGTCCACAACCCGGCATTGGGATGCACGAGTTGAAGACCGAGCAGATCTTTCCATTCGGCAAACCAGCCGCGATCCGCGAGCCACAGCTCTCGCCGCATTGCTTTCAGAATGAGTTCGGCCTCGCGATCGTAGACGTTTGAATCTTTACCAAGAAGCCTCGCTATCCGGGCGGCCATTCGGTTGTGGTAATAGTTGTAGGCGGTGGAATGAGTCACGCCGCCACCCTCGTACTGCAAATCATCGCTGGCCCAGATGGCCGCATATGCGTCATACAGCGGTAACTGATCGGGACCAAAAGAACGACGAAACACGCGGCGCTCCCAGGCCAGGTGGCGCTCAATAACCGGCCACTGCGCCCGGGCGAATTCCACGTCGCCGGTCCAGAGGAAGTGTCGAAAGAGCGCGTCAATGTAAACGAGGTTCATGTCGTAGTGTGAATTCGACAGATCCCCATTCGTGTGCAATGCCGGTTCGTTGCGGGCGAAGTTTACGGACGAGTCGGGACTGGGAAGCAGCGTGGGAGAAACGGGAGCGGTGTTCTGACGCCCGGCCCAGTATGCGAGATGCCTGCGCGCGCGGTCATGCCAACCGAGGGCATCACCCGAATAAGCGCCGCGCCAGCCGAGCAATCTGGATCGCCAGGCGACCGCACCATGCATGAAAGTCCCGGCCGGTTCGTCCCACACACCGTCAGCCGCAACCGTGAGCGCAGCGAACGCCGCGTTGATGAAAGGATCGGGCGTGTTGGCGATAACCTGCTCTGCTATCGCGCGACGCCGGCGCTCGGCATCGTCGAAGATCCGAGGCAGGTCTTCAACCTTGTAAGCCGCGACGAGATTCGCGTTCAGTGGTGGCCGGGTCTGTTCCGGCGGTTCTTTTCTGACTTCCCTATAAGTATCCAATTCCTCCTGACTCGCGGCAGAATCTGAGATACGCTGAAGCCCGAGATAGATCGGTTGCTTAACAGGCAAAGCCGAGCGACCGACTATCACCGGCATTTCGTTTGCCTGGTCAGCCGAAGAGATCAGATCAGCGAGCAGCGACCATTTCGTCGCGTCGGCGATGGTCAACCGCGCACCCTTGGGCGCAAGGCCGCGGATCGTAGCGGGCTTACTACGCAGCGTGAATGTGTTTCCCTCGATCGCGAACGTGTTATCACGGCACGACTCCGGTTTGAGTTGAAAATACTTACTTATGGGCACGCTTTCGGTGCCGATGTCACCATCGCGCCGGCCTCGTTCGCCGCTCACACCGCCGTAGGCCCAGATCAGTTCCACCGGCCGGCTCGTACCAATCAATTCAACGCGCAAGACGAGACCCTCAGTGGCGCTCATCGCCAACAACGCCAGCTTGAGCGTGCCGCCGGCAAGCAACGGGTCGTTGATTTCGTAGAGCATCGACCCCGGGCGATACCGAGTCAGAATGTGCTCGGCACCAAAGAGCCATTTTTGACCGGCGTCTGTTTTGATTGCGAGACGCAGATTGCCGCCACGGCCCGGCAGGTAGAGCGAGAACTCGGGCAGGTCGCCGGCGTCCACGCGGAACGCCGTGTTCGTGCCATAGAGCGGCCGATTGAAAAACTCTACGCCGTTCTCGATGACAAAGTCGGTACCCACGGGTTGGTACCGCAGCGGCCGTCGGGTCTGACCATCAAAGTTTCCTTTCGACTCAGCCGAAATGGTTATGGCCAGCAACAGAATCAGCGCGGTAATGGTGGTCAGGGTTTTGGTAAGAATCGGAGTGCGCCTATCAGGCCGAACGAAAATTGGGGCGAGGCGGATAGTCGCAGCGCAGCGGAAACAAGCTGCGAAGCAGCGACAGAGATGAGCCCAAGGCGAAGCTTTGCGAGCCTTGGGTAACATCGCCGCTGATCCATTGACCCCCGAAGGGGCGACAGACATTCTCATAGCAAGAATCCGCCAGAATAGTCTAATCACCGTGTCACCACCAACATAAGCGAACGTCCAAATTTTCCTTGATGAGTGAGTTACGATCTCACCATGTCGTACACGAATCTCCTCTACCACATCGTTTATGGAACGAAGGATCGATTCCCGCTGATTACCAAAGAGCTGCGCCCACGGTTACATGAATATCTCGGCGGCTTGATAAATGGTCTACATGGCACTCCC
>DASRIZ010000033.1:0-21133 GCA_035649735.1 Blastocatellia bacterium | reverse complement strand
AGCAGGCGATCAGACTTGAATCCGGGATCGACGTCCTGCAATCTCCAAAAACTGCGAAGCAATAACCCGGCGGAAATCAAAAGGGCTACCGAAAGCCCGACTTCCACGGTAACCAGAAAGCTTCTGACTCGCTGGCGAGCTTTGCCGCCGGTAACCGATCTACCGCCCTCCTTGAGCATCTCGTTCAGATTGGTTCGCGCCGCGTGAATCGCAGGCGCCAGTCCAAAAAGCACTCCGGTCACCAGCGAAATCAACACCGAGAAGCCGAGTACCCGTCTATCCATCGAGAGCTCGTCAAGGCGAGGCACATCGCCCGGGTTCATCGCCGTGAGCGCCTTCATCGCCAGCCAGGCGACCCCCAATCCGGCGACTCCGGAAATCATCGCAAGCGACAAAGCCTCAACCAGCAACTGAGAAGCAATTCTCCGGCGGGAAGCACCAAGCGCGATCCGTATCGAGATCTCCTTCTGCCTTGCAGTCGCTCTGGCAAGCATAAGATTCGCAACATTGGTGCAAGCGATCAGCAGAACAACACCAACTGCGCCCAGAAACAAAAGCAGCGAACGCCTTATCTGCTCCGGAATCATCCAGTCATAAAAGCTCTGCGCAACGACGCTCCAGCCCTTGTTGCTCTCGGGGAATTGATCGGCGAGTTGCGCGGCGAGTGTGTTCATATCGGCAAGCGCTTGCTCCCTGGATACGCCCTGTTTGAGTTTGCCGATGACCAGCAGGCGATGATCGCTCCGGGATCGCTGGGGATCGGGCGCCAGCGGCACCAGCAGCTCGTAATTGCTATCGGTCACCCAGGCGAACGATTCTGGTAAGACACCCACAATTGTAAACGCGTTATCGTTCACCGTAAGCGTCTTGCCCAGGACGTCAGGGTCTCCACCAAAGCGTCGCTGCCAGGAACCGTGAGTAAGGATAACGACCCGCGAGTTGCCGCCCGGCCTGTCTTCTTCCGGCAGGAAGTTGCGACCTATCAACGGAGATGTTCCGAGCACCTCAAGAAAGCCTACGGTTACCGCCGAGCCGCGCACGACTTCGATTTGGCCGGGCGTTCCGATGTTCGCGCTGACACCCGAGGTCGCGGCGATCGCCTCAAAAGTCTGGTTCCGGTCACGCCAATCGAGAAAGTTTGGATGTGATACGCTAAACGTCGGCCAGCCGCGTTCGGGATTGCTTTCGTTGAGACGAACGAGGCGGTCGGGATCGCCGAACGGAAGAGACCGCAACATTACCGCATTGACCACGCTGAAGATTGCGGTGTTTGCACCTATCCCTACTGCAAGCGTCAGAACAACCACCGCGGAAAACCCGGGGTTCTTTCGAATAAGTCGAAGACCGTAGCGCATATCTTGCCAGAGGCTTCCAAGCATATTGTTTCTCCTTGCTCCCAACGCAATTGGTTCCGCCCCAAATTTCCGTTCGATTCGATTGAGTTCCCGCACCAGCAGCTGCCCATCATTCAATTCCGCTCGAGCAGCACGCTCCGCCTCGTCACGAGTGACGCCGCGCGCCAACATCTCCTGGTAGCGGTCTTCGAGATGCCCGGCCAACTCCTCGACGATTTCATATTCGCGCGAGGGCGTGAGTTTCAGGCTCTCCAGCCGTTTCCTGATGTCCGACTTCCACTCAGGCACGTTCGGCCCCCGTAATGCGATTGATCGCGGCGACGAATTCTTCCCAACCGCTGCGTTGCGCGGCCAACACCTTGCGGCCGTCACGGGTGAGCTTGTAGTAGCGCCGCCGCCGCTGACCGGCCTTTTCGACCCAGCGTCCCTGGATCCACCCGCGCTTCTCAAGCCGATAAAGAAGCGGATAGAGAGAAGCGACGTTGAATTTGAGCACACCATCGGAACGAGCTTCGATTAGCTTGCTGATTTCGTAACCGTGTCTGGGTCTTGTTTCTACTAGCGACAGGATCAACAGCTCAGCGCTGCCCTTCTTTAGCTCTCGGTCGAGCACTGCGTTCATATATGACATAGCCACATATTACTCAGGAGCATATGGGCTGTCAAAACAATTCGTAATAACCACCTCTGAGTGGGAGTCCGGCCTTGAAAAACCGCCAATGTATCGACATTCTTACTGCTCCTGACTCTCAAACCCAGAAGATTGGACGGAAGGGACAATGAAGAAAACAGACCGAAAGCGCACACCCGGGCTGACTAATGTCGATCGGCGAACTTTCGTGAAGCTGCTACCCGCCGCCGGAGTAGCCGGCTTGACGGCCGCTCATCTCGATCTCCCGCTTGCCGATGCTCAACAACCGCAAGCTGCCCAAGCTCCCCAACGGGTCACAAAAGAAATGCTGCACGCCGCCGAGCAGTTGATCGGACTCGAGCTGAACGACGCTCAGGAGACTATGGCATTGAGGGGTGTGAATCAGAATCTCAACACCTATGAGTCACTGCGAAAGATCGATGTGCCGCTCGATACCGAACCCGCAACAACTTTTCACCCGGCCCCTCCCGGCAAGAAGTTCGATTGGAAACCGGTAAAATTCAAACTGACCAAGCAAGAGATTCCTAAATACAACTCAATCGAGGAAGTTGCGTTCTTCACTGCAACGCAACTCGCGGAGCTTGTGCGAGCTCGACAGGTTTCGTCCGTAGATCTGACGAAGATGTATCTCGCGCGATTGAAGCGCTACGGTCCGAAGCTGCTGTGCGTGGTCACCCTGACGGAAGATCTCGCCCTGAAACAGGCTGCTGAAGCCGATCGTGAGATCAAAGCCGGCAAGTATCGCGGCCCGCTTCACGGTATTCCCTGCGGAATCAAAGACCTGTTTGCGACAAAAGGCATCAAGACAACCTGGGGCGCCGAGCCTTTTCGAGACCAGATGATCGATTACGATGCGACGGTAGTCGAGCGGCTTCGCAACGCGGGCGCGGTGCTGGTAGCTAAGCTCTCTATGGGAGCGCTTGCGCAAGGCGGGCGTTGGTTTGAGGGCATGACCCGCAACCCGTGGCAGGTGGACGAGACCCAACAGGGGTCGAGCGGCTCGTCTGCCGGGCCTGCCTCCGCGACCGCGGCTGGACTCGTTGGTTTTTCAATCGGGACTGAAACGCTCGGATCGATCGTATCGCCGGCGGTGCGCTGTGGTTGTGTCGGACTCAGACCGACTTACGGACGCGTGAGTCGTTACGGCGCGATGGGATTGAGCTGGACGATGGATAAGATCGGCCCGATCTGCCGTGGAGTCGAGGACTGCGCCGCGACGCTGTCGGCGATTTACGGTCCCGATCAGCGGGACACAACAGTCGGCGACGCGCCTTTCAACTGGGTGCCGGAGATTCCTCTCGCGAAAATGCGTATCGGATATCTGAAGGCCGAATTCGACGGGATTCAAAACGAAAAGCAAAAGATCATGTACAAAGAAGCGCTCGACGTGCTGAAGGCAGCGGGCGCTAACCTCGAGCCGATGGAGCTGCCAAAGTTCTCCACCGGATCCCTGCGAATTATTCTCGCTGCCGAAGCTGCCGCAGCCTTCGATGACATCACCCGCGACGGGCGGGTCAACCAACTCTCGGGACAGACGCCGGGCGATTGGCCCAACAGCTTCCGAACAGCGCGGTTTATTACAGCAGTCGAATACATTCGCGCTCAGCGAGCCAGAACCTTGCTGATACACGAGATGGACAATCTGATGTCAAAGTGGGATGTGTTTGTGACAACGGCGCCGGGAAGCAGCCTGCTAGTGACAAATCTCACGGGTCATCCACAGGTATGCGTGCCGTGTGGATTTATCGACGGGCTGCCGCGCTCGATTATGTTCACCGGCGGTTTGTATGACGAAGGATCACCGATGAGAGTAGCTCTGGCGTACGAGCGCGCAACTAAGTGGCACACGATGCACCCGAAGATGGATTGGGTGTAGTGCTGTGCAGAGCGTTCGCCCTTAACTCACCAGCCTGGCGTTGAGCTTGATCTCGGTTCCGGCTAACGCTTTCGATACCGGGCAGTTCTTCTTGGCGCCCTCGGCGTGTTCGAGAAACGTCTTCTCGTCAACACCGGGAACATCAGCGGTCGTGTCCAACTCGATAAGCGTGATCGCAAAACCGCCCTCAACTTGGCCCAGGTGAACTTTGGCGGTAGTCGCAATCCGCTTTGGCGAAATACCCGCCTTCGACAACCCGGCCGCGAGCGCCATCGAAAAACAGCCCGCGTGGGCCGCACCGATCAATTCTTCGGGATTGGTGCCCGTGCCTTCCTCAAACCGCGATGCGAACGAATAAGGCCCTTCGAACGCGCCGCTCCCCAGTTTGACTGTGCCCTTGCCTTCTCGTAGCGTGCCTTCCCAAACCGCACTCCCGTTTCGTGTTGCCATTGTCCATTCTCCTGATAAGCAGTTTCACCGGCGTCCACGGCAATTACTGAATCTTCAACTTGACTGAGTAAATCACAAAACGGCGAACGCCGCCAAATTGTCCCACAAGCATCCTTTGGAGTGCGCCGCCCTGCTTCGCATTCAACACCCTTCGCATGCGCGGCGGCGCTTTTGTGGTGTGGCACAAAGTCTCCAGTAAGCACTTGAGCGTCGCGCGCCCGCCGTGCCGCGCACCGAGTTTCCAACCCTCGGCACCACACTACAAAAGCGCCGCCGCAAAATGCGAGAGTCGGTGAATGCGGAAGAGGCGGCGCACTCCAAATGTGTGTCGAATGCCGGACTGCGCCTTTGCTTCCAACGGATTGGCGGAAACTGACTCGCCGAGCGACTAAACCCATAGAAGCAAAATTCAAACAGGAGGAACGAAGATGGAGATCAATGTTTCCTGGTATCAAGTCAGTGACATGAACGCGGCAAAGAAGTTTTACGGTGAAGTGTTGGGTCTGAACAAGACGTTCGAGATCGACGGGTGGTGCGAGTTCAGCCACGCGGAGGGCGCGGCCTCAATCGGGCTCAATCAACTGCGTGACGGAGACGACGAACGCGGCGCTACCGTAGTGCTTCGAGTTGACGATCTGGCGCAAGTGCAAAAGGAGCTCAGCGCCAAAGGCGTCAAGTTCGAAGGCGAGCTTCACGAAGTACCCGGAGTCGTACGCCTGGCGACCTTTCGAGACCCCTCGGGCAATCGATTGCAGCTTTGCCAGGTTCTCATCGCACAGTAGCGACGATCCTTGGTTTGATAGACCACGGATTAGGCGGATGGGACTGGTCTGCGCGGATCTGATCTGTGAGAATCCGTCTAACCCGCCCAATCCGTGGTCAATTCATTGGGCTTTGCAATAACGAGAGGAACCATGTTTCCGCAGATTTCAATCGAGCATGAAGCCAACCTGGTTGAACGTGCCCGCGGCGGGGATGAAGTTGCGTTCACCGAACTGGTAGAGCCCCTTCGCCGGCCCCTGTTTGCTTATGTCTATCGCATGGTCACGCTCCGGCAGGACGCTGAGGATCTGTTGCAAGAGGTGCTGGTTCGAGTGTTGCAGAGCCTGCCCGGCTTTCGCGGCGAAGCGCGATTCAAAACGTGGCTCTTTGGCATCGCAACCCACGTGTGCATGGACCACCTCAGATCGAAAAAGCGATGGCGTGCCGAAGCTCAACTCTACGGGCAGTACGAAACTGAAGCCGACGAGAACGAAATCGCGAAGCTTGATTCATTGTTGCACTCGCCCGACTTCGTGTTCGAGATGCGCGAGCACATCGCATTCTGCTTTTCGTGCATAAGCCGCACACTCGAGCCCGACGAGCAGGCATCGATCATGCTTCGCGAGGTGTTGGGATTTTCGAATCAGGAGTCGGCGGCGATGCTTGAAGTCTCCGAACCGGTGTTTCGACATCGTCTGTCATCGGCGCGGGCAAAAATGATCGGGAGCTACGAGGGCCTTTGCCAGCTTATAAACAAAACCGGAGTTTGCTGGCAATGCAAAGGGCTTCAGGAATTCGCGGGTCCCGGGCACCACGGCAACGAGTTGGTCCAGATCGAAGTGGCGCCTGGCGTCGAAGTTACACCGGATAGCTTGTTTGACGGCCGATTGAAGATTGTGCGCGAGACCGGCTTCCCGGAAAGCAAAACACGAAAGATGCACGATCTGTTTTTCGAAGGTCTGACTAATCGCGAAGAGAATCGGTCTTAGCCGGATTCAGGACGTTCAGCTCTCTCTGACCGCGACGATCCTAATGCGCCTGTAATCGGCGAACCAGGTTCCGTCTCGAAAGAGCGCCGGCCGCAAAGCGTCCTCGACCTGCGCGATCACCGGTTCCCGTTTGCCCTCTGGAAGAGATTCAATGACGTTGTCGGCAAACGTCAACAGCCAGTTCCGCAAACCCTTGTCGCCCTCATCCAGTTTCGTCGGCCGATCGAAGTGCGTCGCAAACGTCACCCTAAACCCCTGCGCTTCGAGCAGCGTCGCGTACTCTCCGATGGCCGGGTAGTAGCGAGCAAATGGCTCGGCGTTGATGGTCTCGTCGGCAGCCTCGACCGCGTCAGTGAGCGCGGTCCGAATAGCCCTAATATTCCCCTTGCCGCCGAACTCCGCCACAAACCGACCGCCTTCTTTGAGCGCCCCCCAGATCGATCGGGCTACCGCGCGCTGGTCCTTCATCCAGTGGATCGCGGCGTTCGAGAAGACCGCATCGAAGGGCTGCTCAAACCCAAACTCCATGGCATCGGCGATCTCAAACCGAAGACTCGGATAAAGTTTGCGCGCTCCTTCGATCATCGAAGGCGACTTGTCGAGTCCGACGACTTCAGCGCCGGCGGTCGCAATCTGGTTTGTCAGGTGACCCGTTCCGCAACCAAGGTCAAGGATTCGCTCGCCGGGCTGCGGCGACAGCAGTTCCACGACGCCACGTCCGTGCTTCCAGACAAACGCGTTCTTACCGTCGTACAGCTCGGTGTTCCATGTTTTCTCAGTCGATTTCGAATCTTCGCTCATTTCTGCCATCCATGTCTCCCAGCTATCGTCCCCAGGTATCTCAGCGTCTGATCACGCCGCGACGCCTCAGTCATTTCAAGGGGTCCGCTCCAGAAAGCTGACTATGTGATGCGCCAGCTCCTCACCCTTCTCTTCCTGTAAAAAGTGGCCCGCTCCTTCGATCACAATCTCTGGTTCCTTTGCAGCCGATGGAATCAGCTTACGGAAAAAGCGGTCGCCGCCGCGGGTAACGGGATCGCTGTCTGAAAACATCACCAATGCGGGCTTTGTCCAATTCGATAACGCATCGCGAGCCTCGCGCATATCGGCGGCGCCGGCCTGATCGGGCTCGATGGGAACGAGACTTGGAAACATCTGTGCGCCCGCTT
The DNA here is from genome assembly GCA_035649735.1 of Blastocatellia bacterium. Lineage (GTDB taxonomy): Bacteria > Acidobacteriota > Blastocatellia > UBA7656 > UBA7656 > Onstottus_A. The sequence goes on along the minus strand of DASRIZ010000033.1, from coordinate 13,880 downwards.
TGTAAGTTGCATCTGGGAAGGGTGCGTCATATGCGGCCACGATCTCATCGGTTATCGAGTCGCGATCCACAGCGCTGCGCCGAACAATGGTTCCGCACGGCATATCGGGGGTGTTCATCGCATACGCACGCCACTTCATGAAGCCTTCGGTAGCTGGGACATCTCCAGTCGGAAGACCGGTGTTCATAATTACCAGCCTGGCAAAGCGATCGTCCATCTGGGTCGCCACTCGAAGCCCGATCAACCCGCCCCAGTCCTGAACTACGGCGGTTATGCTTCGAAGGTTCAGCTTCTCGATGAATGACGTAAGCGTGGCGCGATGCATTTCGTAGGTGTATTCGATTGGGTTCGAAAACTTGTCCGAGCGGCCGAATCCGATAAAGTCCATCGCGACGACTCGGTTTTGTCGGGCAAGGATAGGGATCATCTTGCGGTAGAGATACGCCCAGGTCGGTTCGCCGTGCAGACATAGGATGGGTTCCCCTTCGCCCTCGTCGAGATAGTGGACCCGCGCACGGCTGATTTCAACGTAGTGGGGTTCAAACGGAAAGTCGCGTAGGTTTGCGAATCGATCATCTGGAGTGCGAAGTAATGGCATCTAGAGCCTCCGTGTTGCATAGACTTTAGTCTGTGCAGTGAAGCTTGGACAATCGCGACTTTTAAATAGGCGAAATTTTCCAACACCCACAACTTCAGTTGTGGATTTTTTAGTTTCAACCTACGAGGGCCCAGGCCGATCCTCTTTCCGCTTCCTGGCGCTCGTCTTCCGCGCCGCCAATCGCGGCGCGATGGGCGGCGCGGGACCGGAGTTGAAAAGGGGCTGCAAGCGAGCCCCGTAGGCTAAGACTAAATGACCCCCAACTGAAGTTGGGGGTGTTAGTAGAGTTTTCACACGTCTCGCAGTTGTTGGGTAGCATATAGACTTTAGTCTGTGCTACTGCCTACAATCCGCCGGTGCATTCGAGGACCTGACCCGACACATAATCCGATAGCGGCGAAGCGAAGAACAGAATCGCTCCCGCTGCTTCCTGAGGGGTGCCGGCGCGGCCCATCGGAATCATTGGTGTAGTTCGCTCCAATCGCTCGGACGGAATGCCGATCGCGATGTCAGCCTCGCCGCGGTGAATCGTCTCGCCTTTTTCTTTCGCCTGAGTGAGTCGCGTTTCGATGCGTCCGAATGCAACGCAATTTACTTGAATGTTGAACTGTCCCCACTCTTTGGCAAGCATCTTGGTCAAGCCGATCACTCCTGCTTTGCCGGATGAGTAGTTAGCCTGGCCCGGATTGCCTCGGGTGCCTGACGTCGAGCTGATGTTTACGATCTTTCGGGGAAGCGCCGAGCCTTGCTCGGCTTTCTCTCGTTTTGCAGCCTCGCGCAAAAATGTCGAAGCGGCGCGGATGATTCTAAACGGGGCTGTTAGGTGCACCGCCAGAATCGCGTCCCATTGTTCATCGGTCATCTTGTGAATCACCGCATCCCAGGTGTAGCCGGCGTTGTTGACGATGATGTCAATGCCTCCGAACTTCTCAATCGCCGCACTGACGATCAAATCTGGAAACGCGCGATCGGTGACATCTCCGGGCACGCTTATCGCCTGGCCGCCAGCCGCGGTAATGGCTCCCACAGCCTGTTCTGCAGGGACCGGGTCGATATCGCTCAGAACGACGCGCGCGCCGTTTTGCGCAAAGAGTTCCGCCGCCGCGCGCCCAATCCCGCGGCCGGCGCCGGTGATGATTGCTGTTTTGGATTCAAGTAGTCCGCTCAAGATATCCTCCGTAGTAGTCCGTAGTCCGTAGTCCGTAGTCCGTGTTACTTGAGAGCTACGGACTACTGACTACGGACCACGGACTAGGTTTTCACTTCTTGAATATCGCCTTCGGGATCATCGCATGCACGCCTTTGTTACCGTCGACAAGCTGAGTTATCTCAAGGTCCGCCGCGACGCTCGCCAACATGTAAGCATCGTCGCGTGTGAGATGCTTTTCCTTTACCAAAAAATCTATCATCTCGCGCAACGCGCCTTTTGTCGCTTCGGTCAGGTCTTCGTGAATACCCATTGTGATGAAGTGCGAAGGCGTTTCCGCGCGCGGCCATTTCAAACGCATGTCTTTTCGCACGATCAACTGAAGGCTCCCAATCAGCGATGTCTCAAGCGCTGTAATGCTCACCTCGCCGTTCCCCTGACCCGCATGCCCGTCGCCGGCAAGAAACAACGCCCCGCGCACGTGAATCGGAATGAACAACGTCGTACCCGCAACCAGTTCCTTGTTGTCGAGATTTCCGGCATGAATCCACGGAGGGGCGCTGCTTATCCGTCCCGAGACATCCGGCGGCGCCACACCCATGCTCCCAAAAAACGGTTTCAGAGGTATTTCGACACCATCCGAGAAACGGGCGATCATTCGCTTTTCGTCGAGCGGGATGATCTTCATCCGCGCATATGGAAAGTCTTCAGGGATAAACCCGCGGCCCGGACTAAAGGCATTGTACGCATACGGGATCGCGAGTTTCATCGACTTGATTCGGACTTCGAGCACGTCCCCAGGTTCGGCGCCTTCGATGAAGATCGGGCCCGTAAGAATGTGACCACCCGGCCCCTTGTTTGTAACTTCACGGGTGATGTCGCGAAGCGATTGTTCGACCTGTTCGGGAGGCACCCCGGCTGATTCGAGCCGCGATGGACTGGAAGTAATAAGCGTCTGAATTTCGACGGTATCGCCGGACTTGATTCGAAGGACCGGCGGAGTGCTCGCGTCGTAATACCCCCACGCGACGGTCTTCGGGGTTGGCTTGAGTTGGTGCTGGCCGAATGTTTCGATAGCAGTCAGGCAGAAGACAATAAGCAGCAGCGTTCGGGTTCGTATCATCGATGTTCTCCGGGCCTCGCGCAACGAGTGAAAAAAGCAACGCGAGTCTAGCACAGGGGCAATAAGGCGTAGAAGTCTCATCGATTGAGATTCTGTTGCCCTAGGGTCGCTGCTCGAATATTATTCCCGCGTTGTTGAGCTTTGCTAAGGGGTATTGAATGAAAGGAATTGTCCTGGCGGGCGGGCTTGGCACCAGACTGTCGCCGCTCACCCGCATCACTAACAAACACCTGCTGCCCGTGTTCGATCAGCCGATGGTCCACTATCCCATCCGCACGCTGATCGATGCCGGCATCAGCGACATCCTGATCGTGACCGGCGGCAACAGCGCCGGCGACTTCCTAAAACTGCTTCGTAACGGCGCGGAGTTTGGGCTCAACCGTCTGAACTACGCCTATCAGGAGGGCGAGGGCGGAATCGCGGCGGCGCTTGGGTTGGCGGAACACTTTGCCGACGGAGGTCCGGTGTGTGTTGTGCTTGGGGATAACATCCTGGAGAAAAGCATTGGGTCATTCATCAGGAAGTTTCGGCATCAGGGGACGGGGGCAAAGATATTGCTGAGCAAAGTAAATGACCCGCAGCGCTTTGGCGTTCCGGTATTCGAGAACGACAGGGTAGTGCGAATCGAAGAAAAGCCGGAGGACCCGAAATCGCAATATGCGGTGATCGGCGTGTACATGTACGACAACCGAGTGTTCGACATTATAAAGACCTTGAAGCCCAGCGGACGAGGCGAGCTCGAGATCACCGACGTAAACAACGCTTACATCGAGTCCGGTGATTTGAGCTGGGACGTTATTGAAGGGTGGTGGACCGACGCCGGCACCTTCGATAGCTTGTTAAAGGCGTCGAATCTTGTCGCCGAACTGCGATCAAAATGAGAGGAGGGAGGTCAGAAGGCAGAAGGCAAAAGTCACGGATTTATTGAAGAGCGTCGGCCTTATTTGGAGTGCGCCGCCTTTTTCGAATTGTGTGCCTCTTACATTTGCGGCGGCGCTTTGTCCGACTCGACCCGGGCTCTCCAATCTTTCAACGCTTTCTGCGGCTTCGCACCACACTACGAAAGCGCCGCCGCACATGCGAAAGTCACGCAATTCGTAAAAGGGCGGCGCACTCCAAATAAATCGGCGACCTCTGGTTGGCGATGCTATGAAAATCAGGCTATCATAAAGTTACTTCTGGCTCCGATTTGACAACCTGACTACCGGAGGTCGTTATGCCAAAGACCGTACGTGACATTACAGGAGATCGAAAAGAGGTCTACTGCATCTCGAACCAAACGACGGCGGCAGAGGCCGCGCGATACCTGAAGGAACGTGGCATCCGCGCAACGGGCGTTTGCAATCTGTCCGGTAAGATCGTCGGCGTCGTCTCTCAAAGCGACATATCCGACAAGGTCGTCGCCGAGAACTTTCGCCCTTCAGAAGTGAGCGTGCAGTCCATTGCAAGCACCAATCTGATCAAGGTGACTTCCGACACTGATATCGGAACTGCCCTGGAGGTTTTGCAGCGGAACGGGGTTTATCACCTGATCGTTGAGGATGCCAACGGCAAGTTTTTGGGAATGGTTTCGATGCGCGACTGCATTTCGATGAAAGGTGAGGAAGAAAAGGAGCGCGCCGAAATGTTAAAGGACTACGCGTTCCCAAGTTACTAAATTCGGTTTCTAGTAGTTTTGGTTTCTCGTTTCTGGTTTCTGGTTTGTGGTTTCTGGTTAAGAGCAAAACCTCTAAGGGAACTAAAACCTACAAACCAGAAACTACAAACCAGAAACCAGAAACCTTTATTATTCGTGCCTGAGCGCCGCGATCGGATCAAGGTTCGCCGCCTTTATCGCGGGCCACAGCCCAAACACTATTCCAACGGTCACCGATCCGAAGAACCCAAACATCGCCGCCCAAAGCGGTATCTTCATCATAAGAGCCGGCACCAGGGTCGACACCGTCCACGCCAGCAGCCACCCAAACACCAGCCCGGCTACTCCGCCGGCGCCTGTTAGCGTGACTGCTTCGGTCAAGAACTGCAACACGATGTCTGAGCGTTTAGCGCCAACCGCTTTGCGGATTCCGATTTCGCGGGTACGTTCGGTGACGGCCACCAGCATAATGTTCATCACACCTACTCCGCCGACCATGAACGCGATCGAAGAAATGATCAACATCACTCCAAATACCGCCCCGACTATATCGTCAAAAGTTGAGATGAACGAATCCGGTGTGCCTATCTCGAAGTCGTTGTCCTTATCGATCGAGACGTTGCGACGCCGGCGCAGGACCTGCTCAATACCGGCAATGCCCTCCTTCATCTGACCTTCGCGCATCCGCACGATGATAAAGTGGTCGTCCTTCGATGGGAACATTTTGTGAAAGGTCCAGTAGGGGATAAAGACGTCGTTGTCTTCCTGATTCTCCGAGCCGAACGGGCCCGCTTTTTGTTTCTTAACCGTGCCGACTATGGTGAAGTCCTGACCGCCGACGTTTACAGTTTTGCCAATCGGATCTTCGGCTGGGAAAAGAGCCTCGACGACATTGAACGCAAGAACCGCCACATAAGCGCGGTGACGATTCTCGGCGTCGTTGAAGAAGCGCCCCTCGTCCACCGGCACGTTCATTACGAGTTCGGCGACCGGGTAAGTGCCGATCAATTGGGTTCGATTCATCGCGCGATCCCGATAACGAACCTCGGGTGGTGGGGACGGCACGTCACCGGGCATCGGAATATCATACGGGATCCCGGCATACACATATTCGACCGCCGGGACTTCTCGTTCAATCGCGAATGCGTCTTCGAGCGACAACGGCTTGCGGTTGAGGATCTCGGTCGAGGGCTTGCTGGTCATGATAAACGGGTAACGCCAGACATAAACATTGCGGGTGCCAAAGCTCTCGGCGTTATCCAGAACCGATTGACGAAAGCCGTTCAGAACCGCTGCCATCGCGACTATGACCAGGACGCCAATAAACACACCGAGAATAGTCAGCGCCGCGCGGAACTTATGCGCGACGAGGGTCTGCATCGCCAATGATGTGTTTTCTCGTATGCTTGAGAAATTCATTCCGCTCTCAAGGCCTCAATAGGATCCAGCTTTCCTGCCCGGCGCGCAGGATAAATGCCAAAAAACACTCCAATGATCGTCGCGAGGGTCAACGCAACAACCGGCGCCCACAATGGAAACGATGACGGCAGCGGGGTAAAGCTCGCCAGAAGCCACGAGATGCACCACGCAAAAATGATCCCGCCTATTCCACCCGCGCAACACAATACTACCGACTCGACCATGAACTGATTAACCACATCCTGCTGCCGCGCGCCGACCGCTTTTCGAATTCCGATTTCCTTGGTGCGCTCGACGACCGACACCAGCATTATGTTCATGATCACGATGCCGCCTACGACGAGCGAGATCCCAACCACGAACAGCGAGACCGAGAAGATTGTGGCTGTCAGCATCTCGAATAATTGGTTAACACCTTCAGAAGTAATCAATCCGAAATCATCTTCTTCGTGATAATCCAGATGATGCAGCGTTCGCATCGTCACGCGCGCCTGATCCTGGGCCGCCTGCATCTGTCCATCTCGGCCCCTGATCGATATATTCACAGTTCGCCGCGAGCCGTAAATCTTTTGAAACGTCGAAAGCGGAACTTTCGCGAAGTTGTCACGTGAAAAACCAAAAACCGATCCCTTCTTTTCCGCAACACCGATAACGTTATACGAATGATCGTCGATCTGAATCGCCTTCCCCAGAGGATCGACGCCCGGAAACAGCTTCTCAGCTACATCCGCACCGATAAACGCCACGAAACGCGAACGCTCCTCGTCCCACTCTTGAAGCGCCCTCCCGTTTTCCACGCCGAATCCTTCGATATCCACGATGTTTGGCGTGATCCCCGACATTTGTATCTGCTCGAGTGACTGCCTTCCGTGGCGGACATTCACCTGTCTGACCGACTCCACTCCGACCAGTTCACAGGCGTTGCAGGACCGTCTGATTGCCTCGGCCGCATCGGCGCCAACATCGGGATTGCGTCGAAGCATGTCATAGAACTTGTCGAGGTTTGTTGTGATCGGGAACTGAGTAACAACGAAAGTGTTCGGTCCAAAATTGGAAACCTTCTGCTTCCAATACTGATCCAGGCCCTGAATGATCGAAATCACCGATATGATCGATGTGATTCCGATGATAATCCCCAGCAACGTCAAAAATGATCGCAGCTTGTTGGCGCGCAGCGAGTCGATCGCCACCCCGAAGTAGTCCAGAAAGCCGGCGTGACCGCCACGTTCCTGACTCGTCTCGCGTGCCGTTTCCCTTATTCCTGAGGCCGTCGTCGTTGCCATAAGACCTGAATTTGTTATAGCCGCCGGCTCGGTCGCGGTCAATGCTCCGAGTCCGCAAACCGTTGGCTTTACAATCTAAACCCGGGTGTGCGATTGTACCGAACACCCGAAAACCATTGGTGTTCTGGGCTGTCCGACAAACTTTTCTTGTTTGTCGAAGTTGGATACGTTGTCCGACAAAGTTTTGTTTGTCGAAGCCGGTTAGATTTCCGCCAAACTAAAACGTTTGTCGGACACGCGAGCGCCTGATGAGCATAGTCGAAGGGCTGAAACGAAGCGTCAAAGAAAACCCAGCTAAGTTAGCCTCCGTCTGCGGAAGCACGCGTCTCACTTTTCAAGAAATGGATGAACGGGTCAACCGCATCTCGAGCGCGTTAGCCGGGCTCGGGATCACCCGAGGCGACCGCGTAGCCCTGCTCTCGCTCAATTGCCATCGATTCTTCGAGCTTTACTATGGCGTGCCGCAACTGGGCGCCGTCGTGGTGCCAATAAACTTTCGGCTCACACCGCCGGAGATCAAATACATCATCGATCACTCCGGTTCTAAAGTAGTCGCCGTCGATCAGACGCTTGCGCCGCTTATTGAAGCCGTTCGCCCACACCTCGAATCGGTCAAGCATTTTATCCTGATGAGCGATGAACCCCGCGAGGGCTATCTCGGATATGACGAACTGCTGGCCGGCGGCTCTCTCGATTTCGACGCGCCTGACATAAGCGACGACGAGCTCCTCGGGTTGTTTTACACATCTGGAACGACCGCCGAGCCAAAGGGCGTGATGTTGACGCACAAGAACATGCTCTCGAATATCAAGCACTCGGACGGCGTCTACAAGTATTTGCCCGATGACATCTATCTGCACGCGGCGCCGATGTTTCACCTGGCAGACGGCGCCGCTGTTTTCTCGCACACCTCCCGCGCGGCGACGCAGGTTTTTATCCCGCGTTTCGACCCTCAACAGGTGCTCGAAACGATCTCGCGTGAACGCGTGTCGCTGCTCCTGCTTGTGCCGACAATGTTGAACTTCCTGCTCCAACATCCTGAGCTTGATTCATACGATCTGACATCTTTGCGTCATTTGACTTACGGAGCGTCGCCAATTGCGCCGGATCTTTTGCGCCGGGCGATGAGGGCCCTAAAGTGCGAGTTTGCGCAAGGCTACGGGTTAACCGAAGCGTCGCCGCTTTTGACGGTGCTTACGCATCAGGACCATCTGGTCACTGATGAGAAGAGCGAGCGCCGTCTGGCCTCGTGCGGCAAGCCGGTGCAAGGCGTCGATGTGCGAGTGGTGAAAGAAGACGGTTCGGAGGTGAAACCCGGCGAGGTCGGCGAGATAATCGCTCGCGGCCCGAACATCATGCTCGGCTACTGGAAACGACCCGAGGACACAGAAGCCACGGTGCGAGACGGATGGCTGCATACCGGCGATCTGGCGACGGTGGACGACGAGGGTTACATCTATCTGGTTGATCGCAAAAAAGACATGATCGTTACCGGAGGCGAGAACGTCTACTCTACCGAAGTCGAGGCGGTTTTGTACGCGCATCCTGGAGTCAAGGAAGCGGCGGTGATTCCCATACCCGACCCCGATTGGGGAGAATCCGTGCACGCCTGCGTAGCGTTGCGGGATGGCAGGCAGACTACCGCTGAGGAGATAGTCGAGTTCTGTCGCGAGCGGCTTGCAAACTACAAGGTGCCGCGCTCGATCGAGTTCATCGAAGGCGAATTGCCAAAGGGCGGCACAGGAAAGATACTCAAGAAACAGTTGCGAGAGCGATATTGGAAGGACCAACTGCGACGCATTGGTTAGGACAATGGCGAATCATTTCGAGCAGCCAAGTTGAAGCTCACGGAGTAAATGTCAGTAACTCTTTCAATCGTCATGTTGGGGTTGCTGGCTCAAACCGGCAGCGGTGAGGTTCAAGTGAGGGGACGCTACATCAATTATGACTATGCCTATTCGGTAACTCTTCCAAAGGACCTTGTTGGGCATAGATCCGCTGCCCCTACACCGAATCACGGATTCGGCATCGACATATCAAAGCCGGGGAAACCCTATGTATGGGCTGATGCGAGCTACAACGCGGCTGAATGGCGTTCATCGGGTGACGCAGTCAGGGCGCGCATCAATTTGTTGAGAGGCGAAGGGAGCACGGAATTGAGCGTCGTTAAGCGCGCCGCGACGCGCATCGGTGGTCTCACAGCGATACGGTATGTAATCCGTTACAGACATCCTGATTCGAACGCGCCATCAATGTTAGAAGCGGTGGTGGCGCTCAGAAGGAATCCAGGCGGCGTAGCCATCGTTTACACGTTGGAGTTGATTACATCCGAATCACGATACCATCGAGACCGGATCGTACTAGAGTCTCTGAGGCGGAGTTGGATGTTGAGACCTCTACCCTAAGCTAATGGGACCCGCGAATGGGGCAACCTCAGACCGGGTCGGAGAAAATGAATGAACCTTACTCTTACACCGATCAGATTCAAACAGAGAGCCGAAACATATTTTGCAAACAAAGTCGGCATCGTCGACGGCGACACCCGGATGACCTATCGCGAATTCGGCCAGCGCGCGAATCGCCTGTCAAACGCGCTTATCGACATGGGCATCAAGCGCGGCGAGCGCGTCGCCTGGCTGGGTTACAACAGCCACGAATTGCTCGAAGCTTATTACGGCGTGGTTCAAATGGGAGCGGTCTTGCTGCCGCTCAACATTAGGCTCACTCCAGCCGAGATCGCTTTCATCCTGGGTGATGCGGACTCGGTCGCGGTGTTTTACAACCGCGACTTGCAACCGATCGTCGACGGCGTGCGCAACCAGGTGCCCGGAGTCAAACGATACATTCCTCTTGAGTCAAACGGCGACGGCAACGACTACGAAACCCTGATCACCGCCGCAAGCGCAGATTTCACGCCTCCCTCGGACATCAAGGATGACGATCTTGCCGAACTGTTTTACACCTCGGGAACGACCGCCAACCCAAAAGGCGTGATGATGACCCACCGGAATCTCTACATGCACGCGTTGCAGGTTATCGGCGGGCTTGGGGTCGACGACACGGTGATTCAGCTTCACACGATCCCGCTGTTCCACGTGAATGGCTGGGGCACGCCGCATACGCTCGCCTGCATGGGCGCGCGTCACGTTCTGGTCAAAAAATTTGATCCGACCGAAGTGCTCGAGCTTATTCAGAAGGAACGGGTCACAAACTTCGCGATGGTGCCGACGATGGCTAACGCGATCATCAATCATCCGTCGCTAGGAGAATACGATTTATCGAGCCTCGACTACATCGCTATCGGGGGCGCGGCGTCGCCGGTAGATTTGATCCGCCTGGTGGAGCAAAAGATGGGCTGCCGCGCGTACGGGGGCTACGGTCTGACTGAAACCGTCCCGGTGCTTACGCAATCGTTTATCAAAGATCATTTGAAGGACGAACCAGATGAAGAGCGATGGCGTCGACAGGCGATGGCCGGCTTCCCGATGCCCGGTGTCGAACTCGATATCTTTGACCCGGACGACAAACCGGTGCCGCACGACGGCACAAGCGTCGGCGAGGTAGTCGTACGCGCCGACAACGTGATGGCCGGTTACTGGAAACTGCCGGAGGAAACCGCAACCGTGATGCGCAGCGGATGGTTTCATACCGGGGACATGGCGACGGTCGACGAGCACGGCTATTTCCTGATCGTCGATCGCAAAAAAGACATCATTATCTCGGGCGGCGAGAACATTGCTTCGATCGAGGTTGAGAAGGCCGTCTATTCGCACCCCGGCGTATTCGAGTGCGCGGTGGTAGCCGTGCCCGATGATCGATGGGGTGAGGTGCCGAAAGCGCTGGTCGTCGTTAAACCCGGAGAATCGCTTAGCGAGCAGGAAGTGATTGATCACTGCCGGACAAAGCTCCCAGGCTTCAAGGTGCCTAAATCAGTCGAGTTCTTCGACGCGCTTCCAAAGGGAGGCACCGGGAAGATCCTGAAGAAAGAGCTTCGAGAGAAGTACTGGGCCGGCTACGAAAAACGCGTGCATTGAACCGTAACCCAGAACCCAAAACTCTGAACAAAGGCGGGAGGAATCATGAAGGAGACCAAGATAGTAGTCATATATCCTCGTCCAACGGACCTGGATGCGTTCGAAAAGGCTTACGTCGATGAACATGTGCCGATGGCTATGGAAAAGATAGGGGGCGTCACGAAGTTTGTAGCGACAAAAGTGATTGGCACGCCTGACGGCAGCACTCCGCCGTTTTACAGGATTGCCGAGCTACACTTCCCATCGATGGAGGCGCTGCAGCAGTCCGCGGCATCCGCGGGAACTCAGGAGGCAGTTGCGCATGCTTTTGCAATTTCCTCGGGCGGGCCGCCGATTATTCTGGTGGCGGAACAGGAAACGACGACGTTCTAGCAATGCAGGTGGTGCGCTCTCTACAACATCTGCGTTTCGTACCGTTATCGATTGAGATTCTTTGGTGGTGATTTATGTCTAAACGAACGAAATCCCTCATAACAACCGGCAGCCGCGCGGCCGCCGCTTTGGTGCTGGCTGCGGCACTCGTCTCCCAGGCATTTACCGCTCAGACCGCAAAACAGCCCGTCGTCAGCGGCAAGCGATACCCGCGACTGGTCATTCGCAACGCTATGATAGTCGACGGCAACGGCACGCCCGCTTCCGGACCGAAAGACATCGTTGTTGAAGGGAACACCATCGCAGAGATCGCGGCGCTCGATCCGGTCGCGCTTCGCGAAGGCCGAGCCAAACGGCCCGCGGGTGACGTCGAGATCGATGCCACCGGAAAGTACGTCCTTCCCGGACTGATCAACGCTCACGGTCACGTTCAGTATGAGCGAGGCGGCATCCCGCAGCCGGTCGACTACTGTCTGAAGCTGTGGCTCGCCTGCGGCATCACCACAGTCCGCGATGTCGGAAGCGACACAAAGCAAACCCTGCCCTTGCGTGATAAGAGTGCTAAAGGAGAAGTAACTGCGCCGCGATTGTTTATTTATGCGATGTTCGGCTATGCCCCGGCGCCTCGCAACGCCGACCAGGCTCGGGCTCGGGTCCGCGAGATAAAACAAATGGGCGCGGACGGTATAAAGATTCTTGGGGTTGATCGCGACATCCTGGCGGCGCTTCTGGATGAGGCCCACAAGCTTGGGCTGCGCGTTGCTCATCACGTCGGTGTTGAAGAAACCAACGTATGGGACGATATCAAGTACGGAACGACCTCGATTGAGCACTGGTACGGCATCCCTGACGCTGCAATTGAAGGCGGGCGTCAGAATTTTCCTGCGAGCTACAACTACAACAACGAGGTGGATCGTTTTCGCTACGCCGGGCGCCTTTGGCGAGAAGCCAATCCGGAACGATTGACGAAGGTGCTCGAAGCCATGGTTGCGGCGAATGTAGCGTGGGATCCAACGCTTGACATTTACGAAGCAAGCCGAGATTTGCAACGCGCGCAGACGCAGCCGTGGTTTGCTGAGTATCTGCATCCAACGTTGGAAGAGTACTTCAAACCGAATCCGGCAAATCACGGCTCGTACTTCATCGGCTGGTCTTCAACCGATGAAACGTTTTGGAAAGAGAACTATCGAATCTGGATGGCGGCGCTTCGCGAGTTCGACCGCCTGGGCGGAACGATCGCCGCAGGCGAAGACTCGGGCTTTATATATCAGATGTATGGGTTTGGGTTGATTCGGACGCTGGAGCTTCATCAGGAAGCGGGGTTTCATCCGTTGAAGATCATTCAGCACGCGACGGGCAACAACGCGAAGATACTCGGCCGCGAAGACAGCCTTGGTCGAGTGCGCGCGGGTTACGTAGCTGACTTGATAGTGGTGAACGGCAATCCGCTCGAGAACCTGAAAGTGCTCTATCCGACCGGTGTAGAAGAGATCAAGGACGGCAAGACGGTTCGCACGGGCGGAGTCGAATGGACGATCAAGGACGGGATTCCCTATCACGCCCCGACTCTGATGAAAGAAGTGAAGGAGATGGTTGCGAAGGCTCGGGCCGAACGCTCTGCAAAGGCAGCGCGTCAGTAAGCTGGATTCAGGGCCGTATTTGGACTGCGCCGCCCCGTTCCGCATTCGGTGACTTTTGCATGCGTGGCGGCGCTTTTGTAGTGTGGCGGGAAGCCACTGGAACACGAGCGTAAGGAAAGCGCCGCCACGCATGCGAGAATCGTCAAATGCGGAAAAGGGCGGCGCAGTCCAAATTGGTGGCGCGCAGTCCAAGTAGCAGACCCCCGAACTGACCCACTACCGGACTGTGCTTGTATGCATCAGGCGTCCATCACCCACGCCTAAAACATCACTTCTGCGAAACAATCAGCTGCTCAATGGCCGGCGAAATCTCGTGAAGCTCGCTCTTTGAGAACCCGGCGTTCGTGAACATCCGGTCAAACTCGGCAAACGTGTACGCGTCGCCGCTCGGAGTACTCGCCAACATCGTCAAGCTGAAGCCCGCGACGTTCGGCGGTGTTACGCGATCTTCATTTGGCACAAACTCGAGCGTCACCGCGCGACCGCCTTCCGCAAGCGCGGCGTGAACCTTTCTCAACAGCTTCTCGTTCGTCGGAGGATCGAAGTGATGCAAAAAGTTAGGTAACAGCACCACGTCGTAGCCACTGCCGTAGTCAACATCAAAAGCGCTCCCCGATATCGTGGTGTA
>DASRIZ010000032.1:0-2969 GCA_035649735.1 Blastocatellia bacterium | reverse complement strand
GGAAGCCGAGTGATCCCGGTTTCTATCGCCCGAAAGACCGGCAGCCGGCCGATTGCCGCGGCAAGCCTCGCAAGATCATCCCATAACCAGTCTTCGATGAGGATGATGACTGCTGCGACCACGACCACCGGCGCAGTCAGTAGTTTTTTCAAAAGCCTGAATGGCGAATCGTTGCGTCTCTCTTTCATCTTCAACACCGGCGAACGAGAGACTACCTGATTCGCTGCGCAAATGCATTGTTGCCGAGCTATCGAGCTGTACTGCTACCTGTTACATTCGGCGCGTGACCGTGGACGTTACCGGGCACCATCGAGGGTCCGTGCTTCTAATTGCGGGGCGCGACCCTTTCGAGCATTGACTAAAAGGCAGTGAAGAAACCATCCTAAGTCTCCGTCTAATAGACGTCGTCAAGGATTCTCCCGTTCCTGGAGCTTGCCTGATGAATTCATTCCGTCAAGACTTACGCTTCGGCATACGAATGCTACTCAAGCACCCTGGCTTCACGGCGCTTGCAGTCTTCACTCTCGCGCTTGGAATTGGCGCGAACACGGCGATCTTCAGTGTCGTCAACGGCGTATTGCTCAAGCCGCTGCCGTATCCCGATGCGGACCGCCTGGTCACGCTGTGGGAGCGCAATCCGCAACGAGGTATGGACCAGGAATTCGTCACGCCGCCGAATTTCGATGACTGGCAGGCGCAACAAAGTGTGTTCGAGCAGCTTGCATACTGGACAGGTGACACCGAGTTTAATCTGGTCCAGGCTGACGGCAGCGAAAAGATTCGCGCCTCGTATGTCTCATCGAATCTGTTTCCCACCCTGGGTGTACAGCCATTCGAAGGCAGAAGCTTCTTGCCGGAAGAGGACCAGAAAGGGGGCAACCGCGTAGCAGTAATCAGCTACAGTTTCTGGCAGCGGCGATTTGCAGGAGCGCCCGGCGCGATCGGCAATACCGTAACGCTGGATACCTATGGCCGGCGCGAGTACACCATCGTTGGAGTGATGCCGGCCGGTTTTCAATTTCCCGGCAAGTCCGAGATCTGGCTGCCCGCCGGATGGAACGGCATCCCGCGGGACCGGCGCGGCGGGCACTGGCTGCTAGCACTTGCACGACTAAAAAACGGGGTCACTCTCGACCAGGCCCAGACGGAAATGAACGCCATTCAGTCGCGGATTGAAGCCCAGTACCCGAATATCAATCTTGGATCGGAGGTCGCTGTTGTTCCGTTGCTGGAACAAACCGTCGGTCGCAAACTGCAAACCGCTCTTTGGATTCTATGGGGGGTGATTGCAGCGGTGTTGTTGATTGCATGCGCCAATGTCGCCAACCTGACGCTTGCGCGGGCGTCGGCACGGCAGCGAGAAATCGTGATTCGTCTGGCGCTGGGCGCAAGCCGATGGCAAGTTGTGCGACAACTTCTCACTGAGAGCTCGTTGCTTGCGCTTGCGGGCGGTCTGCTTGGTTTGTTGTTAGCCGTTGGCGGACTTGCGGCACTTAAGACGATCAGCGTTGATCAGGTTCCGCGATTAACTGAAGTGCGGCTGGATCGTTGGGCGTTGGCTTTTACCCTGTTGGTTTCAGTTCTGACGAGCCTGTTATGCGGTCTCGCTCCGGCGCTCGAGACAACCAGACACAACCTGAGTGAGGCCCTAAAAGAAGGCAGCACGACGGCCACAACAGGGTTGCAGCGCAATCGCCTGCGAAGCGGGCTGGTGGTAGCTGAAGTAGCGATGTCGCTTTTGTTGTTGATTGGCGCCGGTCTAATGCTAAACAGTTTCGCTCGCCTGGTCAGCCTCAATCGAGGCTTTCAGCCTGATCACCTGCTCGTAGCGAAACTGGATTTTTCGATTTCGGGTTACACAAGCTGGGTGCAGCCTACGACTACGCGACCGCAGGTCACGCTGCTGGCTTTGATTGAACGTCTGCAAGCGCAACCGGGAGTGCAGTCGGTCGCGGCGGCCAGTTCGTTGTCACGCGCCCCGGAACCTCCGCGTCAGGGCATCGTAATCGAGCATAGTCAGACAAACGAAACGCCGCGAGCAAACTATCAGGGCATCACCCCCGATTATTTTGAAGCGATGGGTATTGCGTTGTTGAAGGGACGCTCGGTTACCGAACACGATGCGTTTGAAGCCCCTGCCGTGGCAGTCATCAACGAAACTCTCGCACGACGTTATTTTCCCGATGACGACCCGATAGGAAAACGGCTGGGGATGGAAGGACGCACTCCGGGCCAACCCGGAGCACACCGGCCCGGGGCATCGCCGTGGTCCGAAATCATCGGCGTAGTCGCCGACGTCAGAAAGCTCAACTTGAGCGCCGAAACCGTGCCGGAGATTTATGTGCCGTACTGGCAATACCCGATGCAAACCCCTGAGCTGATCGTGCGCTCGGATATGCCGTTGGCCAGCGCCACTGCAATGATTCGCAACGAGATCAAAGCGCTGAATCCGAATATGCCTGCGCCCACCATTCAAACGATGGATGCAATGCTGTCAAATGTGGTCGCGCAGCCGCGGTTTCACACGAGCCTGCTGACGCTCTTTGGCGTAGTTGCATTGTTACTCTCGGCAATGGGTATTTACAGCGTAATGGCTTACTCGGTCTCGCAGCGGGCTCACGAGATTGGAATTCGGATCGCACTCGGGGCAAGTGCGAGGAATGTGATCAAACTCGTAGTTGTGCGGGGAATGCTCCTGGTGCTGGCGGGTCTGACAATTGGATTGGCTGGGGCGTTCGCGTTGACGCGGTTGATGTCGGGTTTGCTGTTCGATGTTAGCCCAACAGACCCGCTGACTTTTGCCGCAATTCCGATATTGCTCGCCGGAGTGGCTCTGGGAGCCTGCTTGCTGCCGGCGCGCCGGGCGACAAAAGTGGATCCGATGATCGCGCTCAGATCTGAGTGAGCTGGCTCTACAGGAGACCCTCCGTCAGGAGGGCAATGTTTATAGACGCCAGCGCCGAGCCAAT
>DASRIZ010000031.1:0-4456 GCA_035649735.1 Blastocatellia bacterium | reverse complement strand
GAGGTCACATCCAGAATATCGTCCGCGATTTGGAACGCCAGCCCGATCCGCTGACCATATTCCCGAAGTCTGTCGATTTGATCATTACTCGCGCCGCCAATGGTTCCGCCTATGACAACCGACGCGGTGATCATCGCTCCGGTCTTGGAACGATGAATGTACTCGAGCGTCGAGGCGTCAACCTTTCTTCCTTCGCTTTCGATGTCGGCCATTTGACCGCCTATCAACGCGTCGACGGTGCCGGCGGCGCTCGCGACCTCGCGGATGACCCGGATCTGACGTTCAGCGTCGCGTTTTGGACTGTCGGCAGCTAACACGCGAAACGCCTGAGTCAACAGCGCATCGCCTGCGAGTATAGCGATTGGCTCGCCAAACGCCTTGTGACAGGTTGGCCGCCCGCGCCGCAAGTCATCGTTGTCCATCGCCGGCAGATCATCGTGAATGAGCGAGTACGTGTGAATCATCTCGATCGCGCAGGCTGCGGGCATCAAATCGTCAGTCTCTGCCCCGAACGCTTCGCCAGCCGACAGCACCAATGCCGGTCTGAGACGTTTTCCGCCGGCGAGCAAGCTGTAGCGCATGGCTTTATGTAGCCGCTCGGGTGGGGTTGTCTCGGAGGGCACAAGCCGATCGAGCCATTCGTTTATTTCCGCTGCCCTGCGCGCGAGATAGTGAGTGATCGTTTCAGCTGCGGTCATTCTTCCTCGGGTTCGTTGAACGGCGTTGGTTTGTAAGCTCCGTCATTACCCCGAAGCAGGATTTCGACTTTGCGTTCAGCTTCGTCAAGCCGTTTCTGGCACTCGCGCGAAAGACGCACACCCTGCTCGAACAACTCCAGCGATCGATCGAGCGGCAGATCGCCCCCCTCAAGCTGCCGGACGATCTGCTCAAGCTCTTCAAGAGATAGCTCGAAACTTTTTTCTGCCATCGCTATTACTTCCACATTCTATAATGACCGATTATCTTCCAGGCCATCAGCACGTCTTCTATTCTGGCTCCTGCGCCGATGTTATGGACAACCAGGTAGTTCTGTGTCTCGCCGGCTACTGCATCGGTGACCAGTCCAATATGTAGCAGCTTGTTGTCGAGTTCCCAGGCAACGACATCTCCCGGAAAATAATCCGCAGATGTTTTGGTTATTGGTAGTGACCAGGACTTTCGCTCGAATAGGGTCATCAGGTTTGGCACTCGACGATGGTCGATATTTGAGTCCGGTTTGCGCGCTCCCCATTTCGCCGGATACGACGAAAAATTCCGAGTCATGTCCTGGTGAACTTCCTTTTGCAGATCGATTCCCGCGTTCCGGAATGCCCTGACTATCACATCGGCGCAGACTCCGCGCTGAATAGGGACGTCCCCATTCGGGTAATCGAGCTTCGCATAAGAGGGATCATATTCGAAAGTCAGGCGTGTCTGTTCAATTGCCGAATCCACTATTCTCTTGATCTGAGGGGTATCTGAAACCGGCCGGCGAGTCAACGTTTCAACTGCCGCTGCTTGTGGCGCTGCCTTTGATGAAGCCACGGCCTCTCTATCGCGAGCATTGCAAGCGACGACTGAAATCAATCTAATCACTACTAATACAAGTATGGCAGTCAGCAGCAGTCTTCGTACGCCAATCCTAGAATTCGGTATCAGCTCCATTTGTGTCCCCAGAGCAAGCTCAAAAACATTCCCGCTTGCGTGCTCTGACGCAAACAACCGGGGGATGGATGCCTGCGATCCAACTCTCTCCGGCAGTCGCCTAATCCTTCGTGCAATCGATCTCGCCCTCTAACACTTTTACACGAACTCGATCTCCGGTGTTGACATCGACTGCGCGCTTGATGACTCGACCTTCCGTGTCAAAAGCGATCGCGTATCCGCGCGCGAGGACACCAAGGGGCGAGAGCGAGTCGAGTTTCCCAGCGGCCAGCGAAACGCGTTCACTTTGCCCGTCAAGCAACATCCGAGCGCTCGCCTTCAGCCGCCCGCCGAGCTCCGCCAGCAGACGCCGTTGCTCAACTACTCGTCGACGCAAGTCTGCATCGCTCAATCTCAAAGCCAGTGAGGCGTGCCGGGCACGGCGTGTCCTGAGAGCGGCTCCAACGGCCGATTCCATCGAGTAGCCCGCGTCGTCAACCCGCTGGGCAAACCCGCGTATGCGTGATTGGACCTGTGGAAAGGCTCGGCTTGATTCGAGCTCCGATAACCCGCTTCGCAACGCCAGCAGTCGATAGCGCATCGCCTTTTTCATATCCTCTGACAGACCAGTAACCCGAGCGCACATTTCATCGCGCGCGGTTGCTACAAGCTCTGCGGCGGCCGAGGGAGTTGATGCTCGCAGATCTGCCACCAGGTCGGCGATTGTGAAATCGGTCTCGTGACCGATCGCCGAAATTACCGGCACTCGCGAAGTATAAATGGCGCGCGCAACTACTTCCTCGTTGAAGCACGACAGATCTTCCGTCGAGCCGCCGCCCCGGCCTACGATGATGGCGTCCACCTCTTTGCGCGAGTTCAACAGCCGGACTGCGCGCGCAATGTCGGAAGCGGCGCTCTCGCCCTGAACGCGCACCGGCGCGATCAACACGCTCACTGCTTCGTTGCGCCGCTTCAGCACACGAAGGATATCGCGAACCGCGGCGCCGGTTGGCGAGGTGACCACGCCAATGCACCGGGGCAAGACGGGCAGTGCACGCTTGCGATCAACCGCAAACAGCCCGTCTGCAGCCAGCCGTTTTTTGAGTTGCTCGAGCGCCAGTTGCAACGCACCGGCGCCCACCGGTTCCATGTGTTCGACTATGAGTTGATACTCGCCCCTGGTGTCGTATATCGAAAGCCGGCCGCGGGCGATGACCCGCAGCCCGTCTTCAGGAACAAAGCGAATAATTCGATTCTGCATACGGAAACTGGCGCAGCGTAGGGCGGCTGTTTCGTCCTTGAGAGAGAAATACCAGTGGCCGGAGGTGTGGCGGCGAAAGTTTGATATTTCGCCTTCGACATACAGATCGACGAACTCGCGTTCGACGACTATTTTCAGACGCGTGGTCAGCTCGGACACCGACATCGGGCGGCGTTGTTGCACGAGCTGTTCGAGGAAACTAAGTTGAGACATCGGATCACATTGAGGCGTGTTGAGGAGAGCTAGTCCTCTTCGACACCCAGCCTCTCGAGTTCAGCTTGAAGTTTTTTCCAATCAAACGGTTTGAGGCTGAAGACAATCCCGCCGATGTCAAACGTGGGAACAATTCGCTTTCCGTTATTGGCATGTTCGACGAAGCGCGCGCCTTCGACGGATTCTTCGATGTCGATTTCGTCGTAGAAGATCCCTTCGTCATCGAGGAACTGTTTTGCCTGTTGGCAGTCGGTGCTCCAACCGGTGGTATAGACTTTGACATCGGGCATAACGGCCCTCCGTAACTTTGCTGTTCAAGGACAAACGGATTCTACTACGATTTGGTCATAGGTCCTATAGATCCTATAAGCCCTATTGATCATTCAACAAGCTGCGCTATAATGACGCACCGAGGTGCTGAACATGATGTGCAAAAGATCTTTTTTCGTGTCTCTACCCCACAAAGCGACACTTACATTTCTACTTCTGTTTTTACTCGCTGCAACCGGCTTTGCTCAGGACCCCACGGGTCGGCCCGACCCAAAGGGAAAGAAGCCGCCGGTCAAGAAGCCGCCGGTGAAAACGGAGCCTGTGCCCATAACGGTTACCCTGACTGTGTTGACCACTCCCGCTGAGAGCACCGTCTTCGTAAACGGCGAAGAGCGCGGAGTATCAAACAGCGAGGGCAAGATCCAGTTTGAGAAGCTGCCGCTGGGCCAGTACAGCATTGAGGTCCGGAAAGACGGCTATAACCCGATCGCGCGCGGATTTGCAGCCGGGACCGAATCGCCGACCCTGGTCTTTAAACTCGAGCCAAAGCTCGACGACTTTATCAGACAGTTCAACGGGCTGGTCACCTCGGGCAAGCTCGCCGGCCCTACGAGCCCAAACGCGTATGAATTGCTTGAGAAGCTTGCGCTTACCTACGGCGAGCGCGCAGAGGTTACAACACTCAAGAGTGTGCTTGCGGCAAAGCTGAGCGAGTCAATTTCACCGGTGATCACCCAAACCGTTACGGGTTGGAGAGCGATGACTCGCGAGAATCTCGTAGCTGCGCTTGACGCATCGACAAACTCACTGGCTTTGAAGAAGGATGATGTTCGCGTGCAAGCCCAGGCCGCGTATCTCAGGGGAGCGATTGCGTTGCGCGATTGGCAGACCGCTGGCGCGTCTCCAGCCAGGGCTGATAACGGCGGTCAGGGCGACGCCGGCGGCAGCGTTGCCGGTCCAGCCACCGCTCGCGCCGAGTTCGAGAGCGCGCTCAAGCTGGATGAGTCGCTGACGGCTGCCAGGTACCAGTTGGGCGTTGTGTTGCTCGCGTCGGGCGATCCTGCAGGCGCCGAAGCTGCGCTGGTAAGA
>DASRIZ010000030.1:0-3707 GCA_035649735.1 Blastocatellia bacterium | reverse complement strand
GGTCAACAACGGCAAATCGCAGACCTGTATACTCAGTAGTTAGACGAGCCGAAAGTCAGGAGGACGCCGATGATCGATCCGATCAGACGCAAAATACTGAAAACGGGCGCCGCGTGCAACGCTGATGGCCGTAGCGCGGCGAGTGTTTGGTCAGCAGATTGGGCAAGGAGGAGCTGCCATGTCGTTCTACGAAAAAGGCCCCGTTCGCATTCAATATGAGGAGGCCGGTTCGGCCTTTCCGTTGTTGCTCATCCCTGGCGGAGGATTGAACTCGACGATCGCCGGCTTGATGCGCGGCAGACCTTTTAATACGATCGAAGAGTTCAAGGGAGAATACCGCTGCATCTTCTCGGATTTGCGCAACGCCAATGGCGGTCAGTCCTCCGGTCCGCTCGAGATCGATCGGCCGTGGGATGCTTATACCGATGACCATATCGGTCTGATGGATCACTTGGGGATCCACAAGTTCGTGGTGATGGGCTTCTGCATCGGTGGTCCCTTGGTTTGGAACCTTCTGAAGCGGGCACCCGATCGTATCGTCGCTGCCGTGCTGGCGCAGCCCAGCGGATTCCGACCGGAGATGCCCAACCTCTCCTATGACCACAACATGAAGGACTGGGGCCCCGAGCTGGTCAAGCGCCGACCCGACATTACGATGGAGATGGTCGACAAATTTCTAACCAAGATGTACCGCGCCAACCCAGACTTCGTCTGGACAGTGACACGCGATTTCGTGCGCAATTGCCAAACGCCCGTACTAATCCTGCCGGATGATATCCCGCCGCATCCGTACGCTGTTGCCATGGAGTCCGCGCTGCTGGCGCCGAAGGGGGAAGTGAGCATGTTCCCATGGAAGGAGCCGAAGGAACGGGTTCCCTTGGCGGTGCGCCAGATACGTTCCTTCCTCAGGGCGCACCGGTTCGCTTCTGTTTAGACGGCGACAGCAAGCGGGAAGTCGGTCAAATCAGATAGAATTGCCCCGGAGGATAATTGCGAATGTCGAGAGTTGTGTTGGCGGCTTGTGCCGTATTGCTGTTGCTGGCGGAGGCGCACGCTCAATCGGACTGGAAGAAGGAATGGGAAAAAACCATCGAAGCGGCGAAGAAGGAAGGCCAGGTGAACGTCTACATCGGCGGCTGGGAAGCCGTCCTCGAATCGGGCGCGTTTCAAAAAGCCTATCCCGAAATCAAGGTGAGCTGGGTCGGCGGCCGCGCCGGGGAGACCGCCAGGCGCATTCTCGCCGAGCGCCGCGCAGGAAAGTTCCTCGCCGATGTGAGCAGCGAAGGCATCGGCTCGAACTACCGGGCGCTGCACTTGGCCAAGAGCTTCGATCCGATCAAGCCCGCGCTCTTGCTGCCGGAGGTGACGGATGAATCCCTCTGGTATCAGGGCAGGCACCACTACGTCGACCCCGAAGGGCAGTTCGTCTTCCGTTACGTAGGCACGCAGCAGCAGGGAAACATCGCTTACAACACCAAACTCGTAAACCCAAAGGAGATTTCTTCGCTCTGGGACCTCGTCGACGGCAGATGGAAAGGCAAAATCATCGTGCGCGACGTGCGCGCCCCCGGGCCGGGGAGCGCTCCGATGCGTTTTTTCTATCTCCATCCGGCGATCGGCCCGACTTTCATCAAGAAGCTGTTCGGTGAGATGGACGTGACGCTCTTCCGTGACTTCCGCCAGAGTATCGACTGGCTCGCGAGCGGCAAAGCGAGCCTGTGTTTTTTCTGCTCGGACACCGATAAGGCGAAACTCCAGGGATTGCCGGTCGAAGAGTTCGCGAATTTCAAGGAAGGCGCGCCGCTCGTCACGCAATACGGCACGCTCGCGCTCTTGAACCGCGCGCCCCATGCAAATGCGGCGAAGGTTTTCATCAACTGGTTTCTCTCGCGCGACGGTCAGATCGCGCTGCAAAAATCTCTAGCCAGGAGCTCCGCCGAGACGGCCGATTCACTGCGCATCGATATTCCGAAAAACGACGTAAAGCCGGAGAACCGCCGCGCCCCGGGAGTCAACTATCTCGACATCGACAGCCACGTCGAATGGACGGACATGAAGCCGGTGCTGGCAATTTTCGAAGAGGCGCTCGCGAATGCGGAAAAACAAAAAAAGTAATCACCGTGATCGCATGTAACACATCAGGTAGGACGAAAAAGGCACACGCATTTACTCGAGTTAAAGATGTAGCACTCTGCCCAAGCCAGGATTTCGGCCTTGCGGTCATCCATGGCACCAGCCAAGCAAATCCAATTTAAGAACTCGTGTTGACCGGCGTCTCGGATCAACTCTGCGTCCAACCCCCGCCACTTCCGGTGCTCACCGCTTTTCAGTTCTGCAAATCGCTGGCGGTCTGTTTCTACGTCCGGCCACAGATAATAGTTCTTCGTTGTGAGCGACGCATGTGACCAGCTGGATGAACCGATAACAACCGCGCGCCAGGGACTTTGTTTGATAATTTCCGCCACGGCCTTACCGAGATCATAGCAACGCCAGGGTGGTGGCGACGGAGGTGGCGGCTCAGAAACGTTTTCTAAAAGCCGACCGATCATCTTCGTGACTGGATGCTGATCATTGGGTACACGCAAATCACGCCCATAACAATTTACAGTCAGCGGAATAATTGGGTAGTCAAAGCCTCTCTTGTCCAGGTCCAAGTACTGAATCGTTGTCGTAAAGGCATGCCCGTATTTCTCTTGATTGCGCAGACGCCAGCAGCAGGCCACGTCGAATCCCTTTGTCACCAACCCATGGACCAAATAATTACCGATCTGCTTACTTCCCTTGATGCTCGCACTCTCGTCTTTGTAGTCAGGCGAATCTTTTATTGGAATGTTATCGATAGCAAAGACAGCGAAGGGTGGAATACAGTCTTCTTTGAAGACCTCATACTGGTCGTCACCAAAAATGAGAACAAAATCTGGCTTGAATTCATCGATGCACTCACGGGCCTTTCGATAGGCCGGCTGTAGTATTCGTTGGTACTCCGCAGCGAAAGCCAACCCTTCATCGCCGTCCCACTCCTCCTGCATCTTTCTCGGCCAATTCTTTGGATCCTTCATATGAACCGGCGTAAGTTCGCTTTGCAGATTGCGGCGCAAGTAAATATCCGTTAGACGCTGCAGCGGCCCCGAGATTCCCGGCCCGTGACTACAACCAATACCAAGAATCTCTCCCATAAGATCCTCCGGTTCGGACTGAACGATGAACCAAAATCTGATACCTGAAACGCGCTCTCCTAGCCCGGATTAATTACGCTTTCATCGATCGAGCAGTAAGCCCTGCGGTCGCGAGCAATGAGCCTTTACCAATCGAGCTTGTTCAAGCCGTTCGATCCGTTCCAGCCGTTCAACCCCCTCCTTTGTCCTCCCCCGCGTTTGCGGGGGGAGGAAACTTCGGAGTGTTCTCGGGCGAATTCTAACGGCTTGAACGGAGCGCATGGTTCGACAAGCTCACCATGAGCGGGTCGATTTCTTCCGCTCATCCTGAGTAGCGCGAAGCGCGTATCGAAGGGTTGAACGTCTTGAACGTATCCCATTCTTGAACTACGGTTCTCCAAAGCATCTCGTCGCGTTGTCCCAGAGCATTTTGCGCATGACTTCATCGCCCAGAGATTTCCACGTCAGTACCTTGTCGGCGGACTCCGGGAAACGGGATTCGGCGTGAGGGTAATCGGACGAATACATTAGCACGCCGTCGCCGAGAAAGTC
>DASRIZ010000029.1:0-12769 GCA_035649735.1 Blastocatellia bacterium | reverse complement strand
ATCTGTCTCGCAAATTAACGCTAACTCGCAGAATGAGGAGGAACCTAAAAATGAAGCGAATGAAACATGATTCGTTTGCAAGAACGATGATCAGTTCGTTTTGTGCGCTCCTGGCCACGTCGTTTTTGACAGTTATGCCGGGGTCGTCTCTTCGGGCCGGGCCGTTGTCCGCAGCACCTCAAGCGGCGCAGCCCTGTGTTGAGGACTTCACTTCTGATGTTGATCCGACTCTGCCCGGGCTCGCCGGTTCTGTCTTCAGTCACAGTATCTCAGGCAGCTTTTCGTTTTGGTCCGGTTTCCCCGGCCACCCGCCCAGCCACGTGCTGGCACTCTTCGCCGGTGCTACCGATGCGATTACCTTTCCCGGACAAACAGTCACATACGCTAAAGTGCAGATCTTCTCTTTCAGCCCGGGGATGGTCATCTTTGAAGGCGTTGGCGATATGTTGACGACAAGGTTCAGCCCCGCTCCCGTCGTGCAAATCAGGGAAGCTGCAGACACTACACATGGCGATAACGATCGTCCGCTTGGCCAGATTGTTAAAGTCACGCTGATTGGTTTCGAAACGTTATTCGATAACGTAGAGATATCTCCGTGTATGAGCACACCGCCTACTACGGTTTCGTTGCTGATCAGACCGCCGAAAATTAATCCCAAGCGGAACGACGGCGTGATGAAAGCGGTGATTCTTTCCACCTCCACCTTCGACGCCGCGACCGTGGATCCCACAACAGTCCAATTCGGGTCGGCGACCGTCCCATTTAGATTCTTCCTTGGCGACGAAGATGAAGATGGAGACATTGATCTGATCTTCTTTTTCCTGGTTGGCGACGTAGGCATACAATGCGGCGACACGACGGTACGGCTGACGGGGCTAACAACTTCAGGCCAGGCAATTGAAGGGGAGGGCTCAATTGAAACGGTGGGTTGCCCTTAGTTAATGCGAAAAGAGGAACGGAATCAGTTAGGCAGTTTCGCGCTCCGGCGAATCTAAGTACGCCGGAGCGCGCAAAGCACAATAGAGCGAAATTCGCTGGACACGTAATCCCGGGGTTCTCTCGCTTAACGCAATCTCAACCGTGCTAAGGGCTCGGAACTCTAGACCTCCTCCTCACTTTTGGATTTACCTTTGCGTGGTGGTTTGGGGGGCACCGGTGTCGGCGTCGGCGGGCGCCCGGCTATCACGATTGCCTTCTCAACCCGGCCGCCTCCGCCCTGTGCGTCCTTGTACACCATCTCGCGAGGACCAGGTGCGGCGTCTCCTGAAATCAAAATCTTCGCGCCCAGCTCGGTGCCGCTCTCGTTCGCTTTAAAGTTCTCTACTTTCACGTCGTTCCCGAAGCTAATTGCCGCGATATGATTGAGGTTTGCCCCGTGTACTTTCAACTCATGATCTTTGCGGGGTTCCAGCTCCGCAGCGTCGGCTTCGACACTGTCAACGCGGACGTCGCTTTTTGACGGCTCGACCTTGGTCTCGTCACACTCCCACCAGAAATCCGCAAATGAGGCGACCAGCCGCCGGCACTTGCAGTTGTCGATCCCGGTAATCGTCCCGTCCCTGCCAATATTCACCTCGGCTAGCACCACCCAGGGCTCATCCGGGCAGGGAGGACAATCGTATTCGTCTCCACTGAACAGGTCTTCCGGTTTCGGCGGCGCCTGGTGGGAGTCGGGACATTCATTCAACACACAGATTTCGTAGCCATCTCGGATTCGAGAGTACTCACACTTGGTGTCGTCGCAGCCGCACCCGACCGGCTGCACTCGAACCGGCCGCGTTGAAACCTCCTTGTACCGAACCGCGACGTACAGCAATCCAGCCTCTGGCTGCTCGATGACCTCGCTGCACCACGGATCCGGCGCCTCGACGCACGGCACGCCGGTCGCCCCGGAAATGCACCGCTTTCTCAGATCGAAGATTCGAGGGCAGTCGATGTTTATCTCGTCGCCGTACGGACCAAGGATGTATCCCGGCTTTATGACTACCATCCAGGGCTCGGGTGAACCTCCGTTGCCGGACTTTGGAACCAGACAGACGCGGGCTCCGCAGACAACACCCCACCCATGCAACAACCGGTTGTGCAGCCTCAGCCGGCTGCGAAAGTAATCCTGTTCAAGCGTCAGATCTTCCGGTGTTATGAGCTGCCGCGGAAAATAGCGGGGCCGCTCGGCGATCCCCGTATCGCAAGGCGCATGCAGGCATAGCGTATCGGTCTTCATAAGTCCTCTCCTCTCAGTATTCGCCCTGTTCCTGTTTGACCATCGACTGAATCAGCTCGAACAGCAGACGGTTGGTGTAAACGATGGGCCGGACGCTGATATCGATCTCCGGTTCCCATCCGTGGTCAGTATCTCTCAACCGCACGTTTGCAAGTGGCAGGCAGCAATCATCGGGAAGCGGCCGGCAAGCCCGGGTTACGTACTCTGCAATAGCGCCGTAGCTAATCCGGCGGCCTTCAATAACGTCCGGAAAACCGCTCTTGCGCTCCGGCGCGAAGCCCTGCCGTACCTGTACCTCGTACTGTTCGCGGACCGAACCCGCCGCGCACAACGTTACCGATTCACAGTCACCCGCCATCGCCGGGGCCGGATCCGTTTCACATTCGTGATAGCAAATCACCACGTGCGCGTATTCTTCTTCGCAGTAGCCATGGCGTTCGGGCCTGGCGTGCTTCGCCTCCGGTTTGTCTTTGGATTCGTCATAATCGTGACGAGGCATCGGCGGAAGCTCGACCGCGCGCGACGGCGCCGCAACGATGATCTCCCGGCCGCACCGGTCAATCGCGACTCCGGGGTAAACGACCACCGACTTTTCATCGTCAGTCAGTTGCACGTCCAGCCCGCAAACGACGCCCGGTCCGGTAACCAGCCGGTTCAACAGCCAGCGCTTCGAGTTGAAGTACTCCTGTTCCATTTCGAGGTGATAGACGTCCAGGAGCTTTCCCCAGAAGAAAAGATTTCGGACCGGCGTCTTCAGATCGGACGGCGCTCTTACCTCGGCGCGCTGCCGGTGCTGTGAAACGTGATGTGACATGGCTTCCTCCGTTATTTGGTTTTCAACCCAGTTTCAAACCGAGCACAAACGACACGACCGTCTCAACCGGTCCGGGCGGTGATTCCGACCCGTGTCTCCTCGCCTAGCCTTGCGGCCGGCATTCCGAAAAGTGCCGCGGACTCACCCAGCAAACCCTCTCCAAGCGCTCGCGGCTCTACAGGGCCCCCGACAACCGCGTTGATTCCGACGCGAGCCTGATAGCCGACTCTCAATAGCGGCTCGATGATGCAGAGGTGGTAGCTTGTGTGCGCGGGCTTCTCGCGTTCGATGATCGCCCGCACTTGTTCGAACGTGCCGGCACATCTGAGCTGCCCGCGATAAATCTGAACCGTGAACCGATGAGCAACATCGGTAAAAAGAGGCGCTCCGAAATCGTCAGCTTCAATCAGGTGTGAACCGTCCAGCGTCGCGGTCGCGCCCAGGACTGCGCCCTGGGCCTGGGCCGGAACCAGCATAGTCGTGACCCCTAGGATCGACCCTTCGGTTGACACCCACGCCGACTCGCCTTCAGCGAACAGATCCGATGAACAGCCGGCTGATTTCTTTGGTTTTGAACCGCAACAGCAGTCCGCCGATTGCTTCGATTGACACTGACAGCTGCACTGCTCTTCCTCGCCCGGTAATGACCACCACGCCGCGTTCACTATCGGCTCTTCGATGATCGCATCTACCCCGGCGAAGAATCGGAGCGACTCGCGCAGACCCTCCACTGTCCCTCGCCTCCCGTACAAATCGAAGGCCTTTCGAAGTAGTTCGCGTTTCCTGGCGGGATCCCAATCCTCGTCCAGCTCCAGCGCGAGCCAACCGGCCAACCAGCCGAGTAGCTCATCGGGCACGGCGTCGACATCAAACAGCATCGACAAGTCCGCAATCTGACTTTCCACGCCGGCGAACATCGCCTCAAACAGAGAGAGCAACCGCTTCAACGCTTCAGGACAGGTTGGCTTGCTCTCATCACACGAGACCAGCCGCCGGTCATCGGTTCCGGCCTGAAGTAGCGACTCCGCGCAGGTGACTTCTTTGTCGTAGAGGGCCGGCAGATAATTGAGATAGGTCTGGTGATCGAACTCGACTCGCATCTGGCTGATCACCGCGGTCGATCGGCCGTCGCCCCTCAACAAACCGCCTACCCAAAGATACTGAGCAGGGGCACCGCCGATAAAAAGATCGGTAACGTCGGCGTATTGATCGGGCTGCTGCAAGCGAGGCCGCCATTTCACATCAGAGAATGGATCGGCAGCGGACGGGTCAACGGCCGGACCGTCGGTCGGATCGTTTGAGGTATGAACGAACAGCTTGAGGTGTGCGGTCTCCGCCAGCTCTTCGATAACCGCGAACAACCGGTGCCAGTTTACTTCGTAGTCACGAAACGTAATCGCCTCGCTCCAAAACACGCCGCGAGTCGAGTATCCTTTTCCGAGCGTGAGCGTCACCGGTAAGAGACTGTCTCCAGGGTGAACCAGCAACCCGCCGTTGCGATCCAGTGCGAGAGCCGCAACCGGCCCTTGATAGCCGACTGCGTCACCGGCGTACTCGTAGCCGGGCCGTTTGAATTTCAAGACCCGACGCCGAGCGTTGTCCCCTACATAAACGCCATCTTTTGCAGCGGTGATTCCAAGCGGTTTCTGAAGTTCTGTTGCGCCGAACGAAACCGGCTGCCCGTCTGGATCGAGTATGGCCCGTCCATCGGAATCGAATTCAAAAACTGCGTGGTCATCCTGATCGACGATGAACACCCGGGTGTCACTACCCTCAGAGTAAGTCGCAACATCGACAGGCCGGCTCAAGAGCGAATAGCTGTTAACGTTGTCCCAGAATTCGCTAACCACTCGACCGAGTCGATCGAACTTCTGAACTCGCCGGTTTCCGTAGTCGACGACGTACACGTTGCCCGCCTCATCTCCGGCAAGCGCGGTCGGAGTATCGAACGAGCCCGGCTCTGTTCCGGACGCGCTGGACTGTCCCCACACCCCGACGAGCTGGCCGGTCCCGATGTCAAACAGCTGAATCCGGTGGTTTCCGCTGTCAGCCACAAACAGAGTGCGCCGGTGTCGAGGGATTAAGAGTCCTCGCGGCGACTTGAATCGACCCGGGCCGTCGCCCTCGCCGCCTGCGCAAGCGAGCGGCGACATCGTGCCATCGCAACCATCTATCCTGAGCACGACGTGCGCAGAAGGATCGGTAAAATAAACGGTTCCATCGATATCGACAGCAATTCCCGCGGACCCATCCGGCTCACTCGTTGTTGAAATCTCCGCAGGCAGGGTGCCCGAAAACAGCGGCAGCGAGTTGAGTTGCAGTGCTCCGTCCTCGCGAAGATCGAGGCCTTTCCATTTGATGTCAGGCCATGTTCCATCGCGATTGAGATAGGCGTAGTTTGTGTTGTTGTCTCCGATCACGACTTAACCCTCGACTCCCATCCATTCAAGACGCCATTCTTTGATCATCCGCTCGGTGAGTTGTTTTAGTAGAGCTTCTGTCTGGCTAAGCGGCGCCGAAAACGGGGTCAGAACTTGAATGATCGGCTGCGCGTCAGCGATAAAATGATCCGGCTCCGATTCGATAATCTGCAAAAGCCCCTCGGCGAAGATCGGCACCTCCTCCTTCACGCCGTCGCCGATGTCCGCCGACAATCGAAAGACTCGCGGACCTGTCACGTGAGCGGTGTAGCAAGGAGTGGTCAGGAACCCACATTCGCGGGTATCGATCTCCGCTTTCAAGCTAAAAGGCAAGATAAAGGGAAACGCCGTTGCCGCTTCACGAAACTGCTCCTGCAGACGCTTGAATCCCGACGATCCAAGCACCTTGGGCAGATCGAAAGCAACAAGCTGTTCAGCTTTCCAATCGACCACCTCGAGATGTCCGCAGCAGATGTACGGCTGGGATGCCGGACGCGCGCTCAACCGTTCAGCGATCGAGATGTCCTTGTTAAGTGAGCACTCGAGCACTTCTGCGCGAGCGAGTACGATTCTTAGCCCAGTGAGGATTTCGGCTTTGATTTGCGGATCGAGCGGCTGGCCGTTTCGATCGAGCCTCACCCAACAGAAGATCGGTTCCTCCTTCCGGCGCACCACACCCTGTGACACGCAGACTCCTTCGCGAGTCTCGGTCTCTTCCAGATAATCATCCGGCGGATAGGAAACGGTCAGATCGAACAGCACCGGCGTCCCGTCGACTTCGCTTGCCACCGGAGGTATTGGCTCGAGCTGTGTCTGGGTAAGAACGATCTCGCGACCCTCGATGTCAATCGCGTAGCCCGGGTCGATCCGGACCTCTCGCTCGCCCTTCTTCCCCGTAACCGCAAACCCGTTGCCGATGCCAGGTTGGTGCAGACTCTTGTTATGCAGCCAGCGCATCTCGCGGTTGAACGCCTCCAGACCCTGCAAATCGGAATCAAAAAGCCGCTGGCCGTTGAAAAATTGAAGCCGCTCTATAAAGCGAGTCTGATTCAAGAAGTCCATAGGTCAATCCTCAGGTTACTTGTGCACCCCATACGATGGCGTTTCGATTGTTTCCGGAGTTACCGAGCACTCGCATTCCGCCAGCGGTTCGCAACCAACATCGGGCCTGCATTGAACGGCGATCCAGCAGATGTGCAACCCCTGCTCTCTTGCATAGTTGATGAACTCATTCTCGAAGCCCTGATTACCCTTTCGCGCGCGCCCGCCAAGCATGAGATTGAGCGTTGGCATCCATAGCCGAACCCGAAACTGTTTGTAACTTGCGCTCGCGATGTGAAGCATCGGCGCTGGAAAGAATGCGATGTTAGCGGCCTTTCGTATTTGCCCGCTGAGCCAGGCGAAGTAGAGCGGGGTCTCGTTGAACCCAAACGCCGAGGTATCGATATCAACCTGCATTCCGAGGTTGAGAACGTGCAGCCTCTGAGACGCACGAACCGCTTCGGTCCACAGCTCCCACGGCGTATCTCCAGGAATCGTAGCCCCGCTCGCAACCCGCGGCCGCTTCAGAGCGCGCGAGGGCGGCACTCTAAACAAAAGGTCGCGTTCAGGCTGATGACTGGCGCCTTCATACCTTATGCGCGCGATCGGCACTCCGTGATGAGGCCGAAATTCGACAGACCGCATCCAGGTGAACCGCGGCTCTTCGAGCGTAACCGAACCGCCCGGGCAGGCGTTCAAAAGCTCCCGCTTGGGACGGAACGAAGAGGAGTCCTTGTAGCTCACCACTAGCAACACCGGCTTCGGGCTGGTTCCAATCGGATCGGGTACGTCGATGTTCTTGTCGGTTTGTAAGATCAGTTCCCTGCCGAAGCAGTCATAAGCCAATCCGCATCCGATCTTCAGCGCTACGAGAATGCCGCCTTCCACGACGTCGGCAACTTGAAATCCGTATCGGACACCGAAGGCGCCATGGAGCGCGCGATTGTGCCACCATCGCAGCTGCGCCTCGACAGCAATCTGGTCGCGAAAGTCCCGCGAGCGCAGCCGTTGTCCTTCCCAATACTGGAAGCGCTCGATCTCCGGTTCGCAGGTCATCGCCATCTCAACTCCTCCGTCGCTGCCCTTGCTTCACTTATTGCCAGGTCTAGACGACCTGAATTTCGTGCACGCCCGCGGCGACCAGCCAGGTAGGTCCAAGGCACACGTTGCCGCAGCTCGCGTTTCCACACCGGTCCAATAACTCGAGCGAGAGAACGTGATCGACTCCGGCGACCTCCTCGATCACTTGCATCACCTCTGACCGGTAGACGTCGCGTCCGAACGGCCAGCCCGTGCCATCCGGCCCGCCTCTTAGCGGATCAAAGAAAAGATTGAGTGCCTCGGATATTCTCTGCTGCAGCGCCGTTCTGCTGGCGCCAGAACAGGACTTGACTCTGACCCTGACGCTCACTTCCAGGTACTCGGGCCCTACGACGTGAACTCTTGTTCCGATGACCCGCCGGCGTTGCAGGTAAGCCTCAACCGCCCGACGCAATTCGGCGCTTGGCGCGGGCCTCGGCACCGGCGACTCGGGAAGCACGATCAGGGTGATCAAACCCGGCGCCTTGAAACACGGAAAGCTCGGATGAAGGTTTGCTCGCGCCGCTGCTCGCGCAACCCGGGCTCCAGGCGTCTGCCTGGCAAGCACCTCGTAGTCCTCGAGCGTGACGGCCCTTCCTCGCACACCGACCAGCTCGATCGCACGACCAGTCGCGTTGGCTAAACTCTCGGCCGCACGACCCAGGGTCGCGGCGATGGGATTCGTCGTTATCTCAATTCGAGCGCTTGCCGTGTTGAAGTCTTCGACAAAAGCACGATTGTGCGGTGAGTCAGCCAACCGGCTGACCTTTCCAACGGCAAGGTTCCCTTCTTCAGCTCGAGTCGTGTCGTAAGCAGCCAGGATCAATGAGTCGCGTTCCGGTAACCGTCCTAGTCTGCCGTCACCAAAACGAATCTCGCCCGTGGTCGCATCGACAACAAATTGAGCATCATCGACGTCTGACGCATCCAGATCGCTTCGCCGTTCCCACTCACGCCAGTCACTTCCTTCAAGAGTGAACAGACGAAGACTCGATTGCACGATGGGCGCGCCGGCCAACGTGTGTTCTTGCCGGGGGATCGCGGTTGCCAGACCCACGAGGACTGCTTCAAGCACCAGAGAGCCCTCAAGCAGCGCGGTCGCCGCTTTGTAGTCGAGCACTTTGAATTCGGGATCATTCGCGTTGATTCGATCAAAGCCAAGCGATGTGATCGTTTGCTGGTGGTCAACCGCAAACCTGACCGTAGTCGCGTCGCCGGCAACCGGAGCGGTCCCGGTCGCGACAACGCCCTTGCGTATTTTCAAGGTTGAATAGCGAGGCACGGCTTGCTCGGCGGCAACGGCGTTGAAGCTGATGGTTTGTATCAAAGGCGGCGCGTCGTAAGCCCCCGCTTCCAACCTGCAGCGAATGTAATAAAGTCCGGGATTCAAGGACTCATCGGTGGCCTGAGCCATCCGGCGAGGAATTTTGAACACGATCCCACCGTCAAGGGTGAAGGCCCGGGTGTCGTCTTCGACTTGCTCGTCTTTCGGCTCAAGAGCCATCCACTTCGTAGTCCCAGTTACCTCTGCGAGAAACTCCCAGCGCACGCGCACCCGATCGTTCGTGGGCAGTACTGGCTCGATCTCTTCCTCGTGAGTAATGCGGCGCCCTTTGTAATCACAAGGGATCAGGAACGGAGGCGGCTGACAAGCGCGCTTCTGTGCGCGTGTCTCATCGATCAGCCGCTGGCGCTCATCCTCCCCCGAATGACCGCCGGCAAATGTGAAATAGAGCGAGGCGGGGCGCCGCTTTCGGAATCGATCCGTGAATCCGAAATACACTTCAGATCCAGCCTCGGGCACTTCGCCAAACAAGCCGAACGATTCACCCCTTTCCAGTTTGCCCGTCACGTCGTGATGGCCCTTCGAATCCTTCACCAGAACCGCAGCCAGTTCTCCCGGCGCAACCCGCAGTTTAGCCAGCGTCCTGAACGTCGTGATCGCTCCGAAAGGGTCCGCGCCGGTGACTTCGGTCCCGGCCGGGAGCCGCACCGATTGTTCTCCGGGCTTCAACTCGAAGCGTGCAACTGTGCGCGCCGGAGCCGGAGGGTTAGGCTCGACACCAATCAGTGCCAGGAACTTTCGTTTGTGCTCATCGGAAATTCGATTGAGCGAGTAGATGTCCATCTCGGCAATCCACGCCAGCAGCTCAATCAGCGTGATCCCCGGATCGTGAGCGTTGTGATCGCTCCACGCCGGCGCATAGAGCGGAATCAACGAGCGGCCCTCATCCACCAGATCCGACCAGCGGCGATCATCCAAATTCGGTAACGGTACACTCATAGCTGACTCACAGTTCGCTGCTTTCCATCTTCAGCCGTATCTCTCCGGCAGAGACTATTCGGCTGTCGGCAACTGCAATGCGTTCGCCTTGCAATTGGCCATCGACCAGCAACTCAAGCTCTTTCACGTAATCGACCCCCTCGACGCGTTCGAGCACGGCGGCGATGTCGGACATATAGACATCCCTGCCAAGCTCCCAACCCCGTCTCGCGGGTCCGCCTCCCAGCGGATGCAAGAAATCTTCGAGTGCGAGCCGTGCTCGTCCCTCGACGGCTCCCGCTTCAGCCGGATCGCGGGGCGCAATCGTCGCCTTCACGTCGATTGCAAGATACTCAGGACCAGTCACGTAAATTTGCTGCGCTCCGGCTACGCATGCCGGCGCGCGCTCTTCGAGAAATCGCCGCACCTGCTGCCGCAATCCGAACGACGGATAAGGTCGAGGGTCTTTGTTGTGAGGAATGACGATAAGAGTCACCCAGCCGGCAAGTGGGCGACCGCTGTCGCTGCGAGTGGGTATCGCTCGTGCAAAAGCGACTGATGCCGATGCCTCTCGCGCAAGCGTCTCGTAGTCTGAGGGTAGAATCGCCCGGCCCCGGTGCCTGATCGACCGCGGACCGCGCTCGCTGAACCTCTCGATTGTTTCCGCATCCGCGCCGCCCTCAGCAGCTCGAGCGTTGGATACCGCCTGCACACCGGAGATCGCCCCGAGCATCTGCTTGATCGCTCCCTTTGGCACATTGCCCGTTTGCCCTCCGCCGGCGCGGTGCTTTCGGGCGAGGATCTGCGAACCGGGTGGCGGAATTTTTCCGTTTTCGCCGTTGCCAAAAAAGAGCAACCCGCGCGCGCGATCGACGACGTAAACACGATCCTCGGGTCCCGAAAAGAACAGATGAGGCCGTCCTTTCCAGTGAACCCAGACCTCAGCAACCTTCTTATTCCGGTCGCGGCGGAGCCTGATATCGCCATAGACCAGATCGATCTGGGGGTTCTCGCGACCGAGCGCATCTTCAAGTTCGCGTATGATGTTCGGGTCGCCGCCCGACACCTCCAGCGCGAGGATGCGCCATTCTACGTTGGCCCGCGCGCCGGCAATCTCACGCACCTCGATCCGCTCCCCATCGAGAACCGGGATCTGGGTAAAGACAAAGATCTGATCCGGTAGACCGGAGCTTGCACCGAGAGGCGTATCGTTAATCGTGCGCTGCTGCGACGCCCATACGGCGTTGGTGAAAATCCCGTTTACTGTCGGTTCGCCCGGCGGCCCGTCTTCCTTGAGACGACCCCGAATCCAGTGCCGCTCGGTTCCGAATCGAGGCATCGGCTGACTGTCTTCAGCCGCGATGAACGACAGGATTCCTGGAACCCGCAAGTAGCTTGTCTCGTCTTCTACGGAAAACCCTCGCCACTCGGCTCCGTCAAAGTACTCCCATGCCAGCGCGGGGCCCCGGGTGTCGCCCTTCAGTTCGTCGATGTCAAAGTAGAGGCCAAGCCGGTCTACAGGCAGCTTCTTGTCAAATCCGAGATAGAGCGCCGGCGTCACGTCCTCGACACGGCGGAACGGTAGGAACGTCTCACCTGGCCACTTCGCTTCATAGGTGCGGTCTTCAAACTGAAAGTCGTTATGAGTGCGCACGTGCTCGGCGTGGAATGGACCATAACGCCAGCTATAGCCAAGTCTGAACGCAGCGATCGAAGGCGGCTGAGAGATAACGTAGGTAAATTGATTCTCTGTATTCTGCTGGTCGTGCCAGACAATCGTGCGGGCAAAACCAAACCCGCCTCTAACCAGTCGTGCTCGCATCCATAGATTCTCCTCGTCGTTCACCTTTGTCGGCTCGATGTCCGAAGGCACCGTGAACTCGATGATTTCGGTGGTCTCGAAATCGGCAACTGGACGAGTCGGCTGGCTGGATGAAGTCGACAGCGACGAAGAGGGTTCGGTGGATTGAAACAACGTGATCCATTTTCGGCCGTTCCAATACTCCCACGAAATCAGGTGCTGCAGTCTTTCGTCACTCGGTTGCGCGCCGGCCGCGAGCACTGCGGTGTTCGTGGAGATCACGTCGATCTTGTCCAGTGGCGACTCGGTGCGCGCGACGTAGAGTTGCACTTTGGCGCCGGGCTTACCGAAGACCTCGGGCTGGCTAAAATAGAAGACCGAGCCGGGTTGTGGTTGTTGACCAAACGGGAAGAAGGGTTTGGTCACATCCACTTTGCTTGCATCGCTAAACGCCTTTTCCGGATCCAGCCCGTCGACGTTAAAAGTTAAATCGACCTTCTGGTTGTGATCTTCGGCGAAGTCTCTAAGGACTCCGGTTGCTTCGAGTTTGAGGAACGAGACCTGAAACTCCAGCGCGTTGCCTGGCAGAACCGGGTCATCAAGGGTTACCGAGTACTCGCCGATGGCTGATGTCGAATCGCTCTGCTGATCGAAGCCGGGGTCTTCAGGACATGTGATCTTGACTCCTACCGCCGGCAGTCGATATCCGGCTTCGTTGGCTACCGCTCCTCGAATTGATATCCCCGTCGCTGACCCTTGACCAAGGTCCTCGGCGACGATCCCAAGAGTGGCCTTCAACGGATTGCTGATGATGCTGCTTAGGCGAATCGTTTCCACTCGCGGCAACGCCTTGGATGGATCCGGTACAAGCGGCTCTGTCAGCCGCGCGCGAATCCAGAACGACTCGACTCCATTGACAACTGTCTTCTTGCTTTCGGCGCAGTCAGCTTCCAATTTGAATCGGCCGCTCGAAGTAAATCCGTTAGTGCTGTCGGCGTTCGCAGCTTCCTTCTCCGAGCACGCCGGCTTGACGTACTTGAACGAACGCCACAGCTTCCCGTCCCAGTACTGCCAAAGAAGGCTCAAGTGCTCGCTGCTGGGTTGCGTAAGCTCGAATTCGACCTCGACG
>DASRIZ010000028.1:0-3880 GCA_035649735.1 Blastocatellia bacterium | reverse complement strand
TGCGAAACCACTCGTCTGCTTCATAAATCGCGGCTAGCGAATTGCACTCTTCGGGAGAGAGTACTGATCTCATTGGAAATTAAGCGCGGGGCCGTAGATCGCTTCCGTTTAGCCGGGGCGGCAAATCTTGCACGGGCGCATTCCAGCTCGGCGGGCCTGTTCAGGATCGGCGAAGAAGAATATCCGTGTACGGTCCACATGTGCAGTGGTCCGGCAGCTTGTTCGACAGTAGATCTTGGTCCCCTTGTGACCCCAAACGATGTTGTCGGGAATTCTCCCTTGCGCATTATCCAAGGCAAAACCCTCGCTACGAAGCAGTTGTATTTTGCGCGCGACGCCGCCCCCATAGCCGCCGATTCGCCCATCGGAGGCAATCACGCGATGGCACGGAACGTAGATCGGCACGGGATTGTTGTGCAGCGCATTGCCGACGGCCCGCGCGCCGTTCGGGGCTCCCGAAGCCGCTGCCAACGCCTGGTAGCTGATTACCGCGCCGCGAGGCACCGTCTGTAGTTTGTCCAGAACCTTCTTCTGAAAGGCATGTCCCACAAGGGTCAGGTCGATGTTCTGGCGTAGCGCCTCCAGGTCTCCGGCGAGATACCGGCGCACCTCGTTGCCGACTTCTGCGACCGCGTGGTGATCCTCGACCGGATCGAAATCCGACCGGAGCTTGGCGATGGTAACGGTGAGGTCGCTATCGTCGTGCAGATAATGAGCGAGCGCAACTCCGCGGGCACTCGTCGCCACCAACAAATCACCCAATGGCGACTTCGCGACTCCCACCGCGGCTTCCGGCCGCCGAATGCGTTTCAATGCGCTATCGACCTTACGCCGAGAGCGATGCAGCAATTCCTCGACTAATTCGTCCTTCAAGTCGCCGCCGACTGAACCAATAAGATTTTCGATTTTCATAGGCTTCACCACCTTGCCTTGAGCTTTTTCATAGCCTGCGAAACATTCGCTCGCGCGCTCTCTTCTGAGCAGTCCATCGCGGTCGCCATTTCCGCGTAGTCCAGGCCGGCGAAATAGCGCAGATGCAACGCCTGGCGTTGTTTTGTCGGTAGATCGGAGATCATCTGCCGTATATGGACGGCGGCGTAACCTTCGTTTTCATGAAGGGAGCCAATTGCGTTTGCTGCCGTAGACTCCTCGGTATCGGGTACGATAACGCGTGAGCGGCGTGCACCGTCACGCGCCCGATTGCGACACAGGTTGCTAGCGATCGCATACAGCCACGGCCTAACGTCGCTTTCGGGCTCAAGTCGGGGATAGGCGCGGTATGCGCGTAACCAGGTCTCCTGAAACAAATCCGCAGCATCCTCGGGATTGCTCAATACACGCAGCAGATAGCGCATAATCTCCCGCTCGTGGCGCTGCATTATCGCTTCGAAGGGAAGCGGAACGTGTAGCTTCTTGTGCGCCATACACCTTTTAACCCCGCAAGCGGTCGAATGTGAAAAGTCCGAGCAGGGGAAAATCGTGATCAGCTGTGTTCGCTTCGTTGGTGAGCCCG
Source organism: Blastocatellia bacterium (assembly GCA_035649735.1). Classification (GTDB taxonomy): domain Bacteria; phylum Acidobacteriota; class Blastocatellia; order UBA7656; family UBA7656; genus Onstottus_A. The sequence continues at coordinate 2,367 of DASRIZ010000028.1, read as the reverse complement.
GCGGGCTCCGTTGGCATGGGCGATGTTTAGCTCTCGAAGCTTCTTTGTGAAAAAAGTCTGTTCTGACTTGATCGTGGTCAATTCAAGCGCTTTTTGAAAATAGTTCAGCGCGGCCTGCCTATGGTCTAAATCCGCTTCGAACTCGCCCAGGACCGCGTAGAGCAGATAATAGCAATTCAACTGCTCGCGGTCGTGGATAATCTCTACCGCTTCGATGCCTGCTCGCGGACCGCGAACGTGGGCGATGGCCACCGTTCGATTCAGGGCCACAACGGGGGAGTCGTCCAACTCGATCAAGCGATCGTAGAGCGACAAAATTCGCGGCCAGTCCGTCGCTTCGTAATCCTGCGCCGCGCAATGACAGGCTGAGATGGCGGCTTGAAGATGATATTCGCTTGCTTTGTCGCCGGCGGTGGATTGTATGAGGTGGTACATTCCACGCGCGATCATCGGCTGGTCCCAGCGAGAGCGGTTTTGCTCCTCGAGGCGCAGAATGTTTCCCTCGGCATCCAATCGCGCCGGCAGGCGCGCGCCGTTCAGCAGCATCAACGCCAGCAGCGCGTGCACCCGGGGGCGATCGCCGGCTGGGTGTTCGGCCAAGAGCGTGGCCAGGCGGATCGCTTCGTGGCAAAGTTCGGCCCGGATCAAGTGCTGGCCGCCGGAGGCTTTGTACCCTTCGTTGAAGAGCAGGTAAAGCGTCTGCAGTACGCCGTCTAAACGGCCGGTCAGCTCGTCACCCGTCGGGATTTCAAAGGCGACGCACGCGTCACGGATTCTTTGCTTGGCGCGCGTCAACCGCTTGGCGGTCGCTGCTTCGGAGGTCAAGAACGCGCGGGCAATCTCCGCGGGGCTGAAGCCGCAAAGGGTCTTCAGCGCCAGTGCCACCTGCGCCTCTTGCGGAATCATCGGGTGGCAGCAGGTAAACATCATACGCAAACGGTCATCCGCGATGGCATTCTCGCGCGACGCGGAATCGACGGTTTCAGCATCCGCGGAGACCTGTTCCATCAAGAGCGCGATCTCGTTTTCCTTGTTGCGAAAGACTTTGTCGCGCCTGATGAGATCGAGCGCCAGGTTTTTTGCGACCTGTGTGATCCAGGCGGAAGGATTTCTGGGTATGCCGTAATAGGGCCAAGTCTGTAAGGCCCTGACCAACGTTTCCTGAACCACGTCTTCAGCTCGGTTCAGCTGTTCGACGCCAAAAATCCTTGTCAAGGTCGAGACTATCTTGCCTGCCTCATGACGGAAAAAGTGCTCCACCACCTGAGTAACTTCCCCAGGTGGCGGCACGGGACTCGTGGTTTCAGACTTGGTCATCGCGGTATCGGCGCGCTGACTAGGTGCGATAAGAGCGTTCGTGTGTTTTGATTAAGCTCGCCAGTGAAAGGTCATGCACTCGCGCGCACGGGCTGCGCGGTACTCTTTTCGCTCGAGCTGAATGCCAGCGGGCATTCAGGCGCTACCGGCCTAACTTCCACCATCGCGCCGTAGTTCAAGCCTGGAAATTCTTTGGCGATTTCTGCAGCTTCGTCGAGGCTACCCACCTCGAGCAAGAAAAAACCACCGATCGCTTCTTTAGATTCTGCAAACGGGCCGTCCGAGACGGAACGGCCTTTCTTTTGTGAAACAACTTTGCCCTCTGGGAAGAGGGGTTTCCCTGCTTTGGCCTTTCCTTCCGCGGTTAGGCGGTCAAGCCAGGTGTACATTTGTTTCACAACCTCCTGGATCTCCTCCGGCGAGAGGCCCTTGTGCCAATCGGTGCCGCGGAATAACAACATGTATTCTGACTTCTTGGGTGTGCTCATAACTATTCTCCTTTATTGTTGATGGTTTTTGTCTTGCTCCATCAATACGACGAACGAAAAAACGCCTTTAGGACATCGGCACCAAATTTTCTGAGCTTTCTATTAAATTGTGCCGAATTGAACGAATAAACAAAAAGTCCGCGAATCGTTTATTGACCGGCTTATCGAGAGTTCACAGAGATCACAGTAGAGATTGATATGATTGTCATGCCAGAATCCCGAATAGCCATCTTTTACCGTTGTTAGCCACCGGCCGGCCTGCTTTCCAGCGTTCGTTTCATTGTGTTCAATCCATGCTGAATCATTCACCGATCGCTTCGGCGACTTCATTTGGCATCAAATCCGCTATCCAAACCACTCGACACTTTTCGCGGCCGTCTGAGAAAACCTGGATAGACGCGTCATGGTGAGTGAGGGGCTCGCCGCGAGCCGACCAAGAGTGCCGGCACGTTTTATCGTCGACATCGACGATGAGTTCACGCACGACCATCCCGTTTGCAAAGGTGACGATTCGCGAGTCTCCTTCGAGTTTACAGTCCACTACGAACCCAGGTACCAAACG
>DASRIZ010000027.1:0-2325 GCA_035649735.1 Blastocatellia bacterium | reverse complement strand
TACTACTCCGACCGCGCCAGGAACATGCCGCAATGATACAAATTGTTACGCCGATTATCTCACTACCGACTAGGCTAAACAACAGAATTCTCAGCGAAATGCCTTTTAACGGGTAAGCGCGACTGCGCTTGAAAGGATTTGATGGGCCGCCGGAGACTCGAACTCCGGACCCGCTGATTAAGAGTCCTATACCGGCAAAAATCCAACCTACTCCAGCACACTCTAGCGAGGAAAACCCGAGCGTTCAACTGGTTGCTTTTAGCGGGTTTCGGATGGAGCGCACGGACTACACACGGACACAGCGATGCTTGCGTGTAATGTCCAAGCCATCAAAACTAGCTGAAGACCAGTTTTTTTCTCGCGTGCCCGCTCTGTGGCCGGAGAACGGCGCCGGCTTGCGGGCTAGGATGAAGTCGTAGGAGAATATAGTTCAATTTAGAGGCTTAACACTTTCGAATGACCTGCGCGCCATCAGGAAGGCCGCCTAGCGCGGCGGCTCCATTCGATTGTTAGCTGCATCGAAGCGAAAGTCCGTTAGAGCCTACCGGCGAAGCTGGATGCCCGCCACATGCTTCTTGATCCAACCTTCCACCAAGTCGGCAACCTGTTCGCTGTTGCGCTCCATCATCATCATGTGACCGTTGCCGCGAATGCCCACCTCTGGAAGTACGACCGTCGAGGCATTACCGCCGAGCTTCTTCAGATTATCCGCAAACGCCTTCGTGTCCTTGATTGTGGTCTCGGGCACGTGATCACCCAGCACCACGACCAGGGGCAACTTTGAGAGCAGACCTTGACGTTCCTCCGGCGGGTTTCCGTTGGGCTCGAGGGCCACCAAGCCCTTGACGAGGTTTGGCCGTTCAGTTGCCGCATTCAAGACGTTTCCTCCGCCCGTGGAATGTCCAATCAGAACAGATGGTCCAAGCTTGTCAAGGAGGGCGACGAGGGCCTTGACGATCATTGGATTTTGAGCCGCATCCCTATAAGACGGGACCAGCTGCATCACGTAATCGTTCAGGTGCTCGATCGGAAATTGCTGCCACGGATACTGCTCGCCGTAGGTCGGCCCAAACCGGAACGCCACCCACGCAGCGTGCGCGGAGTAGATGTTCCCGGGCTCGAGTGAGGACGCCTGCTCGAGCCCGAGAAGGACCTTGTACCGATTGGTTGGATCGTAGCCGGTGCGGCCGCGGTTGGGAGCATCAACGACGTACGGCGCGAACCCTCGCCGGGCGAAGGTCGTAAACCAGCCCTCGCGGCCATCAGGCGTCGTCTCATACGTCTTCCCCGTGTGACCCCCGCCGTGCACCATAATCACGGGATACCGGTATTTTTTGTCCTTCGGGATTTGATATTCCACGAACATGTGATTGACCGCAATGTTCCCGGGAACATACCGCGGCGGATCCTCTTTCGTAGTGGAGTTGGGATCACGGAACTGGATCGTGCCGCCAACAAAAAAACTTCCCTGCTCGGCGAGGACGAGAGGCTCAGGCTTCTTGCCCTTGGCTGCATGCTGAGCGACTGTTGCTGGCGCAACACCGAGGACAAGCGCGATCATCGTCCACCCGATTGCGGACCGCATTGAAAGATGCATGATGCCTCCTATCGCTCTCTTTTCGACTGCTTTCAATCCCTGAAAACAGGGTTCAGAGCAAGCGCTGATTGAGCCATGTCCGGCTAACGTAGGCCCGTCGGCTTATCTCCGGCGACGGCCTCGACAATGAAATCCAAATCGGCTGCAATATCCACCAGCTATCCCGACTTGTCAACGTTTCCCTTGGCGCCAAATACTGCCGGGGTCGGCGGCCTATTTTTCCTAACGATTCGCAGCATATCTCCGTCCAGACCACGGTAACCGTCGGCAGGATTAAACTGAGCGACGCAACAGTCGCGTCTTGTAGGATTAAGTCGTAGGAGAATTCAGTTCAATCCTAGCATCGTCTCGTAGTCACTTGATCAGCCTATTCGCTCTGGCGAGCACCTCCGGCGGAATCGTGAGGCCGATCTGCTTCGCGGTTTTGAGATTGATCACCAGCTCAAACTTCGTCGGTTGCTCCACAGGCAGGTCGGCAGGCTTGGCTCCCTTCAGGATTCTGTCCACGTTATATGCGACGCGCGGGTAACTGTCTACTTGGTCCGCTCCGTAGGACATGAGTCCACCGGCATTTACAGCCGCTCTGCCGCCGTACATCGACGGTAACCGGCTCTTTAACGCAAAGCCCACAATCCGTTTTTCGTTCGCACGCATGAGCGGGCCCCCGAGCACGTAGAGTCCATCCGGGCGTTCTTTGCTCAGCGCAGCGAATACCCGCTCGAAACCGT
>DASRIZ010000026.1:0-3514 GCA_035649735.1 Blastocatellia bacterium | reverse complement strand
CTTTGGCAGTTAAATGAGCTGACAGCGAGCAACTTATGGATGCCTTCCTCATCTATTTCATTTGCTTTGGAGTCGGACTCGTCTTCACGATCATCAGCGCCATCGTGGGCGACGTTTTTGGTGGCCATGATGCCCATACCGAGATAGGCACGGGGGGCCATGCGGAAGCGGGCTTCGAGCACACGGGCATGCCTGGTCTCTCGCCCTTTAGCCCAACTACTCTTGCATCGTTTATTACTGCCTTTGGGGGTTTCGGCATGATTTTTTCCAAGATTGGACTGACGCGTCCTGCATGGATCAGCGCGCCCCTGGCTGCATTGGGCGGGCTGCTCATTGCTGCCGGCGTGTTCTTCCTGTTCAATGCGATTTTCAGCAAAACCCAAAGCTCGAGCGAATCCCGCGTAGCTACTCTTGTCGGAATCAACGCGACTGTAATTACGCCAATTCCACAACACGGCGTCGGCGAAATCGCCTATGTTCAGGGAGGCTCTCGCTACACGGCGCCGGCACGAAGCGAATCCGGAGCGGCAGTTGGGAACGGACAAACAGTAAAAATCAATCGGATCGTGGGAACTCAGTTCTATGTTGTGCCCGTATGACCTTTGGAGGAGAAAAGCTTTATGAATCGTGACCTCTTTTTTGCCCTGAGTGTTGGTGGCTTTGAATCCGTAATAGCTATCGTCGGCATTGTCATCGTCATATTTCTTCTTCTCGCGATTTGGGCCAATCGCTATACGAAAGTCGGCCCCAACCAGGTCCTTGTTGTCTCTGGTCGCACGTACAAGCAACTAGAGCCCGACGGCACTCTGATCCGGCGCGGCTTCCGCATCGTCAAAGGCGGCGGCACGTTTGTGCTGCCGGTCGTGGAGAAGATCGATTTGCTTTCACTGGAACTGCTCACGATCGATGTCCAAACACCCGAGGTTTACACGAGCAAAGGCGTGCCTGTGAAAGTAGACGGTGTCGCGCAGATCAAAGTCAAAGGCGACGACGTCTCCATTGCCACCGCCGCCGAGCAGTTCCTCAGCAAAGGTACGGACGAGATCAAGAACATCGCCATGCAAACCCTCGAGGGTCACTTGCGCGCGATTCTTGGCACTATGACGGTCGAAGAAATTTACCAGAACCGCGACGCCTTCGCGTCCAAAGTGCAGGAAGTGGCCGCGGGCGACATGGCGAACATGGGCCTCGGCATCGTCAGCTTCACCATCCGCGATATCCGTGATACGCAAGGCTATCTCGATGCCCTCGGCAAGCCGCGCATCGCCCAGGTCAAACGCGACGCCCAGATTGCGCAGGCGGAAGCCGATCGCGACGCCATGATTAAATCTTCACAGGCAGCGCAGTCCGGGCAGGAAGCCAGATTTCAGGCCGACTCGAAAATTGCGGAGGCTCAGCGGGACTACTCGATGAACGTCCAGGTTTATCAGGCTTCGGTGAATCAGAAAAAGGCCGAGGCCGATCTGGCTTACGACCTGCAAAGGTACAAGACGGGTCAGCTCGTGAAGGCCGAGGAAGTGCAAGTCCAGATTATCGAGAAGCAAAAGCAGATCGAGCTCCAGCAGCAGGAAATCCTTCGCAGACAACGCGAACTCGAAGCCAACGTGCAGAAGCCGGCCGACGCCGAACGCTATAAGGTGGAAACCCTCGCCAACGCGCGCAAATTCCAGCTCGAAACGGAAGCGGCGGGCGCGGCATCTGCCTCCAAGGCCACTGGCTTCGCCAACGCTGACGTTGCCAAAGCCACCGGTATCGCACAGGCCGAAGCGGAGAAGGCCCGCGGCCTCGCCGAAGCCGCGATTATCGAGGCCCAGGGCCGCGCCACCGCCGAAGCGATGAAGCAAAAGGCTGAATCGTTTAAGCAGTACAACGAGGCCGCAGTCATCGAAATGCTTGTGCGCATCCTGCCCGAAATTGCCGGGAAGATCAGTGAACCACTCTCCAAGACCGAGAAGATGGTCATCATCAACAGCGGCAACGGCGTTGGCGGCGGCGCGAGCAAACTCACCGGCGACGTCACCGCCATCATGAGCCAGCTTCCTCCGGTGCTCGAAAGCCTGACGGGCGTCAAATTCGAGAAACTGCTCGAGCAGGTTCCCGCGCTGAAGAACGCGATGGAGAGGGAATCGACCAAACGCGTTCCGGATCGTTCGTAGGGATTACGGGCCATGCGCCTGTTCGAACGCATTTTTGAATCGAAACTGTGGCGCAAAAGGGCTCAACAGACATGCACGCTGGCGGTCGCGTGGGCGATTAGCAGCGTTTCGTCGCAGGCAGCGATCGCCGAAGCCTGGGTTCAGCGTTACAACGACCCGGCCAACAGCAACGATCTCGCTGAAGCCGTTGCAGTGGACAAGAATGGTAATGTCATCGTCACCGGGACTTCTCACAACGCTGTGAACGCAGATTATTACACCACCAAGTATGCGGCCGGCGGGGACTTGCTTTGGGAGCAGCGCTACAACGGACCGACAAACGGCTCGGATCATGCGTATTGCCTCGCGCTGGATGACTCCGGCAACGTACTTGTGGCGGGGAGCTCTCAGGACCAATTCCATCTGGTTAAGTACGCTGCCCCAGACGGGGCGCTTCTGTGGGAGCAACGTCGAACAAATGGATATGGGCGAGGAGTTGCTATTGGCGCCGACGAGTCCGGGAATGTGATAGTCACCGGTGTGTTTACCGATGGAACGTCGGGCGATTATTATACTGCTAAGTACGCCTCTTCAAATGGCACTCTGCTTTGGGAACAGCGCTACAACGGCCCGGCAAATCGCTCCGATGAGCCCAGGGCTCTCGCTCTCGAGCGCAACGGAAACGCCGTCGTAACCGGCACTTCCCACGACAGCCCGAGCAATACCGCCTATTACACCGCCAAGTACGCAGCAACGAGTGGGCTGCTGCTTTGGGACCGACGTTACGACGGCTCAACCGAGAACTATGCCCAGGGCGTTGCCGTCGACGACGCAGGTGATGTTGTCGTCACCGGTATTTCTATCAGTGGCGGCAACACGGATTGGTACACAATCAAGTACGCAGCAACGAACGGAGGAACATTGTGGGAGAAAAGGTACAATGGCCCTGGCAACGGAGATGATGACGCGCGCACGGTAGTGATCGACCACAACCGAGACGTGATCGTTACGGGGTATTCATTCGGCACAAACGGTAATTTTGATGCTTATACCGTAAAGTACTCCGGCACAGACGGAAGGGTCCTGTGGGACAAGCGTTATAATGGCCCAGGCAATGACGCGGACCTCGCCAATGCCGTCGCGGTGGATAGCGTGGGAAATGTGGTGGTGGCGGGAGTCTCTTCAGATCGCTTCAGGAATCACGACTACTATACCGCAAAGTACGCGACAGCCGATGGTGCGCTACTTTGGGAACAGCGTTACAATGGTCCTTCCAACGGTGCAGACCTCGTTGCATCCTCGCACGGCCTCAGTCTGGGTGCTCATGGGATCGTAGCAATCACTGGTTATTCCGACGGCGACTTCGGACCCGAAACCAT
>DASRIZ010000025.1:0-32647 GCA_035649735.1 Blastocatellia bacterium | reverse complement strand
CCGATAATAACAACCTCGTGCAACTGACTCGGACAAGTCCAAAGACAGAAGCAACGGCTCTTAATCCGCATGTGCTTCCCGCGCGTGTTCTCAATTTCCAGCAGTGGAGGATTAAATCGTTAAGTCGGACAAGTCCCGAAGGGGTCCCGTCGGAGAAACGGACCCGGATGACGACAGGCGAAAAGCTCATAAGACTGATGGATTTGATCTCGCACGATGAAACGGACGACGAGACTATCGACAGGATTCTCGAAGCTGTGGAACAGATCGTTGTCAAGGGCCGAACTGAGACGCTATCTTAACTGGCTTCATACTCCACCAATCCTACCCGCAGAATTCTTCCACTGGTATAATCCGCATCGCCTAGTCAGATCAGCGCATCGCGTACAAATGTTATGGTTATTTCTCTGTTTACTCGGGGTTACGCGGTGCGCATCCTAAACCTTGTCAACTCGGAGGACCAATGAAACGCATTTTCGCTTGTTCACTTATGATCATTGCATTCCCGATCATCACCGCGACGCTTCAGTCTGGCGGAAGCGGAAACACGCCGTTCGCCTCGAACGCTTTTGCTGGTCACACCACGACCGGCGGCTACTGCCAGTGTGGTTGCCCCGGCTGCATTTGCGATCCAGGCGAGCAGATTGACATGTGTATTCCAGGAGCCAAAGAGACACATGGCAGCGACGTCAATTCAACCGGCGCGCCCGTGCGCTCCTCGCATTCCGATGTCCCGGCCGCAGCACTCTTTATCGGAACCGGACTTCTGATCTGGAAACGCATTCGTCGCTAACGTTACACAAATCAGCGTTGTTGAAGCTCGCACATTCGCTCCAACACCTGAAACGATCGGGCGTGGCCACTCGGCATCGCTAAACCATAGTTGACCAGCCATGATCTGCTAAGTGGCTGCGCTCGATCGTCACAAATAAGCGCGCAGAAATTGCGTCTCTCGGCACCCGAGCACCCCCTGCTGCGGGCCTGGAGAGGTTGTGTCTTTACGGACACCCGAATTGGAGGTTACAAGGTCGTTTTACCCTCGAGCCTTCGGACCGAGGAAGTATAGACTAGACTGACGTTTTCTTGCGCTGTGCCCGGCGATCCGCTCGGCCTACTCTCTTCACATACTGAAGGACCACCGATCGCTCGGACGCCGACATCCGGATCAATTCCTGAACGATTTCCGCAACGTCGTTACTGATTACCGTTTTCTTTGTAATGTCCAGAAGCAACAGATTGTGGGATTGATCGTCGTCTTCCCGGGGCGGGTGCTCGTCCGATAGCCCAAACGCCACTCGAATCAGCTCCATCTCCCGCACTCTCAAGCCGCGGGCAAGCGCCTTTAATTTGTCGACACTCAAGTTCGTCGAGCTGCCGCTGATGATCCCGCTGACATAACTGTCGGTTATCTCGCCCCCGGAGCGCAGCTTCACATCCCGCCGCGAAAGGTGCTTCTCTTTCATAATGCGCTCAACGTATCGGCTCAATCCCTGCTTACTAGTCTTCGACATCTGAAACTCCCGGGCACCAGTATTATTTTGAAGCTGGCCCGTCAACAGATTGTTGGGAACGGGCCTATTCTAAACCACCATCCGTCCCAACGCCAATCGTATTTCGGTGTTGTCGATGACCGCCTGTGTGAGCCCCAAAAACACCCCGAAATGTGCCAAAAATTGACGCTCCCAGAATCTAGATGGTAGACTTGACGCCTCAACAAAGGAGGCACTTTGATGCCGGTGAGCGAGAGACTTCTCGAGATACTTGCCTGCCCAGTCTGCAAGGTGAAGGTTGAATTGAAGTCTGACGGCAGCGGGCTGAAATGCACCCAGTGCAAACGCGTTTATCCCATACGCGATGATATCCCAGTGATGCTCGTAGACGAGGCAGTAATTGAAGAGTGACGCCAGCAGCTCACCGAGCGGCGCGCGCACACCCCTGGACTGGTCGCGAGTTAAAAGGGTGCTGCTCGTTCGCCTGCGATCGATTGGCGACACCGTACTGATGACGCCGTGCCTTCAAGCGCTCAAGGATTTTCAACCTACCGTTGAGACCAGCGTTGTTACTGAGCCGCTTGCTGCACCCGTGCTCGAGGGTCATCCTCTTCTTGATCATCTTTTTGTGGCCAGCAGGACACTCGCGTCCAGGTTAGGTCTGGCCGCGCGGCTCCGCGGAGAAGACTTCGATGTTGCGTTCAACCTCCACGGAGGCTCAACCGCAATGCTGCTAACCGCTCTGTTCGGAGCGAAGCACACAATTGGCTTCAGGGATCAGCCAATGTCGTGGTTGCTCAGAGAACGAGCGCCGGCGCCGGAAGTGATATTGGGACGCACAAGAATCCACAGCGTCGAACAGCAACTCGCATTACTCAGATTTACAGGCGTGCCGATACCTCCTCAGCCTGTGCTTAGCATCGCGATCTCGTGCGAAGCGGCCGCCAGCGCCCGATCGAAGTTGATTGCCGCAGGGCTGACGGCAGCGTCGCTAACAGCGGGGCGATTTGCGATCGTAGCGCCCGGCGCTGCCTTTGAGTCAAAGCGCTGGGGCGCGCCACACTTTGCCTCGGCCATTGATCATCTCGACAGCCGCTGGCAGCTTGAGAGCATCGTTATCGCCGGGCCAGGTCAGCAACAACTTGCAAGCGAAGTCGCAAGCTTGTCGCACTCTAATCCCCGTGTGTTGTCGAATGTCAGCCTCGCCGAGCTGGAAGCGGTTATTGGAAACTTCGGCAGGGTATTCGTGGGCAACGACAGCGGACCGATGCACATCGCCGCCGCTCTCGGTTGCCCGGTGCTGGCTATCTTTGGATCATCCAATCCAGACGTGTGGCATCCGTGGACCCGAAATGTTTATCGGGTCATCGGCGGCGAGCGAGGCACTCCCGACAGCGATGTCCGCGGGTCTATTGAAGCTATTTCGGTGAGCGACGTAACTGCCGCTTTGGACGAAGTAATTGAGTCCGCTGCATCTCGCGCTGCTTCCTGACAAGTTATGAGCAACCTCAGCCGTGAACGTGCGAAAACACTGACTTCCGGGTTCGCCGGCAAAAGCATTGTTGTGCTCGGCGATTTGATGCTTGACGAGTTCATTTGGGGCCGTGTGCGGCGGATATCGCCCGAGGCTCCTGTCCCGGTAGTTGAAGTGGATCGTCAGACGCTTGCTCTGGGCGGGGCGGGCAACGTGGTGTCGAATCTCGTTGCGCTGGGAGCCCGCATCACCCCGGTCGGAGTGATCGGCGATGACTCTGATGCAGATCGGTTGCGTCACGCATTCGCCGAGTTGGATGTGACGACGGACGCGTTGGTCGCTGATTCGGCACGGCCCACCACCGTAAAGACACGAATCATCGCGCACAATCAACAAGTGGTGCGAACTGATCGCGAGAGCCGTGCGCGGATCGCTGCAGCTATTGAAGACAAGGTCGCCGCGAGTTTTGTCGAGCGGATCGAGTCGGCCGATGCGGTAGTCGTCTCGGACTATGGTAAGGGGTTGCTTACGTCCGGCCTGCTGGCGCAAGCGCTCAAGGCGGCTCACGAACGAGGCTTGATTGTTTGCCTTGATCCCAAAATGCGAAGCTTTATTCACTATCAGCCGATCACGGTCATCACTCCTAACAATCAAGAAGCGTCGGACGCATCCGGCATTCCGATTGAGGACGAGCAGAGTCTGACCGAGGCTGGCCGGAGACTTCTTGGCTCGATTGATACCCGAGCAGTACTGATCACTCGAGGAGAAGAAGGGATGGCCCTGTTCCACAGAGACGATGCTGTTGGCGCGAGAATCACGCACATCCCGACGGTGGCTCGGGAAGTCTACGATGTAACCGGCGCCGGGGATACTGTTATAGCTACTCTGGCGCTTGCCCTTGCCAGCGGGGCGTCACTTGAGGAGGCGGCCGTCCTCTCGAATCACGCCGCTGGTGTGGTGGTTGGCAAGTTAGGAACCGCGTCGCTCACGCGCGACGAGCTGCTTGAGGCGATCTGAGTCTTCTCTTGACGAAGCGTCAGGGAGGTTGTTTCAATACAAGGTGGTGCCTGCCACTGTTTAACCAGGATTAATACAACACAACTAACAAATGGGGTTCTACAATGAGCATTGAGTTGCTTGTCAAACTTAAGGAGCGCCGCGCGGTCGTGGGAGTAATAGGGCTCGGTTATGTGGGTCTGCCGCTAGCGGTTGAGTTCGCGCGCGGCGGCTTGAAGGTGATTGGTTTCGATCTGGATAAATCCCGTGTCGACTCGATCAACCGGGGGCAATCATACATTCCGGATGTGCAAACGGAAATGGTTGGAGCGCTGGTAGAGAGCGGCAATCTCGCTGCAGCAACGGACTTTTCGCGACTCGCTGAGACCGATGCGGTGATCATTTGCGTGCCAACACCGCTGCGAAAGACAAAGGAGCCGGACATCTCTTACATTCTCGCCGCGGCGGAGGAGGTCAAGGCTTATCTTCATTCGCCGCAGCTCGTGGTGCTGGAATCCACTACATACCCGGGGACCACCGACGAAGTGGTGTTGCCGATGCTCAAGGATACTGGCCTCACTCTCGACAAAGATTTCTTTCTAGCGTTTTCACCGGAACGCGTTGATCCCGGAAACAAACAATACCAAACGCACAACATACCGAAGGTGGTGGGCGGAGTGTCGGCTGCGTCGACCGAGACTGCCGCAGCGCTTTATAAGACGATCGTAGGCGAGGTTCACACGGTTTCAAGCGCGCGGGTGGCGGAGACCGCCAAGCTGCTGGAGAACACCTATCGCTCAGTCAACATTGGGCTGGTGAACGAGATGGCTCAACTCTGTTATCACCTTGGGATTGACTCCTGGGAGGTGATCGAGGCAGCGGCGACCAAGCCGTTCGGGTTCATGGCTTTTTATCCAGGCCCTGGAATTGGAGGCCACTGTATTCCACTCGACCCACACTATCTTTCGTGGAAGGCCCGCTTGCACGGGTTCGAAGCCCGGTTCATCGGATTGGCGGAAGACGTGAATTCGCATATGCCAAATCACGTTGTGCAGCTTGTGCAGGACGGGTTGAATGCGCAGACCAAGCCGGTTAAGGGCTCGCGCATCCTCGTTGTGGGTGTCGCTTACAAACGGGACATCAACGACGTTCGAGAATCGCCGGCTCTCGGGATCGTCGACCAGTTGATGCACAAGGGCGCGTCGGTCAGCTATCACGACCCTTTCGTACCCGAGATGTCGGTAGACGGTCGGGGCGCGCTCGCAAGCGTCGCCCTTACCGACGAGACTTTGAGTGCTTGCGACTGCGCAGTGATTGTCACGGACCACTCCGATGTTGATTACGGTCGCGTGCTTAAGCTGGCGCCGTTGGTCGTGGACACGCGGAATGTGACGCGCAGGCTGGCGATGCCGGAACACGAAGGAAAAGTGGTTCGACTGTAGGAGGAGAGGGAGAAGGGAAGAAGCGGAGAAGGGGATTGGGAGAATTGAAAATTGCAAATTGAAAATTGCAAATTGAAAATTGGTCTAATCGTTAAATCCGTGACCAATTTGCAATTTGCAATTTGCAATTTGCAATTTTCAATTTGCAATTTTCAATTCTTCTGTCGCCCCTCGCCCCGTCGCCCTCCCTCCCCGTCTCCCCTCTCCCCCAGCATCACGGTTTCTTCCGTCGCTGCCGTTCCTTCTCCAATTCGCGCTGTTTGCGCTGTTCCTCTTCAATCTCCAGCAGGGAGGGAGGAGGCGCAGCAAAGGTCAACTCTTCACGATAAGTCGCAAACACCGGTTGCGCATTAAGCTGGGCCGGCGAGAACTTGTACTGACGAAAGGCATCAACAGCTCTCTCGTCAATTACGGGATCCAGTGACCTCAGCACGCGTATATTTGTAATGTTGCCCTCCGGTGTAACCACGCCGCTTAACAATACGGCGCCCCGCACGATTCGACCGGACTCAAATTGAGGCACGACTCGCTCCAGCGGAATCGGAGGAGTGAAGCGGTCGCCCGCGTTCATCTGAATCGGCCCTCCATATTGGTTAACCGGCTGAGATAGCTCTGCGGGACGATTTCGAAGACCTGCTACCGGAACTATTTCGGGCGTCACCGAAACCAGCAGCGTGCGCTCGATAGGCACGCTTTCCTGGCGCCCGCCTCCTCCAACGAAGTATTTCACTCCAAACATCCCCTTACCGCCGCGCAGAATAACAGTTTCGAAGTTGCCGAACTCGACTCCTTTCGCATCAAGCAGCGGTTCGTTTGCATAGCGAACTCGAAAATCGAGCTTCAAATAGCCTCGGACCACTTCGCGCGGCGTTAGAGTGAAAACCATATATTCCGGACCCAGCAAGACAGCATCGTTAAACGTCTCGCCGCTTCGTAATCCAACCGCGCGAACGTGACGCACGACAATTTCCTGAAGCTTGTGCTTGTCCTTCACGTAGGCGATTTCCTCTTGAGCTGTCGAGTGAGTTCCCGATAGACGCGTGATCTCATCCATCGCCGGCGAACGCTCCGCGTCGTACTGGTAGACGGCAAAAGTGAGATTCGCAGCGTACTCGCGCCCGCCAGATCTGACGCCGCCCGCACCGCTTTGCGCGGTCACGGTTCCATTGACGCCGGGCCACAGCACGGAAAACAACGCGAGAAGGCATCGGGCAACTGGATAACCTCTGCGCGCATGCCCAGCCCTGGCGGTTAGTCTCTTTAAAACAGTCATACAGATTCACTCCTTCCGCGCTCGGCGATCATCAGCCGGTAAGCCTCGCTTTTACTGATACCGCGGGCGCGAGCTATTCGCTTAAGCGCGGTTTTCGTGTCGAGCCCTTCAGTTTCGATCAGCCGTTCGACCTCATCACTTATTGAAGCTGAGTGTTTGGCCCCGGGTTGCCTCGCCTCCCCTTGTATTGGAGGACCAATCAACAGGACGATTTCGCCCCGCGCTGAGAACTCCGGCAAGTCCAATTGGGAGAGCGAACCTCGCACAAACTCTTCGTGCAATTTCGTAAGCTCGCGCGCGATGACGCATTCGCGGTCGCCGAACACTTCGGCGGCGTCGGCTATAGTCTGTTTGATCCGATGTGGAGCTTCGTAGAAAACCAGCGTCGATTCGATCCCGGCGATCTCCTCGAAACGCGCCCGCCGCGCCGCGCGCCGCGCAGGCAGGAATCCGAAAAAGGCTATCTCGCCCGCCGGCAAACCCGACGCGGACACTGCTGTTATCATTGCCGAAGGACCCGGGATAGGAACAACCCGAATGCCTCGATCGATCGCCTCTCTAACAATTCGAAAACCCGGATCGGAAACCAGCGGTGTTCCCGCGTCTGATACGAGCGCAATACTGACCCCTGCGTCCAGTTTCTTTATCAGCTCGGCTGAACGCTCACGTTCGTTGTGCTGGTGATAACTTACGGTAGGTTTTGAAATCTGATAGTGCGCCAGAAGCTTGCGAGTGTGGCGGGTGTCTTCACAGGCGATCAGGTCGGCTTCTTTAAGGACGCGCAGCGCGCGAAGACTGATGTCTTCAAGATTTCCTATCGGGGTCGCGACGATGTACAGGGTTCCAGACATTCTCTATTTGCTAGCAATCAGACCAGAAACGGCCGCGACCTGTCGAGCCCAAAGCCTTTCGGCGAGTCTCGCCGCCAGGCCGGCGACACGAAATCGGCGATGATTACCGCCCTCAATTCAAAAAGGATTAAAGATTTGACTAGCGCGAACTCTCTACACTATAGTGTGCCAGAACTTGATCATAACCCTATTATGTAGTGGTCGGCAGTCGCCCGCCACGGAGCAGTGAATGTTTAGACTCGAGAAACTTGAGATAAGCGGCTTCAAATCTTTTGCCGACCGAACTTCGCTGGTTTTTGGCGAAGGCATAACCGGAGTCGTCGGTCCCAATGGTTGCGGCAAAAGCAATATCGCCGAGGCTATCTCCTGGGTGCTCGGCGAACAATCCGCCAAGAACCTTCGCGGCGGAAAAATGGAAGATGTGATCTTTAACGGCACCCGCGACCGTAAGCCGACGGGGATGGCGGAAGTGGTTCTGACCATGGTTGCCATCGAAGACATAGCCGCCACTGAGACCTCAGACAAGGACGACGAGCAGGAATACGAGGACGCGCTTACCAGCGCCGAGCACGCAGCGGATGCCGCGCGTGTCCTGGTTCAGGATTTGACTCCGCCGCCAGAGAACGAAGCCGTCGCTTCGGGTGACGACAATCAGTCTGCCGGTTCTGATGAAATCCTCGAACAGCAACCGGCCGAGCCTTACGAGCCAGCCGGCGAAGCATCGGCAAGTGTTAACAGCGATCAATCCCACGCGCCGCTGGAACTGCAGAACGATTCCGAGGCCGAGCACGGCGTAGAGCAGAATAAGAAGAGCGCAGTAGAGAGAAAGCGGACACGTCATCGAAGCAAGCGCCGAACGATCGCAATATCCGCCGGGGAACGGATAACAGTGGGCCGGCGGCTCTATCGCACCGGCGACAGCGACTACCTGATGAACGGCCGGCCGTGTCTGTTGCGTGACATCCAGGATCTGTTTGCCGGCACAGGTCTGGGGGGCGCGCATTACGCAATCATCGAGCAGGGCCGGATCGGCCAAATCCTCTCTTCCAAGCCGCTCGATCGTCGAGGTCTCATCGAAGAAGCGGCGGGGATCACAAAGTTCAAGTCGCGGAAACGCGCCACCGAGCTCAAGCTCGAGTCGGCAAAGCAGAACCTTATCAGGCTGAACGACATCATCAGCGAAGTCGAGCGCCAGGTTAACAGCCTCAAGCGTCAAGCGCAGAAGGCACGCCGCTACCGACGGCTGCGCGAAGAGATGCGCTCGCTCCTTAAAGTGATTTTCACCGCCGATTATTACCGTTTGAACGAGGCAATTGAACGAGTGACCCGTGAGCTGGAGGAGGCGGGGAGGAATCAGACAGAGCTGGACGCCCGGCTATCCGAGCTCGAGTCAGAGAACCGGGCTGCTTCAGCTCAGGCTCGCACTGCCGAGGACTATTTGGCTGAGATGCGCGAGCGAGCGGCGGCGGTCGAGCTTGAGGCGGACCGGGCTCGCAATCGTCGAAGCTTTGAGGAGCAACAAATCAAAGAACTGGCCGCCCGAATCGAAGAGCTTGATCGCGATCAGCAATTGCTCGACGAACGGCTTGTGTTGCTGGATTCGGAGGCGCAGCGGCGAACCGCGAACCTTCAAACACTTGAAGCCGAAGTTACCGCCGAGCAAGCCGATCTGACTACTCGAGAGGGCTCATATCTCGAAGAATTGGGCTGGGTTCGAGAAGCGGAGACGGCGATCGAACAAATGCGCCAACGCATGCTGACTGAGATCGGTATGACCGAGCGGCTGCGAAACCTGAGCGCCAATCTCGAGGACGCCCTGAGGCGATTGGAGCTAAAGCGAGCAAGTTTGGGTACGGAGCTTGAACGAGCCACCGCTCGACGCGAGGAAGCCTCGAGCGAGTTTAGCCGCGTCCGCGTCGAGGTCGAGGGCGACGCCGAACTGCTCACAGAATTGAATTCGAGAATCTCCGAGCGCATTTCCGACCTCGATCTCCTGAGAAACCAGGCCACCGCGATGCGAACGCAGTTTGAAGACGCCCACGCCCGGCGCGAGGCAGCTTCGCACCGACTGACTTCGCTTGAGGATCTCGACGCCCATCACGCCTACTATTCTGATGCGGTGCAACACGTTCTCTCGCGCGAGCAGGCGATCCGAATAAATGCGCTTGGGACTCTCGCCGATTTTGTGGAGGTCGAACCGCAATACGAGCCTTTGATCGAAAGTCTGTTTGCTCGTGAGCTTCAAAGCGTGCTGGTGCCGACGATCGATGACGCGCTTGCCGGCGTTGAATACATAAAGAATGAAGGATTGGGACGAGGCGCTTTTCTGGTTGTCGGGCTGCACGGTGGTGAGGGCGATCCTGAGCCCGAGGCAGACGAACGTGTTGACGGGGAGGACGGAGGATTCGGGGGGGACGATTCGATAGACTCCGAAAACGGAATAGAGCAGTGGTTGGTGGCCACCGATGATGAGCGCGCAGCGTTGCGGTCTTACCCTGAATACGTACCCGAAGACCGTCAACTACCTCCGGCTGATCTCTCGTCTATTGACGCGATCGTGATTCGGCTCGATGCCGATACGCAGCCGCTCATCTCGGATTCCCGCGTTGAAGAGGCGGGAATCGATGATCGAGCGGCCGCCCGCCAGTTTGATGACGAGGCCACCGCACACGCGTCGCGGTTTCAGCTAGACGTGCTGCGGGCAATCGATCTGCTTGGGATACGCCCGGAGATCAAGTCGGTGGTCGAGCGCGCTTTTCCCGACAAATGCGCAGCCGCGGTTGTTCCGGACATAGAAGCAGCGCTTCATCTATCGATAGAAAACGCTTCGTTGATTTATGTAACTTACGACGGCGAGCAGGTAGTTAACGGTCGGTTGATTGTCACCGGCGCCCAGGCAGGACAGAAGGGAACCTCGCTGTTGGGATTGAAGCGAGAGATCAAAGGGCTTCGCGAGCAAAGCCAGAGCGGCGCCGAAGAAGAGCGACTGATGGCGCAGGCGATGAGCGCAGCCGAAGAAGGGCTGCGTTCGGTTGAGTCAGAGGCGTCATCGCTCGACCAGCAGCTTCGCGAGCACGAAAAAGCGGCCGCCGCACGCACGTCTCATCTGGAAGGACTGGCGCGCGACCTGGATCGAGCGGCGCAACATGTTCGCGTGGTTGAAGCTGAGCTTGAGCAGGCGCGTGCAGAGCGGGCCGAGCTTGAGCCTCGAATTCAGCAGCTCGGGAGCCAGTTGGCCGATGCCGAAGCGTCGAGCGAAGCTGTTCAACGCGCGCTCGAGGACGCCGGGGCCCGATTCATCGAAATGCGCGCGCACCTCGAAGAGCTGTCGCAACAGGTCTCCGCCGTGCGTGCTTCTGTTGCGGCACGCGCGGAACGCTTGCATGCGGCGCGAGCTGAATTGCGGAGGACGGAGAGCGAAGCCGAGGAGTTGAGAGCCAGGATCAATCGAAACCGGTTGGAGTTGTACGACAGTCACGGCCGCACCGAGTCACTCACGTCGTCGCTCGAGGAAAGTGCGGATGCAGCGCTGCGGCTGGAAGCCGATCGGGCTGCGCTTGCCGAGCTGATCAACAGCGGCGGCGAAGAACTTGCAGCTGCGCGAGCGCGGAGCGACGAGCTTGAGAAGTTGCTCGGCGAGCTAAGGCAGGCCGCCGGCGCTGCTCACGATCGTCGAGGTCAAATCGAAGTCGAACGCGCGCGGATCGAATCTGAAGCCCAGCACCTGACAAAGACCTGTTTCTCGGAGCTGGCTATGTCGCTCGACGATGTGGTAACCAGCGTTGAGCTGGCCACTTCTGCGGGCGTGATCGAGACGGACACAAGTGAAGAGGAGCAGACGAGCGGAGGAGCGGAGGGGGTTTCCCCTCAGCCCCTCAGCACCTCTGCTCCTCACCAGCCCGATCTGACCTCTGACATTGATGTAGCGCGCGCGCGGCATGACGAACTGCGGATCAAGCTCGATGACATCGGGCCGGTTAACATGATGGCTCTCGAAGAGCTTGAAGAAGCGGACGAGAGATTTCGTTTCCTGACTGTGCAGCGGCGCGACATTCTGGACTCGATAAAGATGACCGAGGAGGCGCTTGCTGAAATAAAGCGTCGTTCCTGCGAGCGGTTCAAACACGCGTTTACTCACATTAATGAGAACTTCCAGCGCATGTTTGTAGAGCTATTCGGCGGCGGCCGCGGTGAGATGATGCTGATCGATGAAGACGACGTGCTGGAGTCCGGCATAGATCTGATCGCACAGCCTCCGGGCAAGCGACTGCAGAATGTGTTGCTGTTGTCCGGCGGTGAGAAGGCGATGGCGGCGATAGCTCTGGTGTTGGCGATCTTCGAGTATCGGCCCTCGCCGTTTTGCATACTAGACGAAGTGGACGCGCCTCTTGACGAAGTGAACGTGGGACGGTTTGCCGGAAAAGTGATTGAGATGAGCAGCGACACGCAGTTCCTGGTGATCACACACAACAAGCGAACAATGGAAGCCGCCCGCGCGTTGTACGGCGTAACAATGGAAGAGCCGGGAGTCTCTAAGCTGGTTTCGGTCAAGTTCGAGTAGGACTCTTACAAAACAGGGATGGACAGGATAACCGGGGATGGATTCTAATTGTCCTTGTTATCTTGATCGTCCCTGTTTGAGTTTTCGAGGGGTATGCGTCTAAATCGTCTTAATCCTTCTGTTCTGTGTGTGCTTTTTACGGCGACCTGTTGCCTGGCGGGTCAGAGCCCCCAGAGCATAAACGGGTCTGCCCCTGCCGGCGAGGTTCGTTTTAGCTACAAATTCGAGAACCCGCGATTCCATCTACGGGTGATCGAGATCGATATAGCCGCCGATGGCGCCGGTGAACTGAGGTTTGTTCGAGGCGAGTCCGACGAACTGCTTGATTGCAAGCTAAAACTTCTTCCGGCGACTCTCGCCCGCATACGTAGCCTGATTGAAATCGCCGACCTTCTCGGCTCGACGAACGAGTATCAAGACAAGATAGACATGTCTCATCTGGGTTGGATCACGATCGGCGCGAAGCAGGGCGCGCGAGAACGCAAGGTTCGATTTAACCATACGATCAACGAGCAGATGAAGGAGTTAGGCGATATCTTTCGCGGAATTGCGACGCAGGAAATATCGCTGTTTGACATCGACAACGCCCAGCGCTATCAACCGCTGGATCTACCAAAGCAGCTCGAGGTCCTTGAGAGTGATTTGAGACTCGAGTGGATAGCCGAACCCGAGCGGGTGTTGAAAGTGTTGATCGAGATCGCCGGCGACGATACACAACCATTGATCGCTCGCAACCACGCCCGGCGAATCATCGAAGCGATAAAAAAAGGAAAGTACAAATCGCCGGTAAAAAAGTAGTCCGTAGTCCGTAGTCCGTAGCTTCTCCGAGGTTCTCATCGGTAGACGGACTACGGACCGGCGACTACGGACTACGGACCACGGACCACGGACTACGGACCACTGACCAATAGAAAATGGTAAATACCCTGTTCGTCCCTCCCGGAGAAATCATCCACGAAAGTCTCGCGACCAGCTACGTGCTTGTGGACGCGCTTTGCGGCGATCTGTGTGAAGGCGGTTTTTCGGGCGTCGTCGCCGTGGTTTTGCGCGACACTGACAGTTTTATCGTTATTTCCAATGGTATTGTTTCCGCGGCAATAGAAAAGCGCGACAGCCAGTCGAACGGCGGCAAGAGCGGCGGATACGCTCAAACCACCGTTGAAGAGATTGCCGCGCGGTCGCGTCGAGAACGAGGTCGCCTTTCGATCCATGCATACCCGCTGTCGATTGCGAACGCAGTGGCCGGGCGGATAAACGCTCAACCGCTCTACGTAGGCTTAAGTACCGAGTTTACTGATCTCGAGAAGATGATTTCGAAGCTTCTTCGCGAGCGAGATCGCGAGTGGTTTATTGACGTCAACACCGAAAGCGGTCCGCGTGCGCTGATACATATGCGTGACAACGAGTGCCGAATAATCGGCGAGTCCGGAGTCTCTGATACCGGGGCCCTGGATCTTGGGAGCAATTCCGCGCTCGCGCATCTGATCGATGAGTGTAACCGCGGCAATGGCACCTTCGACGTCTACTTCACAAAGCCGGCAGCCGAGGCCTTTCAGTATTTTCAGCCAGTTCATCCCGACCACCTATCGCCGGAACGAATATCGTTAATCCCGCCAACGGACGAGCCGTTCGAAGAGCATGACCAGAATTTTGAGCTCACGGCTGAAGTGAGCGGCGACGAGGCTGGCGCCGCTGATGAGCAGCCTCCGTACGCGCTGCCTGGCGAGTCAGAGCCGCAGGTCTTCGAGTTTGTAGCTGCTCAACCTGGCATCGAGGACGCAGCAGAAATCGAAGCTTCGCCGAGCGCGATGGCGGCTGTTGCTTCGACCCACTCCGGCCCTGCGCCGGAAACCGCGACGCCGGTTCTGCGCGAGGACTACATTGAACCGCCAGCCGAAGAACTGTTGCTTGCGCAGGATGATCTCGCTCCTGCTGCTGAAGAAGAAGTGGAGCAGATGTCGGAAATAAAACGACTAATGGGCGAGATAGCCCGAACAATTGAAGAGGCTGCTCAATCAGTGGGCCGGCCCGACAGCTTCTCGATGTCGCTGCGTGCCGGACAATTGAGAATAGCCGACCGTTTCCCGTTTCTCGATCCATTCGCTGGCGAGTTCGAATACCTGGCTGGTGAAATCGTTTTCGTTGGACGTGCGACTGCCGATAACTTTGTTGAGGGCTTGACCGCGGCGCTCAAGCTGGCAATCGATGCGGTTATGCAGTCAACCGCGTACCCGGACAGATTTCGTTCATATGTCAGTGAAGACCTTTGGAAGCTGCATAAACGACAGCAAGCGGAGCTTGAACAGTTTGGTCTCGAAGATGTGGTCCAGCAGCTAACAACACTTTAAGGTCAATCCAGCAAGCTAATGCGGGTTGTGCTTGCCGCGGTGGAGAATCTCAAAATTCTTCGCCCTTCAGATGATTGTTGGCCGTCTCAAACGCCTCCGGCTCGTCTCCAAATCGATCGATCCACTTCACGCCATTCCAGGAACGCCACCAGCTCAATTGTCGTTTGGCGTAATGCCGTGTATCGAGCTTCATTTGATTCAGCGCATCCTCGCGAGTTCGTTTGCCCTGGAGGTATTCAACAACTCGGCGATACCCGTGGGCCTGAAACGCCTTTGCCGACGCCGGGATTCCGGTTGTTATCAATGACTCGACTTCATCAACGAGTCCCGCCGCGAACATTTGATCGGCGCGGGTGTTGATGCGCTCGTAGAGCTCGTCGCGGGGCGGGTTGAGCGCGATCACTCGGATTCGCGCCGCGAGCTCCGGAGCCGGTGGAGTTACAGGTTGAGACGCTGAGATACGACGGCCGGTCTGAAAGAACACCTCCAGCGCACGCATCGTGCGCGGCCAGTCACGGGGACTCAAGTTCTCAGCAGCTTGAGGATCGACGCGTGTCAGCATTCGATGCAGGTGTTCGGGACCGCGTTTGTTGCGCAAACCTGAAAGCCGCTCGCGAAGCGCCGTGTCGGTTTGCGGTCCTTCGAAAAGAGGCTTCACCAGCGCTCGCAAATAGAAACCGGTCCCGCCAACGAGAACCGCCGTATGACCGCGAGCTTCAACATCCTGGATCGTTTGCGCGGCCAACCTTGCGTAGTCGCCTGCAGTGAAATTCTCAGTCGGGTCGACTATATCGATCAAATGATGCGGCACACCGCACCGCTCCGCAGGCGGGACTTTTGCGGTAGCGATGTAGATACGGCGATAGACCTGAACCGAATCCAGATTTATGATCTCGCCGTTGAGCGTCTGAGCCAGCTTTATGCCGAGGTCGCTTTTTCCGGAAGCCGTAGGGCCTACGATTACAGGGATCACCTGTAGTCTGCGTGGTGCGAGAGTCACGTGACGATGTTATCAAGCGACCCCGGAATAAAGAACCGTCCGTTGCGCTGCGACGAGCCGACAGCTGGCGGCGCAACGCGACGCGCATACGACGCCCTACGTCGAAGCATCAGTGTCCTTGGTTCTTTGCGCCGAGCGTCTTCTTAGCTTCTTCCCTGTTCGTCAGCTTTGAGAAGCGGCTTTCTCCTCCTTCCTTCGTTTCTTCCTGATAGAGAAATGCGAGCCGTTCCTTTTCGAACTTTTCGAAGAACTGCTCCCAGGTGATTGGCATCAACGACTCATCGCCGGTGTAACCGGGAAAGTCGATCCTGAGGACGCCCGGGTCACCTCCCTTGCCGGTTCCTTTCACGGCTGCGGGTCTGCCGCCGCGCTCTTCGACCCAGTTCCTGATCTTGTCGTGTTCGGTTGTAACCTTTGCATCTGACATCGGACCCTCCCTTTTTTTCCAGTTCCTGCTCTCGATTACCCTTTGCCCGTTCTAATTGAGTGCACGAACCTGTCTCATTTCCGTAATTACGCTGGTTATCTCTGCCATACTGAATGCTCGCGCAATCAGCATTCCAGAGGTCGCCGAGCCGGAACGCATCTTGCCTTTTGTGTTTTGGCGGCCGCTTTCGAGTTTCGAGGAAGGAGGATCGAACGAATGCCAAGAGGAGACAAATCGAAATACACGGACAAACAGAAACGCCAGGCCGAGCACATCGAGGAGGGCTACAAAGAGCGCGGCGTATCCGAAGACGAAGCCGAACGTCGCGCTTGGGCGACGGTGAATGACATGACCGGCGGCGGAAAGAAGAGCGGCTCAGGTCGCGGTAAGCCGGTGAAGAAAGCTGCGGCGAAAAAAGGCGGCAGAAAGGGAGGCAAGGCATCCGCGGCACGTCCCGCCGCTGAGCGATCGGCCTCAGCACGGAAGGCGGCGCGGACCCGCGCTCGTCGTGCGGCCTGATGACTTAACAAACACGATGACACTGGGCTCGGTCGTTTCAGACCGGGCCCGAAGGAAGCGTTGATGATTCGGAAACTGAAGTCGGGCAAGTATCGGCTATACTCGGTGAAGAAGAACCCGAAAACCGGGAAGCGAAGAAATCTCGGGACGTTTGATACGCGCGAAGCCGCGAAAAAGCACGAACGCGCGGTGCAATACTTCAAGCGCCAAGGTTGAATACGATCTCCCGTGGGCAAGCAAACCGGCGACCGAGGCATCGTGCGCGACCCCTGGCGGGGACGTCGGTTGCGATCGCATTCGGGAATGTCAATAAACTCAAGCCAGAAACCTTCGTTGTCCAGACGGCAACCAAGGGCGGGGGCAGCCAAGCCACCCGTCCCAACCTCAAGCATGCTGGCGCGCACGGATCACCCTAAGATATTGGAATGCTAGAGGTCGGGAAGGGCGGCTTGCCCCGCTCTTCGCGACATCCCCGCTCTTCGCGATTGCAACCGCTTCGTTCAGAGAATAGAATCCGAAAACCAGAAGAATCCTCCGGAGGTATTGCGTGAAGCTAAAAGTTTTCGTTGTTATCGCGTTGATCGGCACCGTCGCCTTGGCACGTCCACAGTCGCCGGTTAAAACCGTCGAGATCACTCCCGCTGTCACCGAAGCTGAGGTCGGGCAGCAGTTGAAAATGTCCGTGATTGCCAAAGACGAGGCCGGCAAGACAATCGACATCCAGCCGGCGACCTGGTTCGGTTCGCCGTTTGACGTGGTCAGCGCCGACAAATCGGGGAATGTTTCCTTTTACAATCCCGGCGAGGCTCAAGTTGGCGCAGTGGTCGCTGGAAAGGTGGTCTCGGTGCGAATCAGAGTCAAACCCGCGCCAGTAACTACTATCGAGCTGCCATCAAAGAATCAAGTGGTGGTCGGCGGCGCGATCCGGCCAACCGCAACCGCTAAGACATCGACAGGTAACCCACGCGCGGATGTCGCTATATCGTGGTCCTCCGAAAACCCATCAATTGCTTCCGTCGACTCCGCTGGTATGGTTATCGGGCTAAAACCCGGCAAGGCAAACATCAAGGCGGTCAGCGAACAAGCGAACGCTGTCATGGCAGTTGAAGTGACCGCGAACCCGGTCGCGTCGCTTGTCGTTGAACCGAGGTCGTCGAACGCGCGCACCGGCGATGTGATTCGTTTCTCCACCGCCGCGACCGATAGCTCGGGCAAAGCGGTCCATTGCGATGAAGTGCGCTGGGCCGTTGGCGGAGAAGGCGCGGTGATTGAACCGGACGGCGCATTCGTCGCCGAAAGACCGGGCTCATACGTCATCAGTGCATCGGTCGGAGATCGGCAGGCTCTGGCATCGGTGATCGTCACTCCTCGAAACGCCGAGCGCGAATTAACTGTAATTGGCCGCGCGGCGCTCAAGGATTTGCAGACGGCGGAACAGTGGATCATCGGCAATGTTGCTTACGTCTCGACGATGTCCGAAAAGCTGCTCGTTTATGATATCTCGGATCCGGCTCACCCCAGGCAGACGGATACGGTGAAGGTGGATGCCCGGCACATCAATGACATCAGCACGACGTCCGACGGCAAGATAGCGGTGCTCACTCGGGAAGGCGCGTCGAGCCGAAAAAACGGAATCGTTTTCCTCGATACATCAGATCCCGCACATCCGAAGATTATTTCAGATTACACGGCGACGGTAACCGGAGGCGTTCACAGCGCGTTCATCGACAGCCACTATGTTTACCTGACCGATGATGCAACCGGCTCGATGCGAGTCATCGATTTTAAGGACGCAAAAAACCCTAAAGAGGTCGGACGGTGGCAGGTTGAGAATCCACTGGTGCGACAGATAACCGCCGCGGATGGTTCAGAATCAACTGCTGGACGATACCTTCACGACGTTCAAGTCAAGGACGGACTGGCCTATCTTGCTTATTGGAGAGACGGGTTGGTGATCCTGGATGTCGGCAGCGGGATCAAGGGCGGCAGTCCCGAGAAGCCACAATTCGTGAGCCAGCTTCGGATGAATTATCACGAGCTGTACGGCGATGGTTGGCTCGCCGGCGCGCACGCGGTTTTTCGATACAAGAACTATGTGTTTGTCGGCGATGAAGTCTTTCCCGGAGTATTCGATATCCAGTCAAGAAACCGGATTCCGGTGCGAGGAGTAGTGCACATAGTTGATGTAAGCAATATCAATCATCCCAGGAAGGTCGCGGAATATACGGTACCCGAAGGCGGAGCTCATAACATCTGGGTCAAAGATGACGTGCTGAGTATGGGCTACTACTCCGGCGGAGCTAGAGTGGTCGATGTGTCGGGCGAGCTTAGAGGTGATCTGTACAGCCAGGGCAGGGAAATCGGAAGGTTGTGGACCGGTGACCCTGCGGGATACAGACCCAACCAGCCGTTTGCGTGGGGCGCTCAGCCTCACGGCGATTTGATTTACTTCAACGATATCAATACCGGAATATGGATCGTTAAGATAGGAAAGCCTAAGATGAAGGGCTCGACGACTGCGCCCGGCGATTAAGCTCCAATTTGGCGCGTTGGTCTTTGCGTCTTGGCGGTCCTTTGCGTCTTTGCGCTAGACAAGCGATTGGAAAGTTACGTACAGCGCAAAGACGCAAAGGACCGCCAAGACGTAGAAGAGAAGAGACGCGAAGAAGATCACTTTGCAGGCTCCATCTTAAAAAAGTCGATACCGGCTGCCTGTTGAGGCACGTCAACCGTAGCGACAGTCTTCAAGGTATCCAGGTCTATCACTTCAACCGTTCCCGGTTCCAAACCGACGCCCTCCACTGAAATAAATGCGAAGCGGTTGTCAGGAGCGACCACTGCTCCGTGGATGACCCGTCGTTTCGTTGGAATTCGGGCTAACTCGCGCCCGGATTTCAACTCGTAGATCGAGACGGACTGGTCTCTCTTGTTGGTTGCTATGAGCTTGCCGTCCCTGGTGACCGCGAGGTTGTAAACACCGGGACGGGCGGCAATTCTTCGGGTGACCTTCCAGTTAGCGGCGTCTATCTCCACAATCTCGTCCGACTTGTTGCACGCGACCAGGACGAACTTTCCATCGGCAGTCGGCTGAGCCCATGTTGGCGAGCAGGAAACATCACCTGGCTTTGGTGGTTCGAGTCCGTGACCGCCTGAGTCGTGAGCGGTGGTTACGCTCATGGCGTGCGATGCCGGCGAACCATTCATCCCAGCTTCTTTTCCTTTGGTGAGCACGAAATGACGCGATGCTTTGAGGCTATTCGTGTCAATTTCGACAAGTATGTCATTCATCATACATGCAGAGTATTGTTTGTTGCCGAGTGGGTTGATGCGCGAGCCGTGAGGCATCGTGCAGGTGGGAACGCGCGCGACTTCGAGCATAGGTTCCGTTGCGACGATCGAAACCGATGACGGAACCATGTCACCGTGAAGATTGAAATTGACCACGTAGAGGAGGCCGCCATCGGGTGAAATATCCATAGTCGCTGGAAAGAACCCGAGCGTTACCTTTCCAAGAACGCTGTCGTCCTTTGTCGAATACTTCCAGACGGAACCGTAGGGTCGTCCGTGACCGAGTGACACGTAATAGAACGATTTGTCGGGTGAGACGACTACGCCGTGGGGACCATCGACATCGCTGGGCATCGAACCGGTATCGATAAGCTTGTCAACTCGAGCGCCTTTGGGGCCAAAGCGAATCAAGGCGATTTTGTCCGCCGATTCGCAGACGACGTAAACCAGATAGTCTTCAGTTGGTGGTTGCGCGGTTGAATTGCTCGAACCCGGGCGAGGTGCGATGAGACCGAGAATAAGAATGCAGAAGCAGGCGAGAATTCGATTCACTCGGTCTTCGCTATCCTTTCTGTGCATGGTTAGGAGCGTTAGCCAACAGGAAGATGATGTCAAGGCACCGGCGAACCTCACAGACGCGAACATCCCCAGCTACCAATTGGTGGACCCACCCGTTTTGGCCTGACTCGCACCGCGTAGCGGTGACCTCTCGATAGATTTAGAGCGCTGAGAATCTGGGCCGCGTAGCGGTCACCTACCTCCGGGGCGGACCGAAATCTCAATGCAGGAGGTGACCGCTACGCGGCCTGGCGGATCCCAAACGGCATAATCTATCGAGAGGTGACCGCTATGCGGCCCGGCGGATTCCAAACGGCATAATCTATCGAGAGGTGACCGCTACGCGGCCCGGCGTAAGCATCCTTAAGATCACAAGAGGCCCGCCGGCCGTTGCTCTCAAATCAAGTTTCAGGTACAAGTCTCAAGAACCGTAATCAACTGCACACACACGCCGGAGGTGAACGATGAGGCTCCATCCTGCTCGTCTTGCGTTGCTGAGTCTTCTGGTTTTAGTCGCGCCGCTACTAAACACACCGCTGAAAGACAGCAGAACGGTCGGCGCTCAGACGCAGACTCAGACCCAGACTCAGCCGCGAACTCGCAATGCCGCTCGCGAGGCGCTCATTGCGAGAGCAAAAACATTTGAGCTCAATACACCTTACGTCCCGCCTCCCGGCGATCCGCTCGAGCACGAGGCATCAGGCTACGCGAAAGTCATGTGCTCGGCTGTGTTTATCACCGGCCTCGATCCCGAGTTTGCGGCTAAGAACATTGGCGGCTTCACCGGCACTTTCGATGATCGTGCGAGGTTTGGCAAACCAGTCATCGATCGCGCCAAAAAGACCGTGACCGTAACGGTGCCAAACGGAGTAAAACGAATTGCGCTATATGTGGGAAGTCAGGGCTGCGTCACGCTGCCGACCGGCAAGGACTCATTGAGTTTCAAACCGGTTACCGTCAAGACCAGTTTGCCCGACCCTTCAACTCAAGCGTGGCCAATGGGTGATGTGTTGCCCAAAGATCCTCTCCCTTCGGCGATAAACGCCGCCAAACTCAAGGAAGCAATCGATGCGGCCTTCGAGCCTGCGGAGGGTATGACCGCTGCTTTCGTAGTCACCTGGAAAGGACGGATCATCGCCGAGCGCTACCGGGAAGGTATCAAAGCAAACACAGCCCTCGAGAGCTGGTCAATGGGCAAGAGCTTGATCGCCACATTGATGGGCATCCTCGTCAAGCGAGGCAACTATGATTTGTGGCAGCCAGCGCCCATTCCCGAATGGCAGAGCAAAGACGATCCCCGAGCCAAAATACGAATCGCCGATATTCTGCGGATGTCGAGCGGTCTGCGCATCAGGGCTACCCAGGACCCGGACTATGATGCATCAGTCGGTTACCCCGATCACATGTATTTCTACACCGGCGGAATAGACACTTTTAAGTTCGCCGCGACACGACCGCAGCAGTGGCCGCCGAATACAGTCGGACGCTATCGCAACTGTGATCCTTCGTTGATCAGCTATCTGATACGGCTCGCGGTCGAGAAGCGTGGCGAAGAGTATCTGTCATTTCCACAGCGCGCGTTGTTCGACAAGATCGGTATTCGAACGATGGTCCTGGAAACCGATCCGTATGGGAACTTTCTCACTCAAGGGTACGAATTCGGATCGGGGCGTGATTGGGCCAGGCTTGGGAACCTCTATCTTCAGGACGGCGTATGGAACGGCGAGCGGATACTGCCCGAAGGATTTACCAAATTTGTAAGCACCATTGCACCCGCCTGGGAGGCCGACAAGCGGCCGGTTTACGGCGGGTTCTTCTGGATCAACGGCGACGGCGCAAATCCGGTTCCGAAGGATGCATATTCAATGCAGGGCGCCGGTGGTCAGTTTACTTGGATCATCCCTTCGCACGATCTGGTGGTCGTGCGACTTGGACACTATCGAGGCAGTCGAGAGGGAACGGAGGCGCTGAGGAAGTCTCTCGCGATTCTGATGGAAGCTGTGCCAAAGAAATGAGCATTCTGCACAATATCTTTGGAGCGATGATGATCGGTCCAAACTTTAGGAGATCTTGATATATGAGAAAAATAGTTCTTTCCTTCGTCGCTGTTATCGTGTTTTCTGTTGTCGGCGCAGCGCAGACAGAGCAACCGTTGCTTATGCGCACACCGAGCCTCAGCCAGAACAACATCGTCTTTTCTTATGCGGGCGATCTTTGGATAATCGCGCGCGAAGGCGGAGCCGCACGCCGTCTGACCGCGGGCGTCGGTAACGAAGTCGGCCCAATGTTCTCGCCCGACGGTAAGTGGGTTGCGTTCACCGGCGATTATGACGGGAACGTCGACGTATTCGTAGTACCGGTTGAAGGCGGCGTGCCTCGGCGAATCACCTACCACCCGGGGACTGATTCAGTCGCAGGGTGGACCCCGGATAGCACGCGTGTGCTGTTTGTTTCCGGGCGCAGCAGCGATTCGGGACGGACCGCGCAGTTGTTCACGATCCCGATCAATGGTGTCTCTCCCGACCTGGTTCCGCTGCCGATGGCCTACGAGGGCTCTTTTTCGGCCGATGGCAGCCGCCTGGCGTACGTGCCGCTGCCTCGCGCATTCCAGTCGTGGAAACGCTACCGTGGCGGGCGCACGACGCCGTTATGGATCGCCAATCTCGCGGACTCGAGCGTCGAGCGAGTGCCGCGTGAGAACTCAAACGACTTCAACCCGATGTGGATCGGTAATCGCGTCTATTTTCTTTCCGATCGCGACGGCCCAGTCACGCTCTTCTCTTATGACACTGCGACAAAGCGCGTGTCGCAGGTGATTCAGAACGGCGGTCTGGACATCAAGGCGGCCTCAGCCGGGCCGGACGCCATAGTATACGAGCAATTCGGTTCGCTTCATCTTCTTGATATCAAATCGAACAGAAGCACGAAAGTGAACGTTACCATCAGCGGCGATATGCTGTCGGTTCGGCCGAGGTACGAGAAAGCCGCCCCGCGAATCACTAATACCGCGATCTCGCCAACCGGCGCGCGCGCAGTCTTCGAAGCTCGCGGCGAGATACTCACCGTGCCGGCAGAGAAGGGTAATGCGCGGAACCTGACCTCAACGGCCGGCGTGGCCGAACGCGACCCCTCCTGGTCGCCGGACGGTAAATGGATCGCCTACTTCTCAGATGAGTCGGGCGAGTACCAGCTCCACCTGCGAAGCCAGACCGGCATGGGAGAGGTGAAGAAGGTGAACCTTGGGAGTTCGCCTTCGTTCTTCTACTCGCCCACCTGGTCGCCCGACAGCAAAAAGATCGCCTATTCAGACAAGCGGCAGTACCTTTGGTACGTGGACATCGATAAGGGGACTCCGATAAAGATCGCCCAATCACCTCGCGGAGCGAACTTCAGCCCTAGCTGGTCTCCTGACAGTCGATGGATCGCCTACACCCAGCCGCTGAAATCCTGGTACCGCGCCATATTCATCTACTCTGTCGAAGAAGGAAAGAGCCAGCAGGTGACAGACGGGCTCAGCGACGCTGGAAGTGCAAGGTTTGACAAGGCAGGCAAATACCTCTATTTCACCGCCAGCACCGACATCGGCCCCGCCGTTTTCGGGTTCGATATGAACAGCTATCCGCATCGTCCAACACGCAGCGTTTACATCTGCGTTTTGACCAAAGATCTTCCGTCACCCCTCGCGCCCGAAAGCGATGAGGAAAAAACCGAAGAACAAAAGCCGGCCGATAAGCCGGCTGACGCAACCGCCGACCAAGGCGAGAAGAAACCGGAGGCTCCGGCGTCTGCTCAGAGCAAGCCTGCCAATCCGAAGACGCCGCCCAGGGTGGCCATCGATTTCGATCGCATTGGCCAACGCATTTTGGGGCTGCCAATCCCAGCCCGAAACTACGTCGGTCTGGTCGCCGGGAAGTCGGGCACGTTGTATCTCACCGAATTTGCCGCACCAGCGCCCGGTGTAACCGGCGCATCGCTCTACAAGTTCGACCTGAACGCGCGCAAGATCGATAAAGTTCTAGACAACGTTTCAGGTTTCGATCTCTCTGCCAACGGGGAGAAGATGATCTATCGCCAGGGTCAGAACTGGTTCATCATCGGTACTGCGACACCTCCCAAGCCGGGCGAGGGGAAGATCAAGACCGAAGAGATGGAGGTGTATGTCGATCCAGTCGCCGAGTGGAACCAGATGTACCGCGAGGCGTGGCGCATCGAACGCGACTTTTTCTACGACCCGAATTATCACGGTCTCGATTTGAAGGCGACCGCAAGGCGGTATGAGCCGTACCTTAAGTCACTCGCCCATCGCGCCGACCTCAACTACGTCTTCCAGGAAATGCTCGGTGAGTTAACGGTTGGGCACCTTTATGTGCAGGGAGGCGATGTTCCAAATCCGAATCGGGTGCCTGGGGGACTGCTCGGCGCCGACTACAAGCTGGAGAACGGACGGTATCGCTTTGCCAAGATCTACGATGGGGAGAACTGGAACCCGGAGCTTCGAGCGCCGCTGACCCAACCCGGGGTCAACGTCAGGGAGGGTGAGTATCTTCTGGCTGTCAACGGGCGCAATCTCACCGCCACCGACAACGTCTACGCGTTGTTCGAAAGCACCGCCAACAAACAGGTGGTGATTCGTGTTGGTCCGAACCCGGACGGCTCGGGCTCTCGCGAAGTCACGGTCGTTCCGGTCCCAAACGAGGGAGGGCTTCGGCACCTGGCATGGATAGAGGGCAATCGCCGCAAAGTAGATCAGATGAGCGGGGGCAAGCTCGCGTACGTCTACCTGCCAAACACGGCTCAGGACGGCTACACCAACTTCAACCGCTACTATTTCGCGCAGCTCGACAAGGAAGGCGCGGTGATAGACGAGCGGTTCAACGGAGGCGGTCACGCGGCTGACTACATAATCGATTATCTGAAGAAGCCGCTCAACAGCTACTGGGCGGTGCGTGACGGCGAAGACTTCCGGCAGCCGTTTGGCACGATGCCCGGCCCGAAGGCGATGATCGTCAACGAGTACGCTGGTTCCGGCGGAGACTATATGCCGTGGCTCTTCCGGCGGTCGGGAATCGGGCCGCTGATCGGCAAGCGCACGTGGGGCGGCCTGGTTGGCATAGGCGGTTATCCGCAGTTAATGGATGGCGGTTCGGTTACCGCGCCGCACTTCGCTTTCTATTCACCCGAAGGCCAGTGGGAGATTGAGAATCACGGAGTGGCACCCGATATCGAAGTGGACCTGGACCCGAAGGCGTGGCGGCAGGGCAAGGACCCGCAGCTCGAGAAGACAGTCGAGGTTGTAATGGAGGCGCTGCGGAAGAATCCACCAAAGACGACGAAGCGGCCGCCCTATCCTAATTATCAGAACAACGGACGGCCCGCTCCGCCAGCGACGGGTAAACAATAGGTATGAAGCCGTAATTCGTTGTTAAGGGGCGCGGAGAAATCCGCGCCCTTCTCGTCTTGCGAATCGTTTGGTTCGATGGTCCGCTCAACAAACGTCAACAACACTCGGGCCTGAACCCGTACTTCGGGCCTTGACCCTCTAGTGACAATTTGAGTCTGTAGAATCATTCCTGATTGAATCGATCTCCCGGCTTCAACCGCGCGCCGTTTGCGAATTCGCGCGCTGAAACCCGGCGCTTGCCTTCGAGTTGAATCTCACCGATCAGCAGAACACTTTGATCACCGCATAAAACGGCGATGCCGGTATCGTCGATGTTTAGTATCGTTCCGCCCTCGGCCGAGACGTCTCCATCCCAAATTGGTTGATACGCTCGCCACACGATAAGCCGGGCCCCTTTATAGTTTGTGTAAGTACCAGGCCACGGTTGAAACGCTCGGACGCGATTGGCTATCTCACTGGATCGCATTTCCCAGTCAATCAATCCATTGTCGCGTTTAAGCAGTGGCGCGTAGCTGGCTTCGGCGTCATTCTGTGGGATTCGCTCAACGTCGCCGAGCTCGACATGTGGAAGCGTTTCACAGAGTAGTCCGGCACCCAACCGGGCGAGGCGCGTCGAGAGCTCGGGTGTCGTCTCTTGCTCTGCAATTGGGATCGACCGCTGCGCAAGCATTGGTCCGGTGTCCATCCCAGCGTCCATTTGCATGATCGTGACTCCAGTCATTTGCTCGCCGTGTGCGACCGCCCAGTTGATTGGAGCCGCTCCACGATACTTCGGCAGGAGCGATGCGTGAACGTTAATGCAACCGAAACGGGGAATTGCAAGCAACCACTCAGGCAGTATTTTGCCGTAAGCGACTACAACGCAGGCATCAGGTGCGATGCTCTCAAAGATCGCGCGCACTTCGTCGTTGACTTTGATCTTTGAAGGCTGATGTACAGGTATGCCGCGGCTAAGGGCGACATCCTTCACCGGCGGCGAGTGCAGATGCTTTCCACGGCCGGCCGGCTTGTCGGGTTGGGTGAACACCGCTGCGATTTCGTGGCCGTCAATTACTAATTGCTCTAGCGACGCTACTGAGAACTCAGGGGTTCCCATAAAGATCAGTTTCACGGTTCATTGATAACGCAGAAAGGGGCGAAACTCCAAGGTTCGGGATTAGGTTTCTGGTTTGTGGTTTGTGGTTTCTGGTTTGTGGTTTTTGGTTTGTCTCTAGTTTATGGTTTACGGTTGCTGGCTTTTGGTTTCGATCCTATATCAAGCCGAAACCTGAGTCCACAAACCACAAACCACAAACCACAAACCAGAAACTAGAAACCAGAAACCACAAACCAGAACCCTGGACCCTGAACCCTAAATCTTTCTTCCGTTGCGCCTTTCCTCAACCGGCACCTATAATCCGAGATTACTTCCCGGTTGGTTGAAACCGCCGGCCGGAGTAAAGCGTAGGACAATGTCAAACGGTATGCCGACAATCAATCTCAACGGAATACTCCCGCCCGTGACTACCCCATTTACCGAAGGTGGAGATGTCGATTACGGCGCTCTTGCCTCGAATATCGCTCGATACAATGAGACTGGGCTCCGGGGCTATGTGCCGCTGGGCTCTAATGGTGAAGCGGTTCATCTAACGCGCGACGAGCGACGCCGGGTTGTAGAGACCGTCAAACGCTCGGCAAACAGCGACCATACGATAGTCGCAGGTGTGAACGAATTCTCGACGCGAGCGGCCGTCGAAGCTTCACGTGCAGCCGCCGATTGGGGAGCGGACGCCGTACTGGTTATCACTCCTTATTTTTACAAAGGATCGATGAACCAGGAGCGGCTCACTCGCCATTTCGGCGAAGTTGCCGATCAATCCCCGCTCCCGGTTTTGATCTACAACGTTCCGCAAAATACCGGAGTGGTTATTGACTCTGCGACGATAGCCGAACTCGGCGCGCATCAGAACATCATAGGAGTCAAAGACAGCGCCGGGAACATGGGAGCGATTGCCGAAACCATTCGCCTGTCTCCTGAAGATTTTTCGGTGATGGTAGGAAACGGCGGAATTGTATATCCCTCGCTCACGATGGGGGCAACTGGCGCCATTCTTGGTGTGGCTTGTGCCGCTCCACGAGCGTGTGTCGAGTTGTACGAAGCGGCAAAATCCGGCGATCACCCGCGAGCACGCGAGCTTCAGAATCGCATCGCGCCGCTTTCGCATATCGTAACTGCCGGTCTGAGTGTGCCCGGGCTCAAAGCCGCGATGGAGATTTTGGGGCTTGCTGGGACGTTCCCGCGCGCGCCGTTGAGTCCGGTGAGCAGTTCGGATTACCAGAAGATCAAGGCGGTGATTCGCAAGACCGGACTGTTCCCTGAGATTGAATGAAAGGATTGCCGATTTACGATTGCCGATTTCCGGGCCGGCAATTGTCAATCGCAAATAGGCAATCGGGAATCGTATGACTGCTGATTGTAAAGACCTCGAAGCAGCTGCTGATCAGCTCACCGACTCGCTGCGGTTTACGGACATACCGCGCACGACGGCACTTTTCAACGATTTCATGTATGACTACCCGAAGGTCGCTCGGTTTTATCCAAACTACGGCCGTTCAGATCAGCCGCTGCTGGAACACGCCCGCCGCGTGGGAGCACAGCAGTTCGATCGAAAGCGCGTGCCTGATGCGCTGGAGCGAATAAATCGAAGCGTTGGTTCTCCTGAGTTGACCTTCAAACATATCGATATGCTTCGACGGCCGGGCGCAGTCGCAATCGTTACCGGGCAGCAAGCGGGGCTGTTTACCGGGCCGCTGTACACGATTCACAAAGCGCTCACGGTAATCAGGCTATCGGCATGTCTGCGGGATCAGGGTGTCGACGCGGTGCCTGTGTTTTGGGTTGCCAGCGAGGATCACGACTATGAAGAAGTGAACCATTCCCGGGTCGTTGACCGCGAAGGACGTTTAAACTTGGTTCAGTACGAAGCGAGCGGTCACAAGCCCGATGAGCCGGTCGGCCGGGTTACGCTCTGTGAAGGCATTGCTGAAACGATTGATCAGCTGGTTGCGCAGCTTGCGTCTTCGGAATTCACGCCCGCGCTCGAGCGCGATCTCCGAGACAGCTACGCGGAAGGTGTCGGATTTGCGGAGGCATTCTCGCGATTGATGGCGCGGCTGTTTGGCGAGTATGGGGTGGTTCTGTTTGACCCTCTCGATGAGGAATTGAAGCAGGTAGCTGCACCGCTTTATTCGGACGCGATTCGGAAATCGAGCGAGATCGCCGAAGCGCTTGTCGCGCGCAGCCGGGAGCTTGAAGAGTCGGGCTATCATGCGCAGATTCACGTGTCCGAAGACATGGTGCCGCTCTTCATAATGGATGATGGCCGCCGTGCGGCGCTCACTCATAACAACGGCCGTTTTGTGGTAAAGGGCTCGGAGCGTTCATTCAGCGACGACGAGCTTGCTGAGCTGGCTGCCCGCTGTCCGAGTTGCTTTAGCCCAAATGTGACGCTTCGTCCGGTGGTTCAGGATTACCTGCTGCCAACTGCCGCGTATATCGGCGGCCCTGCTGAGATCGCCTACTTTGCACAGCTTCGCGCTGTGTACGCAACGCTTGGGCGACAGGAACCGTGCGTATTGCCTCGCGCGAGCTTCACGATTGTCGAAGGTCGTCATCAGAAAACGATGAAGAAGTACGGCCTCGAGCTTAAGGACTTTTTCGAAGGGCTGCACCCCGCGGTAACAAAGGTCGTCGAACAGAGCCTTGATCGAGGGGCTGCCGACGCTTTTACTGAGACTGAGCGCGCTCTAGCCGAATACCTCGACAAGCTCAGCGACGCGCTACAGAAGACGGACCCGACGCTGAGTGATCCGCTGAAGCGAGCTCGAGAAAAAATAACCTATCAGCTCGAGCATCTTCGCACGCGATTTATACACTCGAGCGCGCATCGCGATGAAACCGCGTACCGCCAGGTCGAGCGAGCCTTTACCACGCTCTTTCCGAACAAGAATTTGCAGGAGCGCGAGTTAAACGTCTATTACTTTCTTTCGCGGTATGGACCCGCCTTGATCCAGGAGCTGTACGACGCCGTCGAGTTGGGGTTTTCAAATCACAAGCTGGTCTATCGCGGTGGCGTCGCATCTCAAGTTGTCAACGCTCGTTGATGTGAGGTAGTGGGTCAGTTTGGATTCAGAGCCCTATTTGGACTGCGCCACCCCGCTCCGCAATCGGTAACTTTTGCATGCGTGGCGGCGCTTTTGTTGTGTGGCGGGAGACCATTGGAACACGAGCGCAAGGGGAATGCGCCGCCACGCAGGCAAAAGTCACCGATTGCGGAGCGGGGTGGCGCAGTCCAAATTAGTGGCGCATTGATTGGCTCGACAAACTAAAGTTTGTCGGACATAAGAGGGAGACCGGATGAAGAACGCGGGTTTGAGCTTCTTGATGATTTTGATTGCGTCATCGATTGCGATGCCTCAGACAACAGGGAAGCCATCGAGTAAAGGCCGGCCCGTCCGGTCATCAAACGCGAACGCCGAGCAGTTGTTGAAAGACGCGGAGCATCAATGGATGGAGGCCTTCAAGAATCGCGACAAGGAGACGCTCAACCGCATCCTCGATGATCGGTTCACTTTCACCGACGCGGACGGACAGACTTTCAACAAGTCTCAGTATATCGATGCCGCTACGCGAGTGATCAAGATTGAGTCTTACAACCTGAGCGACACGATCGTGCGTGTGTTTGGCGATACGGGAGTGGTAACCGGACGGTGGACAGGAAAACTGACAATAGACGGCAAGGACGCAAACGAAGACATCAGGTACACCGACACGTTTGTCAGGCGGCTTGGCCGGTGGCGTGTCGTGGCTTCACAGGATACCAAAATGCCTCCACAGCAAATAACGACTTCCTCGGGATTGAAGTATGTTGATCTGGTCATCGGGTCAGGAGAGAGTCCAAAGCGCGGGCAGATGGTGACCGTTCATTACACCGGCACGCTCGAGAATGGGAGTAAGTTTGACAGCTCAGTTGATAGAGGGCAGCCCTATACTTTTCCTATCGGCATGTCCCGCGTCATAAAGGGCTGGGATGAGGGAATAATGACTATGAAGATCGGCGGCAAACGGAAGCTGATAATCCCGCCGGATCTCGCCTACGGGCCGGCCGGGAGAGCTCCAGTGATACCGCCGAGCGCCACGCTGATTTTTGAAGTGGAATTGCTCGGCATAAAGTAACGCCGTTTGAGCCTCACCTGCCATTTCTCAAAAAACCGGCGGGCAAGGTTGCGTGGCGGGCAGGCCGAGATTGCGTCATGGCCGAAGCACACAAGGATCACTCTCACACCCACAGTCCCGGAAGCAACCGGCGGCGTCTCACAGTCGTTTTGTGCCTCACGTTCCTTTATATGCTCGCGGAAGCTATAGGCGGGTTCCTTACGAACTCGCTGGCGCTGCTTTCGGATGCGGGGCATATGCTGGCGGACGTTGCGTCGCTGGCGCTTGCGTTGATTGCGTTGTGGTTTTCGGCCCGCCCGGTAACAACAAAAAAGACCTACGGATACTATCGAATGGAGATTCTTGCCGCGCTGGTTAACGGCGCGGCGCTGGTCGTGATATCTCTGCTTATAACAGTCGAAGCGTTTCAACGAATCAAATCGCCGGAGACTGTTAAAGGTTTTGAGGTTACATTGATTGCGATCGGCGGGCTCGCGATAAACGCAATCAGCGCCTTTGTGCTGCACGCCGCTTCGCGAGAAAACCTGAATATGCGCGGCGCTTTCCTTCACGTGATGGGAGACGCTCTTGGTTCGGTCGGCGCGATCATAGCGGGGGTTCTTATCTGGCGATGGGGATGGGCGCTTGCAGATCCGTTGATCAGCATTGCGATGTGCGTACTGATCATCTACAGCTCGTGGCAGCTAATACGAGAGTCGGTGAACATACTCTTGGAGGGCACTCCGACGCACATCAACATTCGTGCGGTCGTCGATGCCATGCACACCGTGCCGGGTGTGACGGATGTACACGACCTCCACGTATGGACTATAAGTTCCGGCATGGAAGCGCTGTCGGCTCACGTGACTATTGAGCCGGGCTTTATTCACCGGGCGGTGCTCGAAGGTCTTCAGACGCAGCTGCGTTCCGAGTTCAACATTGGACACCTGACGATTCAGATCGAGTCGCCGGACGAAACGGAAGCCGGCTCGGGAAAGCTCTACCAGATCCTTCGCAGCCGCGGAACACATTTGGACGACTGAGCGCAATGAGAATTGGCTCATGGAATGATTGACACGACTACAGCCAACACGCTCGGCCAACGACGATTTCAAAACTCGCGCCCGGCGCTTTCGGCCGCCGTCCTTCCTGTCGCGCTCATTATTATCGGCACAGCCAGCACCTCGCTCTACTTCTGGGGCCGAGATCTTCATCGATTCACTCAATGGCTGGCAGCATACATCGGGCTGTTTATTGGGCAGCTCGCAATGTATTTGCTTGCGTGTTATGTGGTGCACCGCTGGTCGCACCGGCTCTCACGCGTCACGAGATGGGCAACCCTTTTGCTTGTGATCCTTTTTGGCGTAGCAAGCCGGGCGGTGCTAGTGCCCCAACGACCGTACCTTTCCTCGGATGTTTATCGTTATGTTTGGGATGGTCGCGTGCAAGCGGCCGGGATAAATCCATACCGGTATACTCCGGAAGCGGATGAGCTGAAGGGACTTCGCGACGACAAGATCTATCCAAACATCAATCGAGAGGATAAACGATGGCGATCGCCTTATCCGCCTGTGGCCCAACTAGTCTTTGTTGCCGTCGCAAAACTCGCACCGATGAGTGTAACCGCAATCAAGACGGCGATCGCATCGTTCGACTTGATGACGATGCTCGTGCTTATGCTCGTGCTTGCGCGCAACGGCATCGACCCCGCGCGAGCTATCATCTTCGCCTGGCATCCGCTGGTGATCTTTGAAGGCGCGCATAGCGGTCATATCGAGTCGGGGTACATCGCGTTTATCGCGCTCGCGCTTTTAGCGTGGTCGAG